>NZ_JAMYKW010000026.1:0-75201 GCF_040317555.1 Mesorhizobium sp. M1406 | reverse complement strand
ACTCGGCGACGCTCTATGGCGGCGGCCCCGCCGGCTATACCGACTATCCCGCGATCGCCGCCTCAAGCCGCCCATGAGCTATCGGAGGGCGGCGCCTGCGAGGCAGCCATCCAGCGCCTCAGGGCATCTCACTTTTCCCTGAGGGTCGCTCGCCGAGGAATAACCGCCTTCGCCCTGAAGCTAAAAGACGCCGGCCCTCAGTCCTTCGCCCGCTCCACATAAGCGCCATCGGCCGTCATCACCACCACGCGGGTGCCCGGCGCGATGTGCGGGGGCACGAGCGTGCGCACGCCGTTGGACAGCACGGCCGGCTTGTAGGACGACGAGGCCGTCTGTCCCTTGGTTGTCGGCTCGGTTTCCACCACTTCGAAGGTGGCGCGCTGCGGCAGCACCAGCGAAATGGCAATGCCGTTGAACTGTGACAACTGCACGGCCATGCCTTCCAGCAGGTAAGGCGCCATGTCGCCGACAACGGCTTCCGACACCGCCACCTGGTCGTAGGTCTCCGGGTTCATGAAATGAAAACCCTCGCCGTCGCGGTAGAGGAATGTGTGCTCGCGCTCTTCCACATAGGCGCGCTCAACCTGTTCGGTGGTGCGGTAGCGCTCCGAAACCTTCACCCCGTCGCCGATGCGGCGCATGTCGAGCTGCGTCACCGGCGTGCCCTTGCCTGGGTGGATGTTTTCGGCAAAGAGGATCACATAAAGCTTGCCGTCTTTTTCGACGACATTGCCTTTGCGGAGCGAACTGGCGATGACTTTCACCACGGTTTTAAATCCTGCGATAGTTGATTGGCGTTTGCCGGCCTGTGCGGCACTGGATGGGGGCCTAGCGCATCTTGGCCGCCGCCGCCAGCCCCATTCCATCATGATCTGCGCCTCATGACCGAAGCTTCGCCCTGGTGGACGCCGCATGTCCATGCCGACCGCCGCCCGCGGCTGATGCTGCGCAACGCCATCGCCGCCAGCCTGCGCGACTGGTTCGCCGCCCATGATTTCGTCGAGGTGGAAACGGCGGCCCTGCAGGTCTCGCCCGGCAACGAGGCGCATCTGGCGGCCTTCGCCACGCAAGCGATAGGGCCGGACGGTGCGCGGTCGCCGCTCTATCTCCACACCTCGCCGGAATTCGCCTGCAAGAAGCTGCTCGCCGCCGGTGAGGTCAGGATTTTCAGCTTCGGTCCGGTCTACCGCAACCGCGAGCGCGGCCCCTTGCACCATCCCGAATTCACCATGCTCGAATGGTACCGGGTGGGCGAGGCGTACGAGAGCCTGATGCTGGATTGCGCGGCCTTTCTGGCGTTGGCCGCGACAAGGGCAGGGGCGACGCGCTTTTCCTTCCGTGGCCGCGACTGCGATCCGTTCGCCGAGCCGGAGCGGCTGACGGTGGCGGATGCCTTCTCTCGCCATGCCGGCATCGATCTGCTGGCCACGATCGCCGCCGACGGCGCCACCGACCGCGACGCGCTTTACGCCGCCTTGACCCGGGCCGGCCTGCGAACCGCGCCCGACGACAGCTGGGCCGACCTGTTCAGCCGGGTGATGGTGGAAAAGGTCGAACCGTTCCTCGGGCAGGGGCGCGCGACCATCCTGTGCGAATATCCGGTGGCCGAGGCGGCGCTGGCGCGGCCGAGCCCGATCGCCCCGCGCGTCGCCGAGCGCTTTGAGCTCTATTGCTGCGGCGTCGAACTCGCCAACGGCTTTGGCGAACTGACTGATCCCGAGGAGCAGCGCCGGCGCTTCATCATCGAAATGGACGAGAAACAGCGCATCTATGGCGAGCGCTATCCGCTGGACGAGGATTTCCTCGCCGCCCTTGCCATCATGCCGCCGGCCAGCGGCATCGCGCTCGGTTTCGATCGGCTGGCGATGCTGGCCACCGGCGCGCAGAAGATCGAGGATGTGATCTGGACGCCGGTCGCGGCGCCCTGAATCGCTCTGCAGCCGGTCCTGACCTGCTCAATGCGCGAAAACCTGCTCCAGAGAGCGAAAGCCCTTGAATTCCAAGGCATTGCCCGAGGGGTCACGGATGAACAGTGTCGCCTGTTCGCCGGGCTCGCCCTTGAAGCGGACCATCGGCCGTTCCAGCCAATCGATGTCGTCGCGTGCCTCCAGTCGCGTTGCCAGTCGTTGCCAGTCGTCCATCAGCAGCACGGCGCCGAAATGGGGGATCGGCACGACAATGCCGTCGACCTTGCCGTCGCTGGGGGCCTGTGCCGCCCGCGGCCGCAGATGCGCGGACATCTGGTGGCCGAACAGGTCGAAGTCCACCCAGGTCGCCGACGAGCGGCCGATGGCGCAGCCCAGCACCTCGCCATAGAAAACGCGGGTTTCATCGAGATCACGGACCGGGAAGGCGAGATGGAAAGGCGTCATCGAAAATGCTCCGAGCAGGCTGCGGACTGATTATGCGTCGCAGGGTTCGCGGTTTGAACCCTCAACGCTGCATTTTGATTGAAGCCCATGCCATTGCACAAGCCGGACCGGAACAATAGATGGGTGGGCAACGACCGGACGTCGGCCGCACCAGCAGGATTTCAGGCATGACCGATATATCAGACGCAGCAAAATTGACCGACCGCGTCGCGGCTCTGGTCGAGGCTGCCAAGAAGGCTGGTGCCGATGCCGCCGACGCGGTGGCCGTGCGCGGCCGCTCGACCGGCGTGTCGGTGCGTCTCGGCAAGGTCGAGGGCACCGAATCATCCGAGAGCGAGGATGTCGCGCTGCGCGTCTTCGTCGGCGGCCGGGTGGCTAGTGTGTCGGCCACCGCAGCCTCGGATCCGAAGATGCTGGCCGAGCGCGCCGTCGCGATGGCGAAAGTGTCGCCGCGGGATCCCTATCAGGGGCTGGCCGACCCGGCATTGCTCGCCAAACAGACGCGCGATCTCGACCTGTTCGATGCCACCGAAGTGTCGGCCGACCAGTTGAAGGAAGCAGCCCTTGCTGCGGAAGCGGCAGCCCTTGCAGTCAAGGGCGTGACCAATTCGGCCGGCGCCAGCGCCAGTGCGGGCCTGGGCGGGCTGGTTCTGGCCACCTCGCACGGCTTCCTCGGCCACTATGTCGGCTCGCGTTTTTCGCGCTCGGCCAGCGTCATTGCCGGCGAGGGCACAGGCATGGAGCGCGACTATGAATTCTCCTCGCGCCAGCATTTTGCCGATCTGGATGCATCCGAGGATATCGGCCGCAAGGCCGGCGAACGCGCGGTGCGTCGCATCGGCGCGCGCAAGGCGGCGACCGGGCCGGTCGACGTGGTGTTCGATCCGCGCGTCGCGCGCGGCATCGCCGGCCATCTTGCCGGCGCCATCAACGGCGCCTCGGTCGCGCGCAAGACATCGTTCCTGCGCGACATGATGGGCAAGCAGGTGGCCGCGTCGGCCATCACCGTCACCGACGAGCCGCTCAGGCGGCGTGGCCAGGCCTCGCGTCCGTTCGACGGCGAAGGCGTTGAGGGCGAAAAGCTGTTGATGGTCGAAAAGGGCGTGCTCAACCACTGGTTCCTGTCGACATCGGCCGCGCGCGAGCTTGGCCTCGTCACCAACGGGCGCGGCGCGCGCAGCGGCTCTTCCGTCTCGCCATCCTCCACCAATCTCGCCATCGAGCCCGGCGAGCGCGCGCCGGAGGAACTGATCAAATCGCTCAAGACCGGGTTCTACGTCACCGAGGTTTTTGGCCAGGGCGTCGACATGATCACCGGCGAATACAGCCGTGGCGCCTCGGGCTTCTGGATCGAGAATGGTGAACTGGCCTATCCGGTCGCCGAGGTTACCATCGCCTCGAACCTGAAGACCATGTTCCTCAACATGGTGCCGGCTGATGATCTCGACCGCAATTTCGGCACCGCCGCCCCAACGCTCCTGATCGAAGGGATGACCCTTGCCGGAGCATGACCTGACCATTGCCGGCGCCACCGAGGATTTGCTGCTGCTGCGCGATGCCGCCCGCGAGGCTGGTGTCATCGCCATGCGCTATTTCGGTAACAGCCCGCAAGTCTGGATGAAGGGCGGCACATCGCCGGTCAGCGAGGCCGATCACGCCGCCGACGCCTATCTGCGCGAAACGCTGCTGGCGGCGCGGCCGGATTATGGCTGGCTGTCTGAAGAAACAGTCGACGATCCGGTTCGGCTTTCGGCACGCCGCACCTTCGTCGTCGACCCGATCGACGGCACGCGCGGTTTCCTGGAAGGCCAGCGCACCTGGTGCGTCAGCGTTGCCGTCGTCGAGCATGGCCGCACGCTGGCCGGCGTGCTGGAATGCCCGGCGATGGACGAGACCTATTGGGCGCTGCCCGGCCAGGGCGCCTTCCGCAACGGCAAGCGCATTGCGGTGCGCAAGCTGGCGGATACGGCCGAGATTTCCGGACTGAAGCAGTTGACCGACCTGATGCCGGCCGAATGGCAGGCGCGGCTGAAGCGGGCGCCCTACAGCCCTTCGCTCGCCTATCGGCTGGCCATGATCGCCAATGGCGTGCTGGATGCCACTTTCGTCAAGCCGAACGCGCATGACTGGGATATTGCCGCTGCCGATCTCATCTTGCGCGAGGCCGGCGGCCAGTTGCTCGACCGGCATGGCCGCGCCCCGCTCTATGCCGGCGAGGTGACCCGCCACGGCGCGCTCGCCGCCGGCAGCGGTGAACTGCTGGACGTGCTCGCCGGCGTCATCGCCGGGCTGGATGCGTAAAAGCGCTTTCCTGAACGAGATGAATTCATCTGGGTCTAAGGTTCCAAAGTCGGCGGCTTTGGTCTAGACCTGTCACAAACTCACGATATGTGAAGGACCGACATGGCCGTGGAAGACGGAAAGAAACAGCTTTTGCATCTGGTGTTCGGTGGCGAACTGAAGAAGCTTGGCGGCAGCGAATTCCGCGATCTCGACGGGCTCGACATCGTCGGCATCTATCCGGACTATCAATCCGCGCACACGGCCTGGAAAGCCAAGGCGCAAGCCAGCGTCGACAATGCCCACATGCGTTATTTCGTCGTTCATCTGCACCGGCTGCTGGACCCCGACAACAAGGCTGCCGGTTGACTTCGATGGAGCATGATCTGGCGAAAGGGCCAGCGAGCGAGGCCGCACCCACGGGCAGGGGACGCAGCCGCACGACCAAGGCCTTCTGGCGCAAGATTCGCCAACCGCTGGCGGAGTCGCGCTTCGTCAAGAACGCCATCGCCAGCCTGTTCGCCCAGTTCGTCCGGTTCGTGCACCTCACCAATCGCGTCGTCGCGGGATCGGCGCGGTTTTCGGGCGGTGCCTATACCGAGTTCGAGCCCGTCATCATCGCTCTGTGGCACGGTCAGCATCTGCTGACGCCAGCCTACTACCCCAAGCGCAAGCCCCTGGTCGCCATGGTCTCACGCAGCGCCGATGCCGAGCTCAACGCATTGATGCTGGAGAAATTCGGCATCGAGGCGGTGCGCGGTTCGGGCGGGCGAGAAAATGCCAGGCATCTCGATAAAGGCGGGGCAAAAGCGCTTATCGCCCTGAAAAAGTCGCTCGCGACCGGCAAGAACGTCGCCATGATCGCAGATATTCCGCACGGCAAACCGCGCGACGCAGGGCTTGGCATCGTTCTCCTGGCGCGCCTCTCGGGCCGGCCGCTTGTGCCGGTCGCCATCACCACCAGCCGCCGCAAGGTGCTGGAGAAGAGCTGGGACAGGACCACCATCAACCTGCCGTTCGGCCGCTCGTCGATCGTCATCGGCCCGCCGATCTTCGTGGCGGCTGGTGCCGATGCCGCCGAAATGGAGCGCAAGCGCCAGGAAGTGACAGTCGCGCTCAATGCCGCGACCGCCGAGGCCTACCGTCTCGTGGACGCCACGCGATGAGCGGTCGCTGGGCGAGAGCCATGCTGTCGGCATACCGCTTCGCGGGTGCGGCCGCCTATCCGCTGGTCGGGCCCTACGTCGCCTGGCGCACCTCGCGCGGCAAGGAAGACCGCTACCGCCGCCGCGAGCGCTATGGCGTCGCCGGCCGCCCGCGGCCCGAGGGTCCGGTGATCTGGATCCATGCCGCGAGCGTCGGTGAGACCATAGCCGTCGTGCCGCTGGTCGAAAGCATTCTCGACTACGGCGTCAACATCGTGCTGACGACCGGCACGGTCACTTCGGCGCAGGTCGCCGACGAGCGGCTCGGTGATCGCATCATCCATCAATATGTGCCGCTCGACCTCAAGCCTGCGGTCAGCCGGTTCCTCGACCACTGGCAGCCGGATCTGGCGATCATCGCCGAATCCGAGATCTGGCCGATGACCATCCTCGAGCTTGGCGCGCGCCGCGTGCCGCAGGTGCTGGTCAATGGCAGGCTGTCCGACCGTTCGTTCAGGTCGTGGAAGAAACGGGCCAACATCGCCGAGGCGTTGTTCGAGAACCTGGCTCATGTGGTGGCGCAGTCGGATGTCGATGGCGAGCGCTTCCTCGCGCTCGGCGCCCGGCCGGTCACCGTGTCGGGCAACCTCAAGGTCGATACTTCGCCGCCGCCGGTCGACGAACGGGTGCTGGCGGCGCTGCGGCGTCAGATCGGCGCGCGCCCGACCTGGGCGGCGATCTCGACCCATGACGGCGAGGAGGTGGTCGCGGCGGAAGTCCACGCGACACTGCACAAGCGTCACCCTGGTCTTCTGACGATCGTCGTTCCACGTCACCCCGATCGCGCCGAGGCGCTTGCCGCGCAGATTTCCGGCATGGGCCTGAAGGTCGCGCGGCGCAGCAAGGGCGACAGGATCACTGCCGACACCGACATATTGCTTGGCGATACGATCGGCGAGATGGGGCTTTATCTCAGGCTGACGGAAATCGCATTCGTCGGCCGCTCGCTGACCTCGGAGGGTGGCCAGAATCCGCTGGAGCCGGCCATGCTCGACACCGCGGTTCTCGCCGGCCGCAATGTGCAGAATTTTCGCGAGGCCTACCGGCGTCTGCTCGACAGCGGCGGCGCCAAGCTGGTGCGCGATCGCGACATGCTGGCCGGCGCCGTCAATTTCCTCCTGACCAACGAAGTGGCGCGCCACGAGATGATGGCGGCGGGCATTGCGACCGTCGACGAGATGCGAGGTGCGCTGGCCCGTACGCTGAAATCGCTTGAGCCCTACATCCAGCCGCTGGTCGTCAAGTCGCGCCTGAAGGGCGCGAACGGGCGCTAGCGTGACTTCCGAGGCACCACCATTCTGGTGGGAAGAGCCGGACTGGCGGGTCCTGGCACTGTCGCCGCTGTCGGCCATCTATGCGCTCGCCGCCGGCCGGGGCATGCGGCGGGCCAAGCGCGAGAAGATCGAGGCACCGGTTCTGTGCATCGGCAATTTCACCGTTGGAGGTACCGGCAAGACACCGGTGGCCATCGCGCTCGCCGAACAGGCCCAACGCATGCATCTGAAACCCGGCTTCCTGTCGCGCGGCCATGGCGGCTCCTTCGCCGAACCGCATGTCGTCGATATCAATCACGACAGCGCCAAGCATGTCGGCGACGAGCCGCTGCTCTTGGCCGAACACGCGCCGGTGGCGGTGACGCCGAACCGCGCCGCCGGCGCCCGGCTGCTGCTGGAAAAGCATGGCTGCAATTTCCTGATCATGGACGATGGCTTCCAGAGCGCGCGCATCCACATCGACTACGCGCTGGTCGTCGTCGATGCGCGCTACGGGATCGGCAATGGCCGGGTCATTCCGGGCGGCCCGCTCCGGGCCAAGGTCGTCGACCAGTTGGTCTTCACCAGCGGGCTGTTGAAGATGGGCGAGGGCACCGCCGCCGACGCCGTGGTACGCCAGGCGGCGCGCGCCGGACGGCCGATCTTCGAGGCTCGCACCGAGCCAAGCGGCAAGGCGGGGTTTGCCGGCAAGCGGCTGCTGGCCTTCGCCGGCATCGGCCACCCCGAGAAATTCTTCGATACGGTGCGGGCAGCCGGCGGCGAGCTGGTGTCGACGCGGCCGTTTCCGGACCATCATTTCTATGCCGAGGACGAACTTGCCGAGCTGGCCGCGACGGCTGGCGCCGAGAGGCTCGGTCTCATCACCACCGCCAAGGACGCCGCCCGGCTACGCCACGGCGCCTCACGGGACTTTCTCGACCAGCTCGAAGTGCTGGAAATCGACACCGTTTTCGAACTGGATCACGTGCCCGCGCGCATCATCGATGAAACGCTGGATGCCTGGCGCCAGCGTAAAATGCGAGGATAAAGGCTCTTTCCTAGAGCTCTGCGGCTAGCGTTCCAAGTCTCGGATTAGTTCGTCCAGCTCTGCAAGCACCGCGACATTGCCTCCATCTGCCCAAAAGGTGCGAGCTTCTCTTGCAATTCGCAGCACCAAAGGGCGCTTTGTTCTTAGCGAGCGCAGCTCATTGATTGCGGCAAGCTGCGCCCACATACCATGCTCATAGTTTTTGTTGTTCAGAATGCCGAGGATTTCGCCAAATCTGGCCCACTCTCTCTGCTGCTGCTCGCGAGAGTACGTCCACGCGCGCACAACGTTAGCAATTGCCCAACCAAAAGCTGATCCAGCTATCGTGGCAATGGCGATCCATTGCTCGATTGTCCATCCCATGGATGATCTCTCTTCGAATGCTAGAGAACGAGGCGACGTTCCAGCGTCGCTGTTTATCCGCAACTATTGAGATTGGGCTAGCGTCGGCTGCGCAGCTCCGGATGCACCTCGATTTCGCGGCGCAGGGATGCGGTTGCGCTGACATAGGGCTCTTGCCTGGCGACGCTCCAGTATTTCAACTCATCGAGCGGAATGCTTTCGCCGGTCACCGCGCAGCGCACGAATGCGCCAGGGCTGGTAACCTGGAAATCGCCATCGAGATAGCGGATGCGGGCTTCCTTGCTGCCGCCGGGGCCTTCGAAACGGTTCATCATGCAGGGACGCCGAGGTTCATGGGGGTTTCATCGCCATAAATTTCCGGCGAGGTCAAGCATGTGACAAGCCTGAGACAATGCTGAACCCCTAATGTTGGGAAGAAAAAGCTGTTGACGGGGCACTATGGATATTTCCTCTGCTCGTCTTGCCGTCTTGCTTAGGGAAGCGATGACGCCGCGGGCCGTGCCGTCGGCGAAGGCCGATCCGGTAAAAACCGCCCTCGTGAAGGCGCTGGTGGCGCCGCCAGCGCCATCCGGCGCGCCCGTTCGCCCGGCAGCGACACCGACACTGCCTATGCTGTTATCACCGGCAACAACCGTGAGAGCCCAGCAGACAGCATCGGCGGAGATGTTGCAGGCTTATCTCGCGCTCGCGGAACCGGACGGCGCAACAACCGGCGATGCCGCAGCGACTGCGGCGAGGACATCGGCTGACGGCGACACTACGCAACGTGGCCTGGCGCCGCCGCCGACAAGGGTCGATGAGGGAGCCGCGGCAAGGGCCACGGCACTGCCATGGGTTGCGCTTCTTTCACCCGAGGTTCCGGCCCTGCGCCGCTCAGCCGACGCCAATGCGGTTGCGGGACGAGGGCAGGCGGCTTCCCGGTCGAACGTCGTGGCGCAGCCCGAAAGCAGGCAGATGAGCGTGGGCCTAACGTCGTTGGCTGCCGGGCTGTTGGCCGTGGCGATCGTCGGGTTCATTCTTTTGGTGCTGCGCTAACCCTCGGCGTCGATGAAGGCTTCCATCTTTTCCGGCGCCAGCCCTGCCTGCACCGCGATGCGGCGCGCCAGTTCCGCCGCAGCGGCCCGTGGCCGTCCCATCGGCCGGTCGAGCCAGTAGGACACCGGATTGAGAGCGGTGCGCTCGTCGACGGGAGCGATGCGGCCCGACTCCAACTGATGCCCGGTCAGCGGCGGACGCGCCAGCGCGATGCCGAGCCCATAGGCGGCGGCGTCGAGCACCAGGTTGTAATCCTCGAAGCGGCGATCCTGCGGGCGCGGGCGGTAGTCCATGCCTTGCGCGGCAAACCAGGCGCGCCAGGCCGAAGCGTCGGAATCGTTGATCAGCGGAAATTTGAGCAGCCGGGCGGGGTCGCCGCGCCCGATCTCGCGGGCAAGCTCCGGTGAGGCGACGGGGAAGACATGTTCCTCGAAAAGCTGCACCGAGATGCGGCCAGGAATGCCGCCGCGGCCGCAGCGGATCGACAGGTCGATGCCTTCGTCCGCGAGGTCGGCGTGGCGGATGTCGACATCCAGCACGATGCGCAGCTTGGAGGGATTATTCTCCAGTGCCGCCATGCGCGGCATCAGCCACAGCCCGCTGACCGAGGGGATGGAGGTCAGCCGCACCACGGCGGTGCCGCGCGGTTCGACCCAGCGGTCGGAATGGGTCGATATCAGCGCGAAAGCTTCCGTGGTGCGCAGATGCAGCCTGTTGCCTTCGATTGTCAGCGAGACGCCGCGCGCACCGCGATCGAAGACTTTCAATCCCAGCCAGTCTTCGAGCTTGGCGATCTGCCGGCTGACGGCGCCGTGGGTGATGTTGAGCTTTTCGGCCGCCGCCGAAAAGCTGCCTGTTCGCGCCGCCGCGTCGAAGGCGCGCAGCGTTTCGAGCGGCACCATTGTGTCTGAGCTGTGATCCATAGTCACAGGTGATCCTCGATTTGGTCGTTTGTCAATCGGCCCCAAAAGGCGTTTTCTGCCTTTCAGGATCGAAGAACACGAGGACGGTGAGATGGGCGCAGTGACGGGCACGTTGAATTCGACACAGCGGATGGATACCGCGGCAGCCATCGCCGTGGCGCTCACGGTGGTCGGCTGGGCATCGGCCTTTCCGGCGATCCGCGCCGGCCTTGCCGCCTTCGGGCCGTTGGAACTGGGCGCGCTGCGCTTTGCCATCGCCGCCGTGCCGGCGGCGATCTTCCTCGCGGTCAAGCGTCCGGCGCTGCCCAGGCTGGACGAAGTGTGGCGCCTCGTCTTCGGCGGCGCCATCTTCGTCGCGCTCTACACCGTCATGCTCAATTTCGGCGAACTGACCGTCTCGGCCGGTGCCGCCGGATTCATCATCAACGTCAGCCCGATCTTCACCGCCATCATGGCGATGGCGCTGCTTGGCGAGCGCTTCTCTGGCATGGCCTGGATCGGAACGGTGATTTCCTTCGCCGGCATTGGCGTCATCGCCATGGCCGACGGGCAAGGTCTGCATTTCAATACCGGCGCCCTGCTGGTGCTTGGCTCGGCCTTGTGCTCGGCCGTCAACACCATCGTCCAGAAGCCGCTGTTTGCCCGCCATCATCCATTGACCATTTCGGCCTCGAACATGGTGCTCGGCGCACTCTGCCTGTCGCCCTTCCTGCCGTCAGCCTTTTCGCAGGCGGCGGTTGCCGATACGGCGGGCCTCGGCGCCGTCATCTTCCTCGGCATCGTGCCCAGCCTGATCGCCTACGCCGCCTGGGCGACCGCGCTGTCGCGGCTGCCTGCCGCACGTGCCTCGAACTTCCTTTATCTGGTCTCACCCATGTCGGCGTTGATCGGCTTCTTCTGGCTGGGCGAAGTGCCGACGCTGCTCGGCATCCTCGGCGGCGCGCTGGCGCTCGGCGGCGTCATTGTCGTGAATTTGAGGCGTTGACACAAAAGATTGGAGCCGTTCCGGACTCAAATCCCGAGCCGTACCCGCCGTGATGCAGACATGCGCCAGGCGGGCGGCTATGGTGAGCCGCTTTTGTGGAACACGGCGGGGTCGGGATGGGAAGATGGTTCATATCCGTAATTTCTTGTGTGCTGCTGCTGAGCGGAAAGGCCGCCGCGGGTTGGTATCATGTGGAGAACTACGAAGGGTCCATCGGCTCCCAGCCCGTTCATGTCTCGCTTCAGACATATGACGGCTTCGGCAGCGGCATGACCATCGAGGGAAGCTACTTCTACGACGCGAAACAAAGCCCGATAGCGGTGTTCGGCAAGCTCAACGGCACCAGGCTCGCGCTCTGCGAGATCTCGAACGACAAGGAATTCGACCGGATACTGGTGGTTGGATCAAAGATCCCCGTCGACACCACCGGATGCCCGTTTTCCCTCGACATGGCTGAAAGCGGCGCGACAGGCACCTGGAGCAAGGGGGCAGACACGTATCCCGTCACGCTCAAGAAAGTCGCGAGCCTGGACGATACTGGCGATCCAAAGATCGACGGGACCGTCGAGATTCCCTTCTGGGCCGAAACAGCCGCCCACAGGTTTGCCGGTCTTTATACGAACACCGACTCAGGCACTTGCATGGCGAAAATGCAGGTCATCAAAAAGAGCAGCAGGAAGGTCGTTCAGGAGATCGCCTTCGATGATGATGGCTGCAACGCCGGCATGCTGATGACGTCCATCTATGCGAACGTCCAAAAGTGGACCGAGCGAGGCAAGGACATCATTTCGGTGAATTTTCGAGGTGGCGGCGCCGGATATGCGATGGACTATGCCTTTGACCGCAAGACCAAAAAGTACCGCCAAAGGAAATGAAGCGGGACGCCGATAGCAAGACCTCAACGCCGCCCGAACAGCCTTTCGATATCCGCCAGCTTGAGCTCGATATAGGTCGGGCGGCCGTGGTTGCAGGTGCCGGAGCCCGGCGTCGCCTCCATCTGCCGCAGCAGCGCGTTCATCTCCTCCGCCTTGAGCAGACGGCCGGAGCGTACCGAGCCGTGGCAGGCCATGGTCGCGGCGATCTTGTCCAGCCGCTCCTTCAGCGTCTCGACCGTGTCGTTGTCGGCGATCTCATCGGCAAGGTCGCGCACCAATTGCTGGACATTGGTTTCACCGAGCATCGACGGCGTCTCCCGCACCGCGACGGCGCCGGGGCCGAAGCGCTCGATACCGAGCCCGAAACGTGCCAGCGTTTCTGAATGGAGCGCAAGCCGCTCGGCATCCTCTTCGGGCAGGTCGATGATTTCAGGCAGAAGCAGCATCTGCGAGGGCACGGGGCGCGAATGCAGCGCATTCTTCAGCGCCTCGTAGACCAGCCGTTCATGTGCTGCATGCTGGTCGACGATGACGAGCGAATCCCTGGTCTGCGCAACGATGTAGTTCTCATGCACCTGGGCGCGCGCCGCTCCCAGCACCGCGCCAAGCAGCGTCTCGGCCGCCTCATCCTGCCCGGCGCGCGCATCGGCGCTGGCAAGCGGACCGGCATCGAACGCCGCCTGCTCGTTTTCGCGCAAACCGCGATGTTCGAAGCGCGCTCCCTCGAAACCCATGTCGAGAGGGCGCTGGGATGAACGGGCAGCATCGAAGCCGGACGAGCCCGACGCGTGATGGGCCGCGTCGTAGCTGCGGTGGCCGTTTGCCGGGCCGCCGTGACCGTAGGATGCGGCGCCGGGCCGGAAAGCCGCCATCATGCCGGCAGCACCCGTGGTGGCCGCGCGGATGCCTGAATCGGCGAGTGCCTGGCGGATGGAACCGACGATCAGCCCGCGCACCAGTCCTGGGTCGCGGAAGCGCACATCGGCCTTGGCCGGGTGGACATTGACGTCGACGATGGCCGGATCGAGCGACAGGAACAGCACCGTCACCGCATGGCGGTCGCGCGGCAAGACGTCGGCGAAGGCACCGCGAATGGCGCCGGCGATCAGCTTGTCGCGCACTGGCCTGCCGTTGACATAGGCATATTGCTGCAGCGCATTGGCGCGGGTGAAGGACGGGATCGACACGTGACCGGTCAGGTGCACGCCTTCGCGCATCGCCTCGATGGCAATCGAATTGTCGGGAAAGTCGGCACCCATTACCTGGGCGATGCGACGCAGGCTGCCTTCCTGGCTGCCGTCGGTCGCGGGCAATTCCAGCGTCGAGCGATCGGAGCCGGCCAGGGTGAAGCGCACGGTGGGGAAGGCGATGGCGATGCGCTTGATCACATCGCTGGTCGCCGAACTCTCGGCGCGCTCGCCTTTCATGAATTTCAGCCGGGCGGGCGTTGCGAAGAACAGGTCGCGCACCTCGACCGTGGTGCCGCGATTGGCCGCCGCCGGCCTGACGGGCAGGACGCGGCCACCTTCGATGCCGATCTCGGCGGCACTGTCGCCGGCGGCTGTGCGCGAGCGGATCGACAGCCGCGACACCGAGCCGATCGACGGCAGCGCTTCGCCGCGGAAGCCGAGCGAGCGGATGTCGTTGATATCCTCGGTGAGCTTGGAGGTGCAGTGACGCGCGATCGCCAGCGCCAGCTCCGGTTCGGGAATGCCGGAGCCGTCATCGGTGACGCGGATCAGGTTCAGTCCGCCGCCGGCAGTGACGATCTCCACCCTGCCGGCACCGGCATCGAGCGCATTCTCGACCAGTTCCTTGACCACGCTTGCCGGACGCTCGATGACTTCGCCGGCGGCGATCTGGTTGATCATCGTTTCGGAAAGCTGGCGGATGGGCATGGAGACACTATAGGCGGATTCGACGCCGATGAGGAAGCATTCGATGTCGGCGGAATAGCGGTGATGCTGGCGGGACAGCACCCCCCTCTGGCCTGCCGGCCATCTCCCCCGCAAGGAGGGAGATCGGATGTCGTCACGGCTTTCGCCAATCTGCAGCGCTGCAGGAAGGGCGGCGAGGTTGGAACTGCCAATCTCCCCACTTGCGGGGGAGATGTCTGGCAGGACAGAGGGGGTGCTGTCCCGCCGACTTCCAAGGAACTGGGAGGCACTGTCCCTCACGCCTGCGCCGCCAGCCAGTCGCGCACCTTGCGGGCGTTGTCGCTGAGCTCTCGGTTCTTCGGCCAGACGACATAGAACGCCTTGCCGGTCCTCAGAACATGATCCGTCACCGGCACCAACAGTCCTGATGCCAGCAGGCGCTCGGCAAGATGCCGCCAGCCGAGAGCGATGCCTTGCCCTTCCATGACGCCCTGGATCACCAGGCCATAGTCGTTGATGCGCAGGCCGCGCGCGGTATCGCTGAGACTGGCGCCGGCCGACAGGAACCATTCGTCCCAGCTGGCCGCCTCGCGATACGGCTCTTCCAGATGGATGAGACGGTGCGTGGCCAGTTCCGAGACGGATTCGGGCAGGCCGAACTTCGCCGCGTAGCTGGCGCCGGCAACGGGAAATATCTCCTCATCCGCCAGCGGCAGCGAATGATAGTCCGGCCAATCCCGCGGCTCGCCCCCGCGCACGCCGAGCGGGATGCCTTCGGCGATGATGTCGAGGTCGCGGTCGGCGGTCTGGATGCGCAGGTCGATGCCCGGCAGTTCGTCGCGGAACTGCTGCAGGCGCGGCATCATCCAGAAGGAACCGAAGGCCGTCGAGGCGGCCAGCGTCACGTGGCCGCCGGTTGCCTGCAGGCGCAGATCCTCCGCCGATTTGCGGATATGTGAGAGGCCGAGCGAGACGTCGGCGTGGAAGCGCTCGCCGGCCTCGGTCAGGATGACCTGACGGTGGCGGCGCTGGAACAGCTTGGCGCCGAGCTGTTCTTCCAGTCCGCGCACCGCATAGGAGACGGCGGCCTGCGTCATGCCGAGTTCGCGCCCGGCGGCGGTGAAGCTCGACAGACGCCCGGCCGCCTCGAAGACGATCAGGCTGCCGGCGGAAGGCAGGAGGTGGCGCAGGCTTCGCATAAGCTCAGCTTATACAAGAGATCAGGATTTTCCAGCGTCACATACATATTTTGTCCCGCTAGGCTGGTGCCAATGAGTGGAATGGAGTTGTCATGAACGCACCGGCCCCTGAAATGACCGAACACGCCAATCGTCGAAGTGGCGGCCGCTTGGGGCGCAAGGCGTTGCGCGGGGCTCCCGTAACGTCGTTTCCGACCCTGGTTCGCCAGATCCCCGTCTATCAGATGGTTCCGGATGAGGCGGTCGAGCTGATCCACCAGGAGTCACTCTCGATCCTCGAAGAGGTGGGATGCGAGTTCCGCGACGACGAGGCTATCGCGCTCTGGAAGGCGGCCGGGGCAGACGTTTCGGAGACACGTGTCCGCATCGACCGTGCCTTGCTGATGGAGCTGGTCTCGAAGGTCCCGCCGGAGTTCACGCTCAATGCGCGAAATCCGCAGCGTTCGGTGCGCGTGGGCGGCAACAACTCCATCTTCGCGCCGATGTACGGCGCACCCTATGTGCGCGACCTCGACAACAACAGACGCTACGGCACGCTCGCCGACCTGCAGAATTTCCACAAGCTCGCCTACATGGCGCCGGCGCTGCACTCGTCGAGCTCGATCATCTGCGAGCCGATGGAAATCGCGGTGCCGAAGCGTCACCTCCACATCATCCACTCGGCGTTGAAGCACTCCGACAAGCCGTTCATGGGCATCGTCACGTCCAAGGATCGGGCGGAAGACACGATGGCGATGGCGGGCATCGTGTTCGGCGAGGATTATGTCCGCGACAACCCGGTCCTGGTGTCGATCACCAACTGCAATTCGCCGCTTGTGTGGGACGCCACCATGTTGGACGCGATGAAGGTCTATGCGCGGAACAACCAGCCGCTGATCCTCGCGCCCTTCGCGCTGTGCGGCGCCTCGACCTCGGCCTCCGCCGTGGGCGCGGTGGCGCAGGTCAACGCGGAAGCGCTGGCGGGCATCGCGTTCACGCAGCTGCTGCGCCCGGGGTCGCCGCAGATCTATGGACAGTTCATGGTGACGGTGGACATGAAGACCGGCGCCCCGATGGGCGGCACGCCGGAGGCGGCCCAGATGATGTATCTGATGGGAGCCCTGGCGCGGAAATACCGGCTGCCATGGCGCACGTCCGGCTTCCATGTCGGGTCGAAGCTGAACGACGCGCAGGCGGGCTACGAGGCGAACATGCTGATGCATGCCGCCATCCTTTCTGGCGCCAATTACATCTGGCACTCGGCGGGATGGCTCGAGGCCGGGCTGACCTGCGGCTATTCGAAATTCGCGACCGACTGCGAACAGCTGATCGGCTGGTACAAATATGCCGGCGGGCTGCCGTTCGACGATTTCAAGGAAGCGATGGCGGCGATCCGCGAGGTGGGGCCCCAGGGGCATTTCCTGGGCACCCAGCACACGCTCGAACATTTCGAGTCCGCCTTCTTCATGCCCACCATCATGGACTTCAATTCGTTCGAACAGTGGAAGGCCGAAGGGGCGAAGGACCACGACACGCGCGGCCGCGAGAAGGCGCGCAACATGCTGGCGGACTACGAGGAGCCGAAGCTCGACGAAGGCATCGCCGATGGCCTGACAGACTTCATCGCGCGGCGCGAGGAGAGGCTGCCGGACAGCGTCAGTTGAGGTGCCGCACGAAGATCAGACGGGAACCAGACGGGAGAAAAAAATGACATTCTTCAGAAGCAATGGCGATCGCGTGCCGAGCACTATCGAGGCAATGGCCGCCGAAGCACGCGCGGGTCGTGTCGACCGGCGCGAATTCCTGGCGCTCGCAAGCGCCTTCGGCGCGTCAACGGCGCTTGCCTATGGCATGATCGGCCTTGCCGTGCCCGATCGTGCTTTGGCCGAAGAGCCGAAGAAAGGCGGGACGCTGCGCGTCTCGATGTCGGTGAAGGGGCAGAAGGATCCGCGCACTTACGACTGGGTGGAATTGGCCAACATTTCGCGCTGCTGGCTGGAGCCGCTTGTCCGCTACACCAGGCAATTCACATTCGAGCCGGTTCTGCTGGAAAGCTGGGATATCAACGACGACGCCACCGAATATGTGCTGCATGTGCGCAAGGGCATTACATGGAACAACGGCGATGCTTTCAGCGCCGATGATGTCGTTCAAAATCTGACGCGCTGGTGCGAGAAAAGCGTCGCCGGCAACTCCATGGCCGCACGCGTCGGCGCACTGATCGTCGCAAAGACCGGCAAGGCTAGGGATGGCGCGATCACCAAGGTCGATGACAACACGGTCAAGCTGAAACTGAACGAACCCGACATTTCGCTGATCCCGAACTTCACCGACTATCCGGCGCTGGTGGTTCATCGCAACTTCGATGCCGACGGTGCCGATCCGATCAAGAAGCCGATCGGCACCGGGCCGTTCGAACTGGTCTCCTACGATGTCGGCCAGAAGGCGGTCGTCAAGCGCCGTGAGAACGGCAAGTGGTGGGGTGGGGAAGCGCCGCTCGACAGCGTCGAATTCATCGATTACGGCACCGATTTCAACGCTTCGATCAATGCATTCGATTCCGGCGAGATCGACCTCAATTTCGAGACGCCCGCCGACTTCATCGACATCCTCGACAAGATGGGTCTGGTGAAATCGGAGGTTGCGACGGCGACGACGCTCGTTGCCCGCACCAACATCACTCACAAGCCCTATGACGACCAGCGGGTCCGCAACGCCCTGCAAATGGCCGTCGACAACAACGCGGTTCTCGAACTTGGCTACGCCGGGCGAGGCACCCCTGGCGAAAACCACCACGTCGCGCCGATCCATCCGGAATACTATCCGCTGCCCAAGAAGACACGCGACGCCGCCGGCGCCAAGAAGCTGATGGCGGAAGCCGGGCAGGCCGACTTCGAGCATGAACTGATCACCGTCGAGGACGATTGGCAGAAGAACACGGGCGACGCGATCGCCGGCCAGCTGCGCGATGCCGGGATCAAGGTCAAGCGCACGGTGCTGCCGGGTTCGACCTTCTGGAACGACTGGACGAAATATCCCTATTCCATGACGATCTGGTACATGCGCCCGCTCGGCGTTCAGGTGCTGGCGCTCGGCTATCGCACCGGCGAGGCCTGGAATGAAACGGCGTACTCAAATCCTGATTTCGACGCCAAGCTCAAGCAGGCGCTTTCGCTCATCGACGTGGAGAAGCGCAAGGAGGTGATGAAGGATGTCGAGCAGATCCTGCAGGATTCGGGCGTCATCGTTCAGCCGTTCTGGCAGAAGCTCTACAGCCACATGAACAAGAAGGTAAAGAACTACGGTGTCCACCAGACCTTCGAGATGGACCTGCAGAACGTCTGGCTGGATGGTTGAAACAAGCGTTACGGGGCTTCATGAGCCGAAAAAAAGCCGATATGCAGGATGCGTGGTATTGGTAGGCTCAAGCCATCAAAAGCCGGAGATTCTGCATGAGACCGACAGTGCTCGTTGCCGCCCTTTCGATAGCCTTGCCGGCGGCCGCCGTCGCCGGACCGGCGTCCAACGCCGTGAAGTTCTTCTATGTTCCCGCAGTCAAGTTCGAGGCCGACGAGCAATACCGGGATCGGTTCACCGAGCCGGTGACGAAACTGTTCGACCTGAACGACCAGGCAACGAAAAAGAACCCGGACCAGGTCGCCTGCATCGATTTCGATCCTGGCCTGGACGCCCAGGATTTCGATCAGAAGACCGTCTCGAAAACGCTGAAACTGTCTGAGAAGCTGGATGGCGACAACGCAGAGGTTACAGCATCCTTCAGCCTTTTCTCCGAGGGCGACGATTCCAAACGCGAAATGGTCTGGTCGCTCAAGAAGATCGACGGCAAGTGGAAGATATCGGACATCGCCTCGAAGACCAGCGACTGGAAGCTCAGCGCGCTGGAATGCATGGCCGGCCAGACACCGGAGTGATGCGATGGCCCATCGCCCGTTCCTGGCACTGTCGACCATGTGCCTGCTGGCGGTGGGTCTGAGTGGCGCCGCCGCGCAAGGTTTATTGGGTGCGCCGCCGGCAAACGCGCCGGCTGACACTGCGCCGGGCGACAGCGGGGCGCCGCTCGCGAATGCGCCCGGCGGGGCCGTGGAACCGGCAACGCCCCCGGTCGGATGGTCGCCAGCCGAGGCAGCGCCGGCAGCACCCGTCCAGCAGGGATCCCCGACCGCTGTGGTGCGGCCGTTTTACGATCAGGTCGGGCTGGAGATCGATCCGTCAGAGCGCAGCCATTTCATCGATCCGGCGAAAACCGTGCTCGACAAGAGCGACGCCTTGCGCAAGTCCGGACAGGGCGAGTGCCTCGACCACAACATGGCGCTGGACAATGCGGATTATGACAAGGCGGAGATCGACAAGAGCCTGAAGACGCTCGAGGCGATCAAAGGCGACCAGGCCAAGGTCATCGTCGCCTTCGTCATCGCTGGCAACCCGCACCGGCTGGAGTGGAAGTTCAAGAAGGTCGACGGCGACTGGAAGATCACGGATCTGTTGTCGGTGACCGGTGAATGGGCACTCAGCCAATATCAGTGCGAATGATGAGCGAGCTAGCCGCGCCCGCGATAGGGCGCGACGCCGGTGTCAGGCAGCCAGGCGCCTTCGGGCGGCGCGCCGGTCTGCCAGAACACGTCGATCGGAATGCCGCCGCGCGGATACCAATAGCCGCCTATGCGCAACCACAGCGGCTTGGTTGCCCCCACAATGCGCCGGCCGATCATGACGGTGCAGTCTTCATGGAAGGCGCCATGGTTGCGAAACGAGGTCATGAACAGCTTGAGCGACTTGGATTCCACCAGCAGCGCATCGGGCGCGTAGTCGATGACGATATGGGCGAAATCCGGCTGGCCGGTGACCGGGCACAGCGAAGTGAATTCCGGGCAAGTGAAGCGCACGATCGCCGGCGGCCCGTCGCCGCGCGCAAACGGCACGGTCTCCAGGACCGCTGCTTCGGGGCTCTGTGGCGTCTCGACGTGCGCGCCGAGCTGGGTGAGGGTCCTGGTGTCGATCATAAACGGGTTCCTTATCGCATGTCGCCGGGAAGTGTGGGGACGACATGCTTGAAAACGAATTTTGCCGCTCATTAGCACAATTTAAAACCGCAGGAAGACGATGACCAGCAGCGATCCGCTTCTCCAGCCCTACCAGCTCAAACATCTGACGCTGAAGAACCGGGTCATGTCGACCAGCCACGAGCCGGCCTATTCCGAGGATGGCATGCCGAAAGAGCGCTACCGGCTCTACCATGCCGAAAAGGCCAAGGGCGGCATGGCGCTGACCATGACCGCCGGCTCGGCGATCGTTTCGCGCGACAGTCCGGCGGCCTTCGGCAACCTGCATGTCTATGAGGACAGGATCGTGCCGTGGCTGGCCGAACTCGCCGATGCCTGCCACGAGCACGACTGCAAGGTGATGATCCAGATCACCCATCTCGGCCGCCGCACCGGCTGGAACAAGGCCGACTGGCTGCCGGTGCTCTCGGCTTCGCCCGTGCGCGAACCGGCGCATCGCGCTTTCCCGAAGACCATCGAGGACTGGGACATAGAGCGGATCGTCGCCGATTATGCCTCAGCCGCGCAGCGCTGCCAGGCCGCCGGCCTCGACGGCATCGAGTTCGAAGCCTATGGCCATCTGATCGACGGCTTCTGGTCGCCGGCCACCAACCACCGCGATGACGAGTTCGGCGGTTCGCTCGACAACCGCCTGCGCTTCACCAACATGGTGCTCGACGCCGTGCGTGCGGCGGTCGGCGACAAATTCGTCGTCGGCATCCGCATGGTCGCCGACGAAGATTTTGAAAAAGGCCTGTCGAAGGCGGAAGGCGTCGAGATTGCAAAGCGGCTGGCCGGCTCCGGCAAGGTCGATTTCCTCAACATCATCCGCGGCTCGATCGAGAGTGACGCGGCACTGACCAAGGTTATCCCGGTGACCGGCATGCGTTCGTCGCCGCATCTCGATTTCGCCGGCGAGGTGAGGGCGGCGACAAAATTCCCGACCTTCCATGCGGCGCGCATTTCCGACGTAGCCACCGCGCGGCACGCCATCGCCACCGGCAAGCTCGACATGGTCGGCATGACCCGCGCCCACATCGCCGATCCGCACATCATCAAAAAAGTGATGGAGGGCCGCGAGCACGAGATCCGCCCTTGTGTCGGCGCCACCTATTGTCTGGATCGCATCTACGAAGGCGGTGAAGCGCTGTGCGTCCACAATGCGGCGACCGGCCGCGAGGCCGACATCCCGCACATCATCGTCAAGACCGAAGGGCCGAAGCAGAAAGTCGTCGTCGTCGGCGCCGGCGCCGGCGGGCTGGAGGTGGCGCGGGTCGCGGCCGAGAGAGGCCACAAGGTAACGATCCTGGAAGCGTCGAGCCAGGCCGGCGGCCAGGTTCGGCTGGCGACGCAGAACCCGCGCCGCAAGGAATTGATCGGCATCATCGACTGGCGGCTGGCCGAACTCGACCGGCTCGGTGTCGAGATTCGCTACGACACCTGGGCGGAGAAGGACGACGTTCTGGCCCTGTCGCCCGACGTGGTGGTGGTCGCCACCGGCGGCCTGCCGCAAAACCCGCCGCTGACGGCTGGCGACAACCTTGTCACCTCGAGTTGGGACATCATGGCCGGCAGCGCCAAGCCGGCCGAAAATGTGCTGCTCTATGACGACAATGGCGGCCATCAGGGCATGGGCGCGGCCGAACTGATCGCCAATGCCGGCTCAAAACTCGAGCTTGTCTCGCCGGAGCGGTTCTTCGCACCGGAAATGGGAGGCATGAACCACGTGCCCTATATGCGCGCCTTCCAGGAAAAGGGCGTCACCATCACCATCAACACGCGGCTGCGCTCGGTATGGCGCGAGGGCAACCAGTTGGTCGCGGAACTGGCCTCGGACTTTGCCGATGGCTGGCGCGGCGAGCGGCGGGTCGACCAGGTGGTGGTCGAGCACGGCACGTTGCCGCTCGACGATCTCTATCTCTCGCTGAAGCCGCTGTCGAAGAACGGCGGCGCGGTGGATTACGAGCGGCTGGTGAGCGGCGGCGACATTTTTCCGGCGCGCAACCCAGAAGCACGCTTCGTGATGTTCCGGATCGGCGACGCGGTCGCCTCGCGCAACATCCATGCCGCCATTTATGACGGCATCAGGTTCGGCTTGCGGATTTGAAATTCGTTATCGCGAGAATTGGTGGCGCGCGGTCGGACCTGCGTACGAGAGCCCGTGTACTTCGGTCCGACCGCGCGCCCGCACGTCATTGGCTCGTCGCCAGACAACGTACGATTCCGTGAAGTTGTGCCGCGCCTCAAACCATCCGCGCGACGGCCATGCATAGCACGGTGATGACCAGTAGACCGCCGGCGATGCGCTCGCCTCTTGTCATTTTCGCGCGCAACCTGGCTTCCGTCGCCGCGTCGGCGCCGGCAAGCTTCCTGGTGGCGGAACCCACCAGCGCGCCCTGTACGCCGGCGGCAATTAGAGCCGTGGCGATGCCCAGCGCCAGCACCTTCTCCATCGGGCCGAAAAGGCCTTCATGGAAGAAATACCAAAGCAGTATGCCGGTGAGGAAAACGAGACCGGCCGCGCCCATTTGGGGCCGGAAGAACCGTTCCGCCCGGATCTCCGGATCGCGGCCGACCGCGATGGTGGTGCCGGCCCAGAACACGCCCGCCATGACATGAAGACCGAGGACGACGATGTAGACATATTGCATGACCGCATTTCCTCTTTTCTGCCCGCTGTTCGCATATAATTAGATATCAAATGATTAGATGTCAATGTATAACCTGTCACTCGGTTCCCTCTACGGAAAACACCGTCTAGTGTCCGACGATGACGCCCTTTGACCGCCCACCAGTCGGCATGAATCTTGGCCGCACAGCCAAACTTGTCGCCCAAGCCTTCGATGCTGCTCTTGTCGAAGCGGGCGGTACGTTGCCGGTCTGGCTCACTCTGCTGTCTGTCAAGTCGAGCAAGCTTGCCAATCAGCGCGAGCTTGCCGGCATGATCGGCATCCAGGGGGCGACGCTGACCCACCATCTCAACGCGATGGAGGCGCAGGGCCTGCTGGTGCGCCGCCGCGATCCCGTCAACCGCCGGGTTCATCTGGTCGAACTGACCGCAGCCGGAGAGGCGATGTTCGAGACGTTGCGCAAGGCCGCGCTTTCCTTTGACAAGCGGCTGCGGGTCGGACTGTCCGACGAGCGGCTGGCGGAGTTCGCGCAGGTGCTGGCGGCATTGCGGGCGAATGTGGAAAGCTAGGGCAGGATAGGGCTCAGTCGTCGTAGCCCCGGATTGTCCCAAGGGTTAATGGCGCAGCTTCAGCGTGGTGATCAAGTTGATCAGCTTCGTCTTGCCGTCGAAGCCGTCCTGGAACATGTCGCCCAAAAGTGCGCAGCGGTTTTGAGATAACGACATGCACAAAACAAAGACGCAAAGCGCGTCGCTCGACTCCGCTCAAGCGCGACGCGCTTTGGGCAATGGCTATGCCAGGCTTCCCTGCAGCACGGTCAGCTTGGCCTTCTTCGGCATGCGGGCGGTCAGCCATTCCAGCGCCTTGTCGTGCGGCATCGGGAAGGCGATGGAGTAGCCCTGCACCTGGTCGCAGCCGATCGCCATCAGCGATTCGAGCTCGGCTTCGGTTTCGGCGCCTTCGGCGACGATGGAGATGCCGAGGCCACGGGCAAGCTCGGTGATGGCGCGCACGATCTTCGAGTTGTCGCCATTCTCATGAATGTTCTGGACGAAGCGGCGATCGATCTTCAGCCGGTCGATCTCGTTCGGATTGACATGGCTTAGCGAGGCATAACCGGTACCGAAATCATCGAGTTCCAGATGGACGCCGGCTGCCCGGATGTGACGCAGCTTGGCGGCGATACCCGTTTTCTCGTCGTCGAGGATGACGGATTCCACGATCTCCAGCGACAGTTTCTGTGGCGGCAGCCCGGCCTTTTCCAGTGTCTCGAACAGAAACGCATCGAAATCGGGCTCGCGCAATTCGGTGCCGGAAACATTGACCGCAAGGCGGCCGAAGGCAATGCCGGCGCGGTTCCATTCGGCGGCTTCCTTGATCGCCTTGGTGATGACGATGCGGCCGATCTCGGGCATGAAGCCGCATTTTTCGGCGACCGGGATAAATTCGCCCGGTGGGATCATGCCGCGCTCGGCATGGTTCCAGCGCACCAGCGCCTCGATGCCGCTGATCGTACCGTTGGTCAGCGAAACCTGCGGCTGGAAATAGACCTGGAATGCCCGCTCCGCGATGGCGACCTTGATGTCGTGCTCGAGCTGCTTGCGATAGTCGAGCTCGCGGCGCAACTCTTCGGAGAAGAAGGAGAAGTTGCCGCCGCCCAGCTTCTTGGCGGAATAGAGCGCCAGATCGGCATGAACCAGCAGATCCTGAGCATTGTCGGCGTCGATCGGGTAAACGGCGATACCGGCGCTGGCGCCCGGGAGAATGGTCGTGCCCTGGAAGACGATCGGCTCGTTGATATGCGCCAGGATGCGCCGCGCCAGCATGTTGATGTCTTCGGTGCCGCCGGCGCCACCGAGGATCATGACGAACTCGTCGCCGCCCAGGCGTACGCAGAGATCCGAAGCCCGGCAGGAATCGCGCATGCGCTGTGCCGTGACAACCAGTACATAGTCGCCGGCGGCGTGGCCGAGCGTATCGTTGATCTGCTTGAACCGGTCGAGGTCGAGCTGGACGACGGCAAGTCGCTCGCGACGCCTGTGCGTGCCCTTGATCAGCGTATCGAAATGATCGGTCAGAAACGTGCGGTTGTGCAGGCCGGTGAGGCCGTCATGCACCGCGATGAAGGCCATGGAATTGCGCGCGTCGATCAGCTCATGCGTCTTGCGCAGGATAGCGTTCGACATCGGCCTGAAGATGAAAAGCGCCACCAGTACGATGACGCCCAGGGTGGCGTAGAACAGCGTGCGGTGGAGAGCGAGCAGCTTCTCGGAACGCTCGTCGGCATCGGCGCTGATGCGCTGGCCAAGCGCGGCGTAGCCCGACAAGCTCGCATTGGCGACGGAGGCGTCGAGGTTGACGCGCTCGTCGCCACCCTTGTAGCCACCATTGCCAGTGAACTGGGATTCATAGGCCGAGATCAGGCGGTCGCCATTGGCGATCAGCCCGACCGAGAAATAGTCGAGGTGAAAGGGCTTGGCGAAAAGGACGCTCTCGATCGACTTTGGGTCGAGCTTGGCCGGCGATTGCGGATCGGCTCCCGTCTGCTCGAGCAGCAGATCGTAATTCGTCTCGAACTCCGCCGTCGCCTGCTTGAGCGCGCTGACCAGCGCCGGCTGTTTGTCACGCGAAGCAGCGCCCGTTGCGCCGGCCAGGAAGACGATGCGCTGCGAAAGCGTCTTTTGCGTGCTGACGATGTCGAGCAACGTGTTGTTGTGCTGTTGGGTGGCCATCATCTGCTGCAGCAGGATGAAGGAGGCTATCACCATGGCGGCAATGATCAGGAGGGCCAGCCAGTAGCCAGCTTTGATCAGCAGTATAAGTTTGCCTGAAACGGTTTGCGCCGGCTGCTGCGACATTTTCGGGGGCGGTCCTCTCGCCAACGGATTCCTGCTGCGAAGACCATTGGCCTGCAAACATTAACAGGTCTGGAAATCGACAGCCGTCCGGCAAGGGGGAGACGTGGAAAGATCGCGAAATGGTTATCGGCCCGTTTAGCGCCGTGCCGGCATTTGAGCGATCCGCCAGAACCATTTGTAGTAGCGTCGCTTTTGCGACCATCGAGGCCGCATCGGGCCGCTTGCCACCGATCCGGTCGTTTTTGCGATGGATTTTTACCTCGGACGAGACGACAGTCGGCCCACATCAAACGAGGCCCGACCATGACCGCAGCATTCCTCTCTCACATCGACAGCGAGCTCGCGGGGCTCAAATCAGCCGGCCTCTATAAATCCGAGCGCGTGATCTCCTCGACCCAGTCGGCTGAGATCGAGGTCGGTGGGCAGAAAGTGCTCAACTTCTGCGCCAACAACTATCTCGGCCTCGCCGACAGCGCCGACCTGCGTGCGGCGGCCAGCCAGGCGCTCGACCGCTATGGCTATGGCATGGCATCGGTGCGTTTCATCTGCGGCACGCAGGAGGAGCACAAGCAGCTCGAGGCGACGATTTCATCCTTCCTCGGCCTGGAAGACACCATCCTTTACGGCTCCTGCTTCGATGCCAATGGCGGCCTGTTCGAGACGTTGCTCGGTGAAGAGGACGCGATCATTTCCGATGCGCTGAACCACGCTTCGATCATCGACGGCGTGCGGCTGTCGAAGGCCAAACGCTTCCGCTACGCCAACAACGACATGGCCGATCTCGAGGCGCGCCTGAAGGAAGCCGGGGACTGCCGCTTCCGGCTGATCGCCACCGACGGTGTGTTCTCGATGGATGGCATCATCGCCAATCTCAGGGGTGTCTGCGACCTCGCCGACAAATACGACGCCATGGTGATGGTTGACGACAGCCATGCGGTCGGCTTCGTCGGCCAGAACGGCCGCGGCTCGGCCGAGCATTGTGGCGTCGAGGGCAGGGTCGACATCATCACCGGGACGCTCGGCAAAGCGCTTGGCGGTGCATCCGGCGGCTACACATCGGGCAAGAGGCAGGTGGTCGATTGGCTGCGCCAGCGCTCGCGGCCTTATCTCTTCTCCAACACGCTGATGCCGGCGATCGCCGGCGCTTCGATCAAGGCGTTCGACCTGATCCGCAATGGCGATGGCTTGCGCGAGCACCTCTATGCCAATGCGGCGCGGTTCCGGTCGCGGATGGGCAAGATCGGTTTCACGCTGGCCGGCGCCGACCATCCGATCATTCCAGTGATGCTGGGCGATGCGACGCTGGCGCAAGAGATGGCGGCGCGCATGCTGAAGCGCGGCATCTATGTCATCGGTTTCTCCTTCCCGGTGGTGCCGAAGGGCCAGGCGCGCATCCGCACGCAGATGTCGGCGGCGCATTCCGCCGCGGACATCGACCGCGCGGTTGAGGCATTCGAAGCGGTCGGCAAGGAATTGGGCGTGATTTCCTGAAAGGCCGGGATCGAAAAGCGATTCCGGATCAAGAGATTCAAGGGACAAAAGCATGTCGAACATGATGAAGGCGCTGGTGAAGGCCAAGGCCGAGCCGGGCATCTGGATGGAAGAGGTGCCGGTGCCGGAGATCGGCCCCAACGACGTGCTGATCAAGATCCGCAAAACGGCGATCTGCGGCACCGACGTCCACATCTACAATTGGGACCAGTGGGCGCAGAAGACGGTACCGGTGCCGATGGTCACCGGTCATGAATTCGTCGGCACGGTTGCCGATTTCGGCGCCGCGGTCACGGAATACAAGATCGGCCAGCGCGTGTCGGGCGAAGGTCATATCGTCTGCGGCCATTGCCGCAACTGCCGCGCCGGGCGAGGGCATCTCTGCCGCAACACGCTCGGTGTCGGCGTCAACCGTCCCGGCGCCTTCGGCGAGTATCTTGCAATCCCGCAGCACAATGTCGTGCCGATCCCCGACGATGTGCCGGATGAGATCGCCGCGATCTTCGATCCCCTGGGCAATGCCGTCCACACCGCACTGTCCTTCGATCTGGTCGGGGAGGATGTGCTGGTCACCGGGGCCGGACCGATCGGCATCATGGGCGCGCTCGTCGCGCAATGCGTCGGCGCGCGCAAGGTGGTCATCACCGACATCAACCCTGTGCGGCTGGCGCTGGCGAAAAAGCTCGGCGTCCAGCATGTCGTCGACGCCTCGCAGGAAAAGCTGCGCGACGTCATGCCTGCGCTCGGCATGACCGAGGGTTTTGATGTCGGCCTCGAAATGTCGGGCGCCGCACCCGCCTTCCGCGACATGATCGACACCATGAACAATGGCGGCAAGATCGCCATCCTGGGGATTGCGCCCACCGGTTTCGAAATCGACTGGAACAAGGTCATCTTCAAGATGCTGCATCTGAAAGGCATCTACGGCCGCGAGATGTTCGAAACTTGGTACAAGATGATCGCGCTGGTGCAAGGTCCGCTCGATGTTTCGGGCCTGATCACGCACCGCATCGGCATCGACGATTTTCAGGCCGGCTTCGATGCCATGCGCAGCGGCAGCTCGGGCAAGGTGGTGATGGATTGGTAGCGCCTGACAGGAGGTGTTGCGATCCTTCGCGCCTCCCCTCTGTCCCGCCGACATATCAACAATTCTCCTGGTACCTAGTCTTTCCCCAAGGCCGTTTCTAGCGCTGCCAGTCCTTCTATGATCGCCCCACGCTCTTTGGCGCTCAATTTCGACAACAACTGCCGCTCGAACGCCTTCGCCAGCGGCACCATCTCGCGATAGGCGGCGAGGCCTGCCCTGGTCAGCGTCAGATGTTCGAGACGGCGGTCTTTCTCATCTGGCGTGCGCGTTAGCCAACGCCGCCGTTCAAGCTCAGCCACCGCGCGCGAAACCTTGGTCTTGTGCATGGCCGACTGCTCACCGAGTGCGGACGCCGTCATTGTGCCGTGCTGCCCAAGCCCGGAAAGGGTGCGCCATTCCGGCCGTGTAAGGCCATGGCTGTCCTTGTATATCCGCGAAAATTCGCGGCTGACGGCGTCGGCAAGCCGGTAGAGCCGGTAGGGCAGGAAATTTTCCAGGTTGAGAATTTCAGGCGCGTCGGACACTTCGCTCTTGATCGCCATTTTTCAAAGCCGCCATTGATGGTTACATTTTCGATGGTTACAAACGAAACCAGTTTCGTCAATTGAGATCCATTCCGGGAGGAAGCGATGGCCTTTTCCTACATGCCGGGCTTCGGCAACGATTTTGAAACCGAGACTTTGCCGGGTTCGCTGCCGCAGGGGCGGAATTCGCCGCAGCGGCCGGCCTACGGCCTCTATGCCGAGCAGCTTTCGGGCTCGCCCTTCACCGCCCCGCGCGGCACCAACGAGCGTTCCTGGCTCTATCGCATTCGGCCGAGCGTCAAGCACACCGGCCGCTTCAAACCGGCGAGCTATCCCTTGTGGAAGAGCGCGCCCAATGTCGGCGATCACGAACTGGCGCTCGGCCAATACCGCTGGAATCCGGTGCCGATGCCGAAGGAGCCGACCGATTTCATCGCCGGCATGCGCAGTATCACCACATCAGGCGATGTGCTGGGGCAGACCGGCATGGCAGCGCATGTCTACGTCGCCAACCGCTCGATGGCGGACGATCATTTCTTCAACGCAGACGGCGAATTGCTGATCGTGCCGCAGGTCGGTGCCTTGCGCTTCGTCACCGAGATGGGTGTGATCGAATTGAGGCCCGGCGAGATCGCCGTGCTGCCACGCGGTCTGGTCTTCAAGGTCGAGCTGGTCGACGCCGAAGTGCGCGGCTATGTCTGCGAGAACTACGGCGCCAAGCTTACGCTGCCTGACCGAGGCCCGATCGGCGCCAATTGCCTGGCCAATCCGCGCGATTTCAAGACGCCTTGCGCCTGGTTCGAGGAGAAGGAAACGCCGTGCCGGCTGGTGGTCAAATGGTGCGGCAATTTCCATGTCACCGAGATCGGTCATTCGCCGCTGGATGTCGTCGCCTGGCACGGCAACTACGCGCCTTATAAATATGATCTGGCAACCTTTTCGCCGGTGGGCGCGCTGCTGTTCGACCATCCCGACCCGTCGATCTTCACCGTGCTGACCGCGCCGAGCGGCGAGGAAGGCACCGCCAACATCGACTTCGTCATCTTCCCGCCGCGCTGGCTGGTTGCCGAAGATACGTTCCGGCCGCCCTGGTATCACCGCAACATCATGAGTGAGTTCATGGGGCTGATCCACGGCCAGTACGACGCCAAGGAAGAGGGTTTTGTGCCCGGCGGCATCAGCCTGCACAACCTGATGCTGGCCCATGGGCCTGACTCGACAGGTTTTGAAAAAGCCTTCCGCGCGGACCTGAAACCGGTCAAGCTCGACAACACCATGGCTTTCATGTTCGAGACCCGCTTTCCGCAGATGCTGACCCGCTACGGCGCCGAACTGGAAACCCGGCAGGATAATTACATCGACTGCTGGGCGGACCTGAAGAAGCGTTTCAACGGCACGCCAGAGGGCGACTGGTCTTGAGCACCGAGCCAATGCCGGACCAACTGGTGATTTTGGGCTCGAAGGGTGGCCCGGCGCTGCGGCCGGGTGGTCCATGGCCGAGTTCGTCGCTGCTGCAGATCGGCGGCCGCACGGTCGTTGTAGACTGCGGACTTGGCGTGACGCGCGGCCTGGTCGACGCCGGCATCAGCCTGAAGTGGCTTGACCTGATCTTCATCACGCATCTGCATTCCGACCACGTGCTGGAACTAGGGCCGTTGCTCCACACCGCCTGGACGGCAGGTCTGGCCACGCCCGTCGGCGTGTTCGGCCCGCCCGGCATAGGCCACTACTGGCGGCGCTTTTGTCAGGCGATGGAGTTCGACATCGAGATCCGCATCGTCGACGAGGGCCGGCCGGATATCCGCGAGCTGGTTTCGATCGTCGAATTCGGCGAAGGCCAGGTGGTCGAGCAACGCGGCCTGAAGGTCTCGGCACTGCGCGTCGACCATCCGCCGGTGACCGACTGTTTCGCCCTGCGCTTCGAATACGCTGGGAGAAGCGTGGTCTTCTCCGCCGATACGGCCTTTTATCCGCCGCTCGCCGATTTTGCCCGGGGCGGCGATATTCTGGTTCACGAGGCCATGCTGGAACAAGGCATCGAGCGGCTGGTGGCCAGGACCGGCAATGGCGCGCGGCTGAAAGAGCATCTGCTTGCCAGCCACAGCTTTGCCGAAGAGGCCGGGCGCATCGCCAGCGATGCCGACGTAACGAGGCTGGTGCTCAATCACCTCATTCCGGCCGACGATCCCGAGATCGGCGAAGCCGAATGGATCGCCGCTGTCAGGAAAACATGGGCCGGCGACTTGACGATCGCCCGGGACGGCCTTGTTGTGGAGTTAAGCAGCGCCAAAGCTGCACAAGGAGGGGAAACCGCATGAAGCTTGCCACATTGAAGGACGGAACGCGCGACGGAAAACTCGTCGTCGTCTCGCGCGACCTGACACGCTTCACCGACGCCTCGTTCCTGGTGCGCACGCTGCAGGCGGCGCTCGACGACTGGCGGCGCATCGCACCGCACCTCACGACAATAGCGGAATCGCTGGAGAACAACGCGGTGCCGGCGGAGCGCTTCCACGAGCATGACGCCCACTCGCCGCTGCCGCGCGCCTATCAATGGGCCGACGGCTCGGCCTATGTGAACCACGTCGAGCTGGTGCGCAAAGCCCGCGGCGCCGAGATGCCGGCGAGCTTCTGGACCGACCCGCTGATCTACCAGGGCGGCTCGGACTCCTTCACTCCGCCACGCGATCCGATCCGGATAGTCGACGAAGCCTTCGGCATCGACATGGAAGGCGAAGTCGCGATCATCGTCGACGATGTGCCGATGGGTGCAAGCCTCGATGAAGCGCGCGCCGCGATCCGGCTGATCATGCTGGTCAACGACGTCACGCTGCGCGCGCTCACCGGACCGGAGTTGGCAAAGGGTTTCGGCTTCTTCCAATCAAAGCCGTCCTCGGCGTTTTCGCCTGTCGCGGTGACGCCGGACGAACTGGGCGACGCATGGGACGGCGGCAAGGTCAGCCTGCCGCTGCTCGCCGATCTCAACGGCGAGCCGTTCGGCCGGGCCAATGCCGGTATAGACATGACCTTCGACTTTCCGGCGCTGATCGTTCACGCGGCAAGGACACGGCCATTGGCCGCCGGCACGATCGTCGGCTCGGGGACTGTCTCCAACAAGCTCGACGGCGGGCCGGGCAAACCTGTCTCGGCTGGCGGCGCCGGCTATTCCTGCATCGCCGAACTGCGCATGATCGAGACCATTGTGTCAGGCGAGCCCAGAACGCCGTTCCTGCGCTTCGGCGACACGGTGCGCATCGAGATGAAGGACAGGACGGGTCATTCGATCTTCGGCGCCATCGAGCAGAAGGTCGAGAAATACGAGAGGTGAGGGAATGACGGGGGATGCATTCTATCGGCTGGTGGGCATCTGGGCCCTTGCCTTGCTGGCAGCCTTCACCCAGGCGATCCGGCTGGGTTACCGCATCGAGGCGCGCTCGCCCGGCCTGACCAACCGCAGCGGCTTTCCGCGCAAGGCGATGATGTTCCACACCATCACCAACATCAACGTCGCGCGGGACGAGGAAACCCAAGCGATGCGGCGACGGATGAGCCGGTTGCTGCTGATTGTGCTCGCTGGATTCGTGGTCATGGGTGGGCTTGTATCTGATCCGCTCCTCAGGGTGAGGGCATGAACCTGCTTGATCATCTGCGCCGCATGGCCGCCAACAATCTTTGGTCGAGCGACCGGCTCTACCGGGCGGTGTTATCCCTTCAGCCCGGCGAGTTCGAGGCCGTGCGCACCAGCTTCTTTCCGTCGATCAAGGCGACGCTCAACCACATACTGGCGGTCGATCTTCTCTATCTCGATTTTCTCGAAGAGGGCGGTCTCGGCGCGGCCGCCCATGACGATTTCGTGCCTTTCGACGAGCCGCGGGCGCTGTTTGCCGCGCAGACCGTGGCCGATCGGCGACTGATCGCTTTTTGCGACGGGCTGTCGGAGGCTGATCTCGACCGCCGCGTCATCACCGACCGGCGCCGTGACGGCATGATTCCTGAGCGCATCGGCGATATCCTCGCCCATGTCTTCCTGCACGACATCCATCATCGCGGTCAGGTGCATGCAATGCTGTCGGGCACGTCAGTCAAGCCGCCGCAGCTCGACGAGTTCTTGCTCGATTATGATGCGAAGCTCAGGAAAGCGGAAATCGAGCGGCTGCGTTTGTAAGCCAGGCCGCCAATCATGCCAGAGCGACATCGTAACGGGCGAAATGTCGGTCGGATGTAAGGATGGTCAGATTCTCCAGTTGCGCTTGCGCAATCAGCAGCCTGTCGAACGGATCGCCATGGTGGTGAGGGAGGCCGCTGACGGCATCCGCATGCTGGAAGGTTATGCCAAGCGGCTGAAATTGCATCTGTGGAAGCAGCGTCGGCAGATCGTCCGGTGCATGGAGTTTGCCGACAGAACGCTTAATGGCAATTTCCCAAACGCTTGCCGCGCTCGCGAACACCACCGCCTCCGAAGCCAGGATAGCGCGGTGTTGCTCGCTGAGACGCAGATCGTCCGAAATCGACCAAAGGATGATATGGGTGTCGGCGAGAAACGGGCCGACAGTCATTTCACGTACTCGTCCCATTCGGGACCGAGTTCGTCAAAGTCGTCCGCAATCCAGATCTTGCCTTTCAAGGCGCCGATACGCGGCAGGGGTTCGGCTACTGCCGGTGGTACGATACGCGCGGCCACCTTGCCGTGGCGTGTGAGCACGATCTCCTCACCGGCTTCCGCGCGGCTGACGAGTTCCGACAATTTGGCCTTGGCCTCCGCGATGGAAACATTCATGGCGTGATCCTTTATGACCATAATTTAGGTCATAATTGGCCGCACCACAAGAGTCTCAGTTCGGGTCGACTCATTCCGCCGCCTGAACCTTGATCACCCCGCGCTTGATCTGGTCCTGCTCGATCGATTCGAACAGCGCACGGAAATTGCCCTCGCCAAAGCCTTCGTCGCCCTTGCGCTGGATGAACTCGAAGAAGATCGGTCCGATCACGGTTTTCGAAAAGATCTGCAGCAGGATCTTGGTCGTGCCGCCGTCCACGACACCTTCGCCGTCGATCAGGATGCCGTGCTTCTTCATCCGCTCGATCGGCTCATCATGGCCGTTCACCCTGGCATAGGACATGTCGTAATAGGTATCCGGCGGGCCGGGCATGAATTTCAGCCCGTTTTCGGCTAGCCTGTCGGTGGCGGCATAAATCTCGTCGGTGCCGACCGCTATGTGCTGGATGCCTTCGCCATTGTACTTCTTCAGGTATTCGGCGATCTGGCTGGTCTCGTCCTTGGACTCGTTCAGCGGAATGCGGATCTTGCCGCAGGGCGAGGTGATGGCGCGGCTGACAAGGCCGGTGATCTTGCCGTCGATGTCGAAGAAATGGATCTGCTTGAAGCCGAACAGATTGCGGTAGAAATCCCACCATTTGTCCATCTGGCCGCGATAGACATTGTGGGTCAGGTGATCGAGGTAGTAGAAGCCGACGCCTTCCGGCCGCGGGTCACGCTCGCCCAGCCATTCGAACTCGGCATCATAGGCCGAGCCCTTCTTCCCGTAGGTCTCGATGAAATAGAGCAGCGAGCCGCCGATGCCGACGATTGCCGGCACGTCGAGCGCCTTGTCGGCGCCTTCGTAAGGCGTGGCGCCTTTGGCGACAGCGTGGTCGAAAGCGTGTTTGGCATCGACCACGCGCCAGGCCATCGAGGCGGCGCAGGGGCCGTGCTTGTCGGCGAATTTCACCGCATGCGAGCCGGGCTCGGCATTGACGACATAGTTGATGTCGCCCTGGCGCCAGACTGTGATGTCCTTGGTGCGGTGCTTGGCCACCGCGATATACCCCATCCGGGTGAACAGTTCGGCGAGCTTCCGCGGCTCCGGATGCGCGAATTCGACGAACTCGAACCCATCCGTGCCGGCGGGGTTGTCCTTGCTGATCTTGGCGGGTGGGGCGTCGTGCGGGAAGGGGCCCATGATATTCCTCCGAATCTGGCTTGGCCTGGAAAGGCCATCTGACGCCATCATAACGCGGACGCGGTGCATGGTGCTTGCATTCAAACGCTTGAAATGGTCATCTCATGCGCGAAATATGCATGATGTGGACCAAAGCCATGGATGAGACGCGCATTGACCAGTTCGACCGCAAGATAATGGCGCTGTTGCAGGGCGATGCGCGGCTGACTAACAATGACCTTTCGGAGCGGGTGAACCTGTCGGCGTCGCAATGCTCGCGCCGCCGCCAGCGGCTGGAGGAGGACGGCTTTATCAAGGGGTATCGGGCGGTGCTCGACCGCGACAAGCTCGGTTTTTCCTTGGTCAACGTCATCTCGGTGACATTGGCCACTCACAATCGCGACAATGCGCGGCGCTTCGGCGAACTGGTGGCGCGGCTGCCCGAGGTGCAGGAAGCGCACGCGCTGACCGGCGAGATGGACTACATCTTGAAAGTGGTGACGCCCGATTTGAAGTCGCTGTCGGAATTCGTCAACGGCGTGCTCCTGCCGCACGAATCCGTGCAGCATGTGAAGACGGCGATCGTGCTGGAGACACTGAAGGAAACCGGCGCGCTGCCGATTTGACCCTTGAGCCGATCTAACCCTTCGACTGCTGGATCAGCCCGTAGAGATTGGTGCAGCGCGCCCCGGAGCGGCAATAGGCGAAGACCGGGCCGTCGAGCTCATCCAGTGCCTCGGCCTGATCCTCGACATTCTCGGCCGTGATCTGGCCGCTGATGACGGGGATATAGCGGAAGGCGAGACCGGCGGCTTCGACGGCCATCTTGAGCGTGTCGGCCGAAGGCTGGCCGGGCTGCTCGTCGTCGGGTCGGTTGCAGATGACGCTCTTGAAGCCGGCGGCCTTGATGGCGGCGACGTCTTCGGGCTGGATCTGGCCCGAGACCGAATAGTCCTCGCTGATCTCACGATATTCCATGACGATGTCCTCGCAATCTGATTTGCCGGGAGTCTTGCCATTCCCTGACGTGGCCGGCAACTCGAATCCTATGCCGCGGCCGGCTGAGCGAGCCTTGCCCTGGCGAAACGCGCCACGACGATACCGGCAATCACTGCCGCGACAAAGATTGGTGTCGCTGAATCGCCAAGGCCAAGGGCAGGGATGGCACCGCCGGGACAGAAGCCGGCAATGCCCCAGCCGATACCGAAGATTGCGGCGCCGCCAATCAGCTCCGCGTCGATGGCGCGCTTCGTCGGCAGCGCGAAGGCGATTTCGAACACCGGCGCCTTGCGGCGGCCGAACACCAGCCGGTAACCGGCGAAGGCGACCACCAGACCGCCGCCCATGACGAAGATCAGGCTTGCATCCCATGTACCGGCAATGTCGAAGAAGTTCAGTACCTTTGCTGGATTGATCATTCCGGAAACGGCAATGCCGAGGCCGAAAACCCCGCCGATCAGGAATGCCGAGACGAGCTTGTTCATGGGTTCAGCCTCCGACCACGTGGCGGACGATGAAGACGGTGGCGAAGGCGGTGATCATGAAGGTCGCGACGGCAGCGAACGAGCGTGGCGACAGGCGCGCCATGCCGCAAATGCCGTGACCGCTCGGGCAGCCGGCGCCGAAATGCACGCCGACGCCGACGAGCAAGCCGCCGACGATAAGTGCGAGCGTCGGCACGGGCACGCTGAAGGCGATGTGTCCGCCGACAGCTTGGTAGGCAAGCGGCGCCGCAACGGCGCCGACGAGAAAGGCGGCCCGCCACCGCCATTCGGAGGAAAGTGGCGGGATGATACCCGTGAGGATGCCGGTCATCCCGGCAATCCGGCCATGAAAAGCCATCAGCAGCGCCGCCGACAGGCCGATGAGAGCGCCGCCAAGCAGCGACTGGAACGGGGTGAAGTCTGTCATGGAGCGCCAGCTTTCGAACTGAGGTATATCCGCGTGAGACGATTATAACGCGGATATACATTTCCGGCGGAAAATCCGGCTGGGCTATCTCGTCCGGCCGGATCGAAGGTGTCGGTCAATCAGCTGCCGAGGATCGCTCCTTTTATTTGGCGGATGTTGTTGTGCATCATGTCGATATAGGTCGAGGCCGGGCCGTCGGGCTGCGACAGCGCATCCGAATAGAGAGTGCCGCCGACCTTGATGCCGGTCTCGCTGGCGATTTGCTCGATCAGGCGCGGGTTGGTGATGTTCTCGACGAAGATCGCGGCCGCCTTGTCCTGCTTCACCTGGGTGACCAGCTTGGCGACATCGGCGGCGGACGGTTCGGAGTCGGTCGAGATGCCTTGCGGAGCCAGGAAGGTCAGGCCGTATGCGTGTTCGAAATAGCCGAAGGCGTCATGCGAGGTGATGACCACGCGCTTCGCTTCCGGGATCGAGGCGATCGCCGCTTTCACTTCACCTTCGACCGCATCGAGCTTCTTGGTGTAGGCGGCGGCATTGGTCTGGTAGCTGACGCAGCCGTCGGAGTCGGCCGCGCAGAAGGCCTCGGCGATGTTGTTCACATAGATCTTGGCATTGGCGATCGACTGGAAGGCGTGCGGATCGGTCACCGTTTTGCCGCCGCCGGTGCCGGCACCTTCGGCCGCGTCGGCATCGGCGAATTCAGGCTTGAAATCGATCGGCGTCACGCCCTTGGTCAAGGTGACGATCGAGGCCTTGGTGGCGCTGGCATCGACAAGCCGCTGCAAAAAACCTTCGAAATGCAGGCCGTTGACCAGCACGATATCGGCCTTGGCCATGGCCACCGCGTCGGCCGGGCTCGGCTCGTAGACATGGGCGTCGCCATCCGGCCCGACAATGGTGGTAACATCGATGCGGTCGCCGCCGACATTTCTGGCGAAATCGGCGATGACGGTGAAGCTGGCGACCACCTTCAGCGGTGCCGCGAAGGCCGACGATGCGCCAAAGGCGGTTAATGTTATAACGCTCATCGCCAGGGCGGCGCGGATCGATTTCAACATGGGCGGGTCTCCTTTTAGGGGCGGGGGATCAGGCCGTTCTGTGACGGTGATGGATGATGCGGGCGCGCAGGATGCCGCGCGTGCCAAACAGGATCGAGGCGAAATAGATGACACCGGCCGACAGGATGATAGCCGGGCCGGACGGCAGCGACGCGTTATAGGACAAAAGCAGCCCGGCGACGCAGGAGGCAAAGCCGATCAGCACCGCCAGCACGCACATCGGCTCGACGCGCACGGTCCAGAAACGGGCGGCGGCGGCCGGCAGCATCATCAGACCGACCGAAAGCAGCGTGCCGAGCGCCTGGAAGCCGCCGACGAGATTGAGCACGACGAGGCCGAGGAAGATGAAATGCACCGGACTGCCGAGCCGGCTGACCGAACGCAGGAACAGCGGGTCGAGGCATTCGGCGACCAATGCCCGCCAGAAGATGGCGAGGCTGACCAGTGTCACCGCGACGATGCCGCCGATCAGTGTCAGTGCTTCATCGTTGAGCGCCAGCACGGTGCCGAACAGCACATGCATGAGATCGACGCTGGAGCCGCGGATCGACACCATCAGCACGCCGATGGCGAGCGAAATCAGATAGAACGCCGCCATCGAGGCGTCCTCGCGCTGGATGGTGAAGCGCGATACGGCGCCTGCGCCGAGCGCGACGATGATGCCGGCGATCAGGCCGCCGATGGTCATCGGCAGGATCTTCAGCCCATAGAGCAGGAAGCCGGCGGCAGCTCCGGGCAGGATGGCATGCGCCATGGCGTCGCCCGACAGGCTCATGCGCCGCAGCATCAGGAAGACGCCGACCGGGCAGGCACCGAGCGACAGCATCAGCGAACCGATCAGGGCCCGCTGCATGAAGCCGAAATCGGCGAAGGGCGCGATGAAAAGACCGTAAAGCGTGTCCATCAGGCGGCCCTCGGTCCGATGCCATGGTGATGGTGGTGATCGTGCCCATGGCCGTGAGCCTGCTCGTCTGGCTCGCACCAGGGCGCATTCTCTTCCCAGGCTTCGTGGAAGCGGCGAGCGCGCAGCAGGTTTTCGGGCTTCAGCGTTTCCCTTGTCTCGCCCCAGGCAATCGGCTGGCGGGCGAGAAGCAGCGTTTCGGGGAAATTCTGCCGCACCAGATCGAGGTCGTGGACGACCACCATGATGGTCCGTTCCTCGCCATGCCAGTGCTTGATCAGGGCAATGAGGTCGCCGACCGTCTTGGCGTCGACGGCGTTGAACGGTTCGTCGAGCAGGATGAGGTCGGCGTCCTGCAGCAGGACACGCGCAAACAGCGTGCGCTGCAGCTGGCCTCCCGAAAGTGTGTCGATCGGACGCTTCTCGAAGCCGCCGAGGCCGACCGCCATCAGCGCCTTGCTGACGTCGTCGCGATCTTGCCTGGTGTAGCGGCCAAGCAGGCCACGCCGTGGCCACAGGCCAAGCGAGACCAGATCCACCACCCGTGCCGGAAAGGAGCGGTCGAGTTCCGATTGCTGCGGCAGGTAGGCGGCGCGAACGCCAGGCGCACGGATGACCTCGCCGGCCATTGGTTTCAGCACGCCGACAATGCCTTTCATCAGCGTCGATTTGCCGGAGCCGTTGGCGCCGACGACAGCCGTCAGCGAGCCCTTGCGGATGGTGCCGTCGAGATGATGGATCGCCGGATGGCTGCCGTAGCCAAGCGTCAGGTCGCGGAATGTCAGGCAGGTGTTTGTCATTCTGCGATCCGTGGGGCGGCGAAATCCGGCTGCTGTTAGCGGCCGATTGGATATGTGATGTTATTACATTAGTCAACAAGCCAATCCGGCGGAATTGCGGCTGCCGGGTCAACTTGCCGTGTAAGGACGTCACGCGCCGTTGGCCCAAGGGGATTTGACCGGGCGACCTTGCCCGAAGTCGGCTGCAACTTTAAAGAGACGCAACCGACACTGGAAGGAACCATCCAATGAGCATTCGTCGCATCGATGTTGGCCCGCGCATGAGCCAGATCGTCATCCACGGCAACACCGTCTATCTGGCCGGTCAGGTCGGTCAGCCGACCGGCAACGTCGCTTCGCAGACCAGGGACATCCTGGCGGCCGTCGACGAACTGCTGGCCAAGGCCGGCTCCGACAAGACCAAGATCCTGCAGGCGATCATCTGGCTGGCCGATATGGGCACCTTCGCCGAGATGAACGCGGAGTGGGACAAGTGGGTGCCGCAAGGCAACACGCCGGCCCGCGCCACCGGCGAAGCAAAGCTCGCCGGACCGGAATATCTGGTCGAGATTATTATCACTGCCGCGATCTGAGGCGACGGTGAAGCTGCTGATCTCCCCCACGAGGGGGAGATCAGCCTCACCCCTGCGACGGCTTGAACCGCGCCACCAGCGTGTGGCTCTCCGCCGCATAGGTGAAGCGCACATGAGTGACCGGATGTTCGGCGCTCCATGTCCGCCGTTCGACCACCAGGCACGGCGCGCCGGCTGCGATATCGAGCGCGGCCGCGATATGCCTGTCGGCGGCGACAGCGCGAATCCGGTGCTCGGCTTCGCTCCACGGCACACGGCCGATCAGCCATGGCCCTGGCGCGATGGCGAGAAATTCCTCGTCGGCTGCTTCAGGCACGGCGGCAAGGTTGATCACCCGCTGTTCATGCGCGAATGGCCGCTCGCCGGCGAAATGCCGACACTCCAGCGCCAGCACCGGCCCGGCCACGCCCAACTCCAGCAGCGCGCGATCCTCGGCGCTGCTGAGCCTCTTGTGTCGCGCCACGCGCTCGTAGCGATAGGCTAGGCCGAGCGCTTCGACCTCGATGCGGATGTCGTGGATTTCCAGCACCGCCGCCTGCGACTGCGGCCGGCGGACGAAACTGCCCGAGCGACGCCGGCGCTCGATCAGCCCGGCCTTGGCCAGTTGCGACAGCGCCTTGTTCACCGTCATGCGCGAGCAATTGTATTGCGTGCTCAGTTCGTGTTCGAACGGAATGCGGTGACCAGGCGCCCAGGCGCCGGACATGATGCGTTCGCTGATGTCGGACAGGATGCGCTGGTGCAGCGAGCCGCCGCCTTCCGTCCCTATTGTCCCGGTCATGCTCATGCCGAAAGCGCCATCATCACGCTGCGAAACCGCTCAGCGATGGCCTCGCGCTTGACATGCCTGCCGCCGCTGACCTGTTTTTGGCCATGCACCCAAACGCAATCGACCTTGCTGCCGTCGGCAAAGATCCAGGCGTCGAGGATAGCGTCGCCGAATTTGCCGGCCAGCGAAGGACTGCCGGCGTCGAGCGAGACGAGATCGGCGGGTGCGCCGGCGGCGATCGCTGAGGCGCCGGCACCAAGCGCGACGCTGCCGCCGTCAAGCGCGGCGTCGAACAGCGCGCGGCCGGTCGAGCCGCCGGCGACCGCGAGCACGTTGCGGGCGCGGTGGGCGAGGCGCTGCGAATATTCGAGCTGGCGCAATTCGTCGGGCAGCCCGATCAGAACGTTGGAATCGGAGCCGACCCCGAAGCGGCCGCCATGCTCTCTGAACAGCGGCGCGGCAAAAGTGCCGTCGCCGAGATTGGCCTCGGTGATCGGGCAAAGACCGGCAATCGCGCCGCTCTTGGCCGTGCCGATCGTTTCCGCATCGGTCATATGCGTGGCGTGGATCAGGCACCAGCGTTGGTCGACCTCGGCATGGCCAAGCAGAAATTCGACCGGCCGCGCGCCCGACCAGGCAAGGCAGTCCTCGACTTCCTTCACCTGCTCGGCGACGTGGATGTGGATCGGCCCGTCCGGCGCAATGGCAGCCACCTCGGCTAATTCCTGTGGTGTCGCCGCACGCAAACTGTGCGGGGCTACCCCGATAACCGCTTGACCCAAAGCGCGAAGGGATTCCCGGCTTTTCTCAACAAGCCGGGAGAACCGATTCACATCGTTGACGAATCGCCGCTGGCCTTCGTTTGGAGCGGCGCCGCCGAAAGACGAGTGCGCATAAAACACGGGCAGCAGTGTCAGGCCGATACCCGTTTCGCCGGCCGCCGCCGCAATGCGTTCGGCCATCTCGGCGAGGTTGGAATAGGGTTTTCCGTCGCTGTCGTGATGCAGATAGTGAAATTCGCCGACGCGCGAAAAACCGGCCTCCAACATCTCGACATAGAGTTGCGCCGCAACCGCCTCGACCTGATCGGGCGTCATCGACAGGGCGAAGCGGTACATCACCTCGCGCCAGCTCCAGAAACTGTCGGCGGAGGGGCCGCGAAGCTCGGCAAGGCCCGCCATGCCGCGTTGGAAGGCGTGGCTGTGCAGGTTGGGCATGCCGGGCAGCAGGATCGCGTGACGTTCGTCGCCGGCCAGCGCTGTGGCTCCAGGTTCGACGGCCGTGATGCGTCCATTGGCGCAGGTGAGCCGCACATTGTCGTGCCAGCCATTGGGAAGGAGTGCCTGTTCCGCGAAGATATCAGTCACTTTTCTCTCCGGTTCTCTGTCTCTCGTGCGATGATGGCTTGCAGTGCGTTTCAATATGTATATACATAATCGCCATCGATTGAAACGGAAAAGATGATGGTTGCAGAGAGCAAAAGCCGGGCGGGGGCGATTCGCATCTGGCGCGACGCACGCTTGGCGACGTTGGCCGAAAACGCGGCCGGACTAGGCATCGTCGAACATGGCGCGATCGCCGCACGTGACGGCCGGATAGTCTATGCCGGTCCCGAATCGGAGATCCCCGCGGCATTTGCCAAGGGTGCCGAGACGATCGATTGCGAGGGCCGCTGGATCACGCCAGGCCTGATCGATTGCCACACCCATCTGGTCCATGCCGGCAACCGCGCCAACGAATTCGAGATGCGGCTGGCCGGCGCCACCTATGAAGAGGTCGCCAGGGCCGGCGGCGGCATTGTCTCCTCGGTCAAATCCTTGCGGGCCGCCAGCGAGAGCGACCTGGTCGCGCAATCGCTGCCGCGCCTCGATGCGCTGATCGCCGAGGGTGTGACCACCGTTGAGATCAAGTCGGGCTATGGGCTTGATCTGGAAAATGAGAAAAAATCGCTGCGTGCCGCACGCCGGCTGGGCGGTGAGCGGCCGGTGACGATCCGCACAACCTTCCTCGGCGCCCATGCCCTGCCGCCGGAAGCCAAGGGCGACAAGGACGCCTTCATCGATCTAGTCGCCAAAGAAATTCTCCCGGCGGTTGCCGCCGAGGGGCTGGCCGATGCGGTCGACGGCTTTTGCGAGGGCATCGCCTTTTCGCCGGACCAGATGGCGCGCGTCTTCGATGCCGCCAAGGCGGCCGGCCTGCCGGTCAAGCTTCATGCCGACCAACTGTCCAACCTGCATGGCGCCGAACTCGCCGCCCGCTATGGCGCGCTGTCGGCCGATCATCTCGAATACACCGATGAAGCGGGTGCGGCGGCGATGGCCAGGGCGGGAACCGTGGCGACGATCCTGCCCGGCGCTTACTATTTCATTCGCGAAACAAAGAAGCCGCCGATCGGCCTGTTCCGCCAGAACGGCGTCAAGATGGCTGTCGCCACCGACAACAATCCCGGCACCTCGCCGCTGACCTCGCTGCTTCTGACCATGAATATGGCGGCGACCTTGTTCGGCCTGACAGTCGACGAATGCCTTGCCGGCGTCACCCGCGAGGCCGCCCGCGCGCTTGGTTTGCTGGGTCAAACCGGCACGCTGAAGGTCGGTAAATCCGCCGACCTGGCGATCTGGAACATCGAGCGCCCCGCTGAACTCGTCTATCGCATGGGCTTCAACCCGCTGCATGCCCGCATCTGGAGAGGACAATGACCGAACTGACCCTGAAGCCCGGCAATGCGACGCTGGCCGACTGGCGCGCGATCTATCGCGGCGCCGTGCCCAAGCTTGACAATGCCTGCCGGCCGAAAATCAAGGCGAGCGCCGAGGCCGTCGCCAGGATCGTTGCCAAGGGCGAGCCGGTCTACGGCATCAACACCGGCTTCGGCAAACTGGCCAGCGTTCGTATCCCCGCCGAAGACCTTGAGACCTTGCAGCGCAACATCGTGCTGTCGCACGCCGCCGGCGTCGGCGAGCCGATGCCATCAGCCATTTGCCGGCTGATGATGGCGCTGAAGCTGGCCAGCCTGGCGCAGGGCGCCTCCGGCGTGCGCCCGCAGACCATCGAGTTGCTGGAAGCGATGCTGGCCAACGACGTCATCCCGGTGGTGCCGGCGCAAGGCTCGGTCGGCGCCTCCGGCGACCTTGCCCCGCTGTCGCACATGACGGCGGTGATGATCGGCGTTGGCGAATGCTTCACCCCGCATGGCCGTTTTCCGGCCAAGGTCGCCTTTGTCTCGCATGGGCTGGAGCCGGTGACATTGGGCGCCAAGGAAGGTCTGGCGCTGCTCAACGGCACGCAATTCTCGACGGCCTATGCGCTCGCCGCTCTGTTCGAGGCCGAAGTGCTCTACCAGTCGGCGCTGGTCGCTGGCGCACTGTCGACCGATGCCGCGAAAGGCTCGGACGCCCCCTTCGACCCGCGCATCCATGCGCTGAGACAGCATCGCGGCCAGATCGAAACGGCGGACGCCCTGCGCAATCTGATGGCCGGCAGCGCCATCCGTGAATCGCACCGGGTTGGCGACGAGCGCGTGCAGGATCCGTATTGCCTGCGCTGCCAGCCGCAGGTCATGGGCGCGGCGCTCACCGTCCTGCGCCAGGCCGCCGACACGCTGGGCACCGAGGCCAATGGCGTCACCGACAATCCGCTGATCTTCGCCGAGGATGACACGGCCCTTTCGGGCGGCAATTTCCACGCCGAGCCGGTGGCCTTCGCCGCCGACATGATCGCGCTCGCGGTCTGCGAGATCGGTTCATTGTCGGAACGCCGCATCGCCATGCTGGTCGACCCGGCATTGTCGGGCATGCCGGCCTTCCTGACGCCGAAGCCCGGCCTGAACTCCGGCTTCATGATCCCGCAGGTAACGGCGGCGGCCCTGGTTTCCGAGAACAAGCAGAAAGCCTATCCGGCCAGCGTCGATTCGATACCGACTTCGGCCAACCAGGAGGACCACGTTTCGATGGCCGCGCATGGCGCGCGCCGGCTGATCGGCATGGTCGAGAACGCCACCGCGGTCATCGGCATCGAATTGCTGGCCGCGGCACAAGGCTGCGACTTCCACGCCCCGCTGGCATCGAGCGCGCCACTTGAAGCCGTGCGCAAGCTGGTCCGGGCCGAGGTGCCGCATCTCGACAATGACCGGCATTTCCACCCAGATATGGAAAAGGCGATCGCCATGGTGCGCAGCGGCGCGACTATTAAGGCAGCCGGCGCGATAGCGCTGCCGGGGATTGCGTCATGAGAATGCTCGCCATCATAGGCTGCGTTCCTTCGCGCCGTAGGGCTCCAACGCAGGGGGATCTCTCATGATGTCACCCTCCTGGCTCACGGTCACGCGCGGCACGGCCCCGTTGCTGGTGTCGATCCCGCACACCGGCATCGATCTCGCGGGCCTCGAGAACCGGCTGGTGTCGCCCTGGCTCGGCCGCCGCGATTGCGACTGGTGGATCGACAAACTTTACGATTTCGCCACCGACCTTGGGGCGACTGTCGTGCATACGTCGATTTCGCGCACGGTCATCGACGTCAACCGTGATCCGTCCGGCGCGTCGCTCTATCCCGGTCAGGCGACGACTGGCCTGTGTCCGACCGAGACTTTCGATGGCGATCCGCTGTATCGGGAGGGCGAAGAACCGGGGCCGTCGGAGATCGACGAGCGGCGTGAAAAATTCTTCGCACCCTATCATGCCGCTCTGCAGGCCGAGATCGACCGGCTGCGAGGCCTGCACGGAAAGATCGTCGTCTATGACTGCCACTCGATCCGCTCGGTGCTGCCGCGCCTGTTCGATGGCATGCTGCCGGTGTTCAATCTAGGCACCAATGACGGCAAGAGCGCCGATCCGGCCCTGCAGGCGATGATCGGTCAGATCATGGCCGAAACCGGCGAATCCGCTGTCGTCAATGGCCGCTTCAGGGGCGGCTGGATCACACGCCATTTCGGCCAGCCACAACAGGGCGTGCATGCGCTGCAGATGGAGCTCTCCAACCGCGGCTACATGCGCGAGCCCGACGGCAAGGGTATGCCGGACAATTGGCCAGTGCCTTACGATGCCGAGTTCGCAGCACCGATCCGCGCGACGCTGCGGAAAATCCTCGAGGCCGCGACATCCTGGGCGCGCGTCTGACAGACATCAGGTCCTTTTTGGAGTGACGCCATGAACAATCCTCGCCACAACATCCGCGAAGTCCGCAGCCCGCGTGGCAGCGAAATCAGCGCGCGCTCCTGGTTGACGGAAGCGCCGCTGCGCATGCTGATGAACAATCTCGACCCGGACGTCGCCGAAAATCCCAACGAGCTCGTTGTCTATGGCGGCATCGGCCGGGCGGCACGCACCTGGAACGATTTCGACCGTATCGTCGCCTCGTTGAGGACGCTGGCCGATGACGAGACTTTGCTGGTCCAGTCGGGCAAGCCGGTCGGCGTCTTCTGCACCCATCCCGACGCGCCACGCGTGCTGATCGCCAACTCCAACCTCGTGCCGCATTGGGCGACCTGGGAGAAATTCAACGAGCTCGATAGGAAGGGCCTGATGATGTACGGCCAGATGACGGCCGGCTCGTGGATCTACATCGGCACGCAAGGCATCGTCCAGGGCACCTACGAAACCTTCGTCGAGGCCGGCCGCCAGCATTATGGCGGCAATTTGAAGGGAAAATGGATACTGACCGGTGGACTTGGCGGCATGGGCGGCGCCCAGCCGCTCGCCGCCGTCATGGCTGGTGCCTGCTGCCTGGCGATCGAATGCAATCCCGACTCGATCGATTTCCGCCTGCGCACACGCTATGTCGACGAGAAAGCCGAGACACTCGATGAAGCGATGGCGATGATCGAGCGCTGGACCAAGGCCGGCGAGGCGAAGTCGGTCGGCCTGCTGGGCAATGCCGCTGAGATCGTCCCCGAAATATTCAGGCGCGGTATCCGCCCCGATATGGTCACCGACCAGACTTCGGCTCATGACCCCATCAATGGCTATCTGCCGAAGGGCTGGAGTATGGCCGAATGGCGCGAGAAGCGGGTCAGCGACCCCAAGGCGGTCGAGAAGGCCGCCCGCGCATCGATGCGCGAACATGTCGAGGCGATGGTGGCGTTCTGGAACGCGGGTGTGCCGACGCTCGACTATGGCAACAACATCCGCCAGGTGGCCAAGGAAGAGGGGTTCGAGAACGCTTTCGCCTTCCCCGGTTTCGTGCCGGCCTATATCCGTCCGCTGTTTTGCCGCGGCATTGGCCCGTTCCGCTGGGTGGCCCTGTCGGGCGATCCGGAGGATATCTACAAGACCGACGCCAAGGTGCGCGAACTGACGCCCGGCAACACCCATCTCCACAACTGGCTCGACATGGCGCGTGAGCGCATCGCCTTTCAAGGCCTGCCGGCGCGTATCTGCTGGGTTGGGCTCGGCGACCGGCATCGGCTCGGCCTCGCCTTCAACGAGATGGTGGCCAAGGGTGAGTTGAAGGCGCCCGTCGTCATCGGTCGCGATCACCTCGATTCCGGCTCGGTCGCCTCGCCGAACCGTGAGACGGAATCCATGAAGGACGGCTCGGACGCTGTGTCCGACTGGCCGCTGCTCAACGCACTGCTCAACACGGCATCGGGCGCCACCTGGGTGTCGCTGCACCATGGCGGTGGCGTCGGCATGGGCTTTTCCCAGCACGCAGGCATGGTCATCGTTGCCGACGGCACGCGCGAAGCGGCCAAACGCCTGGAACGGGTGTTGTGGAATGACCCGGCGACCGGTGTGATGCGCCACGCCGATGCCGGTTACGAAATCGCCATCGAATGCGCCAAGGAGCACCAGCTCAACCTGCCCGGCATTCTCGGCTGATTGCCTGACCGATGCGCATCCTGCGGGCAGCCGAATACCGGTCGATGCCGTGGAAGAACGGCGGCGGCGTGACGACCGAGATCGCCGTTTCGCCGACTGGCGCCGGGCTCGACGACTTCGACTGGCGCGTCTCGATTGCGCGCGTCGAATCGAGCGGCCCGTTCTCGCAGTTTGCCGGCATCGATCGCACCCTTGCCGTGCTCGAAGGCGAGGGCATCGTCCTCGAGATTGCCGGTTATCCGCCGACATCCATAAACAGGGCGACCGCCCTGTTTTCCTTCCCGGCCGACGTGCAGACCTCGGCCACGCTGATCGGCGGGCCGATCACCGATCTCAATGTCATGACCCGCAGAAGCCGGATGACGCATTCGGTCGAACGCCTGGTCGTTTCGGCTCCCGTGGAAATCAGGACCGAGGCGAGGACGACCCTGATCCTATGCCTGGACGGGGACATCACCGTGGGCGACATCGGATCGGTTCTCCTCGGAGCTTTGGACACGCTGGTAACGGACCCGAGCACCGCTGGCGTGCTTGTCCAGCCTGCCCACGCCACGACACTGTTCGTGATCCGGATCGGCGGCATTTCCGACAACGGTTAACGCCTGTTTCCAAACATGATCGCGATGCCGACGAATTATAGCGTAAGCTGACGGCGGGCATCACGAAAAAGCCCGAATCCTTTCCGTCGATCGATCCCGACGGGAAGAGGGGCGCTCATCGTTGTTTTTCGCTGAGATGACGCCCTGTCGTGGTGCGGAAACAAACTTTCGGCAAATGGGGTTTATGCAACCAATTGCATTTGAATCGGTTTTAGGGCCATTGCCGTGGCGGTGACGCCGCTGACTGCCCCGCTTACGGAATTTTCAATGAATATTCAGACGACCCCTGCCCAAATCGAGAAGACAAGCGCGAGCTTCCCGGCCATCACCGAAGAGCCGATCCGCTCCAATTACCTGCCTGAAGAGCGCCTTCGGCTGCTCGGTGAAAGGCTGGCAAAAGGCGACCTCACGGATTTGTTCGGCCTGACGCCTTTCGATTTTCAAGCCCGTGTCCGTGACAGTGCCAAGAAGATTTTGGAAGTCTACCGGTCGACGAATGCGGCGCAGGCGAGGGGCGAGACGATCACGCCGTCGGCTCAGTGGCTGCTCGACAACAATTATCTGGTCGAAGAGACTATTTTCCAGGTCAAGCGCGATCTGCCGCGCCGCTTCTATCGCCAGCTGCCGACCCTGAAACTGCCGGATAACGATAGCGTTCCGCGCGCGCTGGCGCTGGCCTGGACCTATGTGGCGCATTCGGACAGTTCCGTCTCGGCGACGATGTTCAAGGCAATCGTCCAGGGTTTTCAATCGGTCGAGCCGCTGAAGATCGGCGAACTCTGGGCGCTGCCTTCCCTGTTGCGCTTCGTCCTGATCGAAAATCTCCGCCGGCTGGCGGTCAGGGTCAACCGCACCCGTCAGATGCGCCAGATCGCCAATGATGTGGCGGACAAGGTTCTGGCCACCGACGACAGTGCCGACCGGCAGGCGATCCTGTCCAACTTCAGCGCCCATGCGCAGGACACCACCTTCGCCACCCAGCTGCTCTACCGTCTGCGCGACGGATCGCAGAATGCCGGCAAGGCCCTGGAATGGCTGGAAAGCGAACTCGAAAAGGCCGGTTCCGACGCCGAGGAAATCATCATTTCCGAACATCACACGCTGTCTAGCGGCAATGTGACGACGGGCAACATCATCCGCGGTCTGCGCCTCATCAACGACATCGACTGGACCGTGTGGTTCGAAGGCGTCAGCCGCATCGACACAGTGCTGCGCGAGCGCACCGATTTCTCCGCGCTCGACTTCTTCTCGCGTGATCAATACCGGACCGCGATCGAGGAACTGGCGCGCCGCTCGGGCCTTTCGGAATATCGCGTCGCCGAAAAGGCCATCGAGCTGGCCGGCCACGCCGCCGGCGAGACCATGTCGGGCGATGACATAGCCAATGCCGTCCCTGCCGCATCCGCCCATACCGATGTCGGGTTCTTTCTCGTCGGACCGCGTCGCCTGGAGCTGGAGAAGGCGATCGGCTATCGGCCGACCATCAGCCAGACGGTCAAACGCACCTTCCGCAAGACCGGGTGGCTTGGCATCGTCGTACCGGTGTTTGCGCTGACGGCCCTGCTTCTCGTCCTCTCCGGCAACGCACTCACCAATCTCGGTCTGTCGGTGCCGTCGATCGTCCTGATGCTGGCGCTGTTTGCCGTGCCGGCCAGCGAGGGCGCGCTCGCCTTCTTCAATACTGTCGTATCGCTGTTCCTCAAACCGACGCGCCTCGTCGGCTACGATTACAGGCACGGCGTACCGCCCGAGGCGCGCACGCTGGTGGTGGTGCCGTCGCTGATCGGCTCGCGCGACGATGTCGAGGAGAACATTCGCAATATCGAGGTGCATCATCTCGCCAACACGGCCGATGAAATCCATTTCGCGCTGCTGTCAGACTGGCCCGACAGCAAGACCGAGGTCGATGCGGCGGATACTGAAATCCTCGAGTTCGCCCGCGCCGAGATCGCCCGTCTCAACGACCGCTATCCCTCCGAAGGCGCGCCGCGTTTCTACATCCTGCACCGGCGCCGGCTGTTCAATGCGGCTCAAGGGTTCTGGATGGGCTGGGAGCGCAAGCGCGGCAAGCTGCACGAGCTCGACCTTCTGCTGCGCGGCGACAGCGACACCACGTTCTTGCCGCTCGACGTGCCGCTGCCGGAGAGCGTCGTCCATGTGATGACGCTCGATGCCGACACGCGCACCACCCGCGACGCGGTCGCGACCTTGGTCGGCAAGCTTTGCCACCCGCTCAACCGCCCGCATTTCGATGCCAGCAAGCGCGTCGTCACCGCCGGCTACGCGATCCTGCAGCCGCGCATCACCGCGTCGCTGACCAGCGGCGACGACGCGTCGTTTTTCCAGCGGGTCTTCTCGGCCAATCGCGGCCTCGACCCCTATGTCTTTGCCGTGTCCGATCTCTATCAGGACGTCTTCGGCGACGGTTCCTTCACCGGCAAGGGGCTCTACCATGTCGATGCCTTCGAGGCGGCGCTGCAGGGCCGCATCGATGAAAACACCATCCTCAGCCACGATCTGCTGGAAGGCGCGCTGGCGCGCGCGGCGCTGGTCACCGACGTCGAACTGGTCGAAGACTATCCGACGCGCTACTCTGTCGATGCCTCGCGCCACCATCGCTGGGCACGCGGCGACTGGCAGCTCCTCGGCTTCATGCTCGATCCGCGCTCCGGCGTGCCGGCTCTGTCGCGCTGGAAGATGATCGACAATCTGCGCCGCTCGCTGACGCCGATCTTCTGGGTGATGGCGGCGATCGCCGGCTGGACGCTGCTGCCCTTCACGCAGGCCGCGCAATGGCAGGCCCTGCTGATCCTCAGCCTGTTCATGGCGCCGACATTCGACATCGTCAACGCCATTCTGCCCAAGAGTGGCGACCAGACGCCGCGCGGCCATTTCTCGGCCCTGGCACGCGACGTGGCCTTCGGCACCGCCATGGTGGCGCTGAAGATCGTGCTGATGGCGCACAACGCCTGGATGATGGGCGACGCCATTGTCCGCACGCTCTACCGGCTGTTCGTCAGCCGCCAGAACCTTTTGGAATGGCGCACCGCCTCGCAGGCGCACAAGGCGGGCGACAATGATGTCGGATCGTATTACGGCATGATGTATGGCGCCGTGATCATCGGCTTCGTCGGCCTTGCCATTCCGGTGCTGGCCGATTCGACCGGCGCCTTCGTTGCCTTCTTCTTCGCCCTGTTCTGGATTGGCTCGCCCGCCATCGCCAGCTGGATCAGCCGTTCGGCTGAAACCGAGGATCGTCTGCGCATATCGCAGGCCGACATCCATACGTTGCGCACGGTGGCGCGGCGCACATGGCACTATTTCGAAAGCTTCGTGACATCGGAGCATCACCATCTGCCGCCGGACAATTTCCAGGAAAGCCCGGCGCCGGTGGTGGCGCCGCGCACCTCGCCGACCAATATCGGCGTCTACCTGCTGTCCGTCGTTTCCGCCCGCGATTTCGGCTGGATCAGCCTGTCCGACGCCATCACCCGCATCGACGCCACCATGTCGACGATCGAGGGCATGCCGCGCGACCGCGGCCACCTCTTCAACTGGTATGACACGACGACGCTGAAGCCGCTCTACCCGCTCTACATCTCGGCTGTCGACAGCGGCAATCTTGCCGGCCATCTGGTGGCGGTGGCGGCAGCCTGCGCCGAATGGGCGGAAGCGCCCTCCGTCCATCTTCAGGGCGATTTCGAAGGCATTCTCGACACCGTCACCATCCTCGGCGAAAGCCTCGATGAGCTACCCGACGACCGTCGTCAGCTGCGCCCCCTGCGCCAGCGCCTCGCCGACCGTCTCGACGGCATGCGGCGCGCGGTCGACACCATCAAGGCGCAGCCGGAAATGGCGTCGATCCGCACCATCAACCTGGCTGTCCTGGCCGGCGAGATCCGCAAGCTTGCCACCGCCATCCACACCGAGGCGGCATCGCCCCAGAGCGACGTTATCGTCGACTGGGCGGCAAGGCTGGAAGCCACCTGCGAAGCCCACGTCCTTGACGCGCACAGCGACGACAACGCCGTCGAGGCGCTGCGTGCCAAGCTGCTCACCTTGCGCGAGCGCACGCGCCGCTTCGCCTTCGAGATGGATTTCTCATTCCTGATGCGGCCGGAACGCAAGCTGCTGTCGATCGGCTACCGGGTCGAGGAACACCAGCTCGATGAAAGCTGCTACGACCTTCTGGCTTCCGAGGCGCGGCTGACCAGCCTGTTCGCCATCGCCAAGGGTGACCTGCCGACCGAGCACTGGTTCCGGCTCGGCCGGCCGATCGTCGAGATCGGTTTCCAGGGCGCGCTGATGTCCTGGTCCGGCTCGATGTTCGAATATTTGATGCCGCCGCTGGTGATGAAGGAGCCGCAAGGCAGCATTCTCAACCAAACCAGCAAGCTGATCATCAAGCGCCAGATCCAGTATGGCCGCCAGAAGAACGTGCCGTGGGGCATTTCGGAAGCGGCCTACAATGCCCGCGACCGGGAACTGACCTACCAGTACACCAATTTCGGCGTGCCTGGGCTCGGGCTGAAGCGCGGCCTTGGCCAGAACACGGTGATCGCGCCTTACGCCACGATACTCGCGGCACAGTTCAACCCGCGCGAAGCCGTGCAGAATCTCGCCCGCCTCAGGGAAGTCGGCGCACTAGGCCGCCACGGATACTACGATGCCGTCGACTTCACGCCGCAGCGCGTGCCGGAAGGCACCGACCATGTCGTCGTGCAGAACTACATGGCGCACCATTCGGGCATGTCGATCGTGGCGGTCGCCGACGCCATTTTCGAAGGTCGCATGCGCGACCGCTTCCACAGCGATCCGGTCATCGAATCGGCCGAATTGCTGCTGCAGGAGCGGGCGCCACGCGACATTCCGACCGCGACCGTCAGGACCGAGGCCGACGAACGCTCCAAGGACGAGACCGAGATCGAGAGCCCCGACACCCGCATCGTGCTCAACCCGCTGCAATCGCTGCGCTCGACCAACGTCATGTCGAACGGCCGTTATTCGGTGATGGTCACGGCGACCGGCTCGGGCTACAGCCGCTGGGGCGATCTCGCCGTCACCCGCTGGCAGCCGGACCCGACCGAGGACCGGCTTGGCTCCTACATCTTCCTGCGAGACGCCGATACCGGCGACTGGTGGTCGGCGACATCGGAGCCGAAGCGCGCGGCCGAGGAAACGGCGCAGACCTTGTTCTCCGACGACAAGGCGAGCTTCGTCAAATCGGTGGGCACGTTGCGCTCCGAGGTCGAATGTATCGTCATTTCGGAAGGCAATGGCGAGGGTCGTCGGGTCACGCTCTACAATGACGGCCCATCCGACCGTCGCATTGAAGTAACCTCCTTTGCCGAACTGGTGCTCGGCCTGGAAGCATCTGATTACGCGCATCCGGCGTTCTCGAAGATGTTCGTGGAAACCGAAATCTCTACGAATAACGCGGCGATCTTCGCCACACGGCGTAAGCGCGAGACCAGCGAGCCGGATATCGCCATGGTGCATTTCGTCACCGATCCGTCCGGATCGGCGCGCGACGCCGAGGCCGAGACCGACAGGCGCGCCTTCATCGGCCGAGGCCGTACCATCGTCGACGCAGCCGCGTTCGATCCGGGCGCCAGGCTCGGCGGCCATTCAGGCTTCACGCTCGATCCCGTCGCCTCGCTGCGCCGGCAAGTGCGCGTGCCGGCCAACAAGAAGATATCGTTGACCTTCTGGACCGTGGTCGGCGCCGGGCGTGCCGAACTGGACGAGGCTATCGCCCGGCTCGATCATCCCGAAAGTTTTGCCCGCCAGGCCATGCTCGCCTGGACGCGCAGCCAGGTCCAGACGCGTCATATGGGCCTCAGCCTGACCGATGCCGCCAATGTGCAGAAGCTGGCGCGCTATCTGATCTATCCGGATCCGTTCCTGCGTCTTCCGGCCGAATCCATCACCACGGGGCTGGGCAAGCAGTCGAGCCTGTGGCCGACCAGCATTTCCGGAGATTTCTCGATCTTCCTGGTCAGAATCGGCGATGTCGCCGATCTCGAAATCGTTGCCCAGGCGCTGCGTTTCCAGGAATACATGCGCACCCGCGGCATGATGATCGATTTCGTCGTCGTCAACGAGCAGGCGTCCTCCTATGTCCAGGACCTGCAGCGAGCGGTCGAGACGCTGTGCGAAAACAGCCGCTTGCGCGGCAAGGAGCTCGGACCTCGCCAGCACATTTTCGCGGTGCGCCGCGACCTCATGGACGAGACGACCTACAAGACGCTACTCGCTGTCGCCCGCGTCGTCCTGCACACGCGCAACGGCACCATCTTCGACCAGATCGAGCGGGCCGAGGCGGCGGCCCTGCAGGCCCGCGACGCCCTGCTGCCGGCGGCTTTGCCGGTTCCGCGTGAACTGCCGTCCCTGGCGCCCACGATGCAAGCATTTACCTCGCAGGCGATCGCTAATGTCAGCGCCGATGGAAGCGGGCTCCGCCAGTGGAATGGATTTGGCGGTTTCGACGGCGACGGGCGGCACTACGTCGTGCGCCTGGCTGGCCGGCGCACCACACCGCAGCCATGGATCAACGTCGTCTCCAACGCCTCGTTCGGCTTCCATACCTCCGCCGAGGGGGCTGCCTTCACCTGGAGCCGCAACAGCCGCGACTACCAGTTGACGCCATGGTCGAATGATCCGGTCTCGAACCGGCCGGGCGAGGGCCTCTATATTTACGATCAGGCCAGCGGCAAGGCGTTCTCGCCTCTCGCCGCCATGGTGCGCGATCCCTCGATGACCTACGAGGCCTGGCATGGCCAGGGTTTCTCGACCTTCCGCGCGAAGCGCGGGCCGCTGTCGATGGATCTCACCCATGTCGTCGATCCGGTAGACCCGGTGAAGATTTCGCGGCTGCGTATTCAGAATTCCGGCTCGGTGCCGGCGCGCCTGCGTGTCTATGCCTATGCCGAATGGGTGCTCGGCGGGCATCGGTCGCGCACGGCGGCAACCATCGTTCCATCTCGGGACGCTGCCAGCGGCGCGTTGCTGGCGCAAAACCCCTACGGCCTCGATTTCAGCGAGCGGGTGGCCTTCCTTGCCACCGATGGCGGCGTGCACTCGGTGACATCAGATCGCTCGGAGTTCCTGGGCCGGCACGGCTCCAGCGAGCTTCCGCAGGCGGTGCTGAGCGGTGCCGCACTATCGGACCGTGTCGAGGCCGGCGATGATCCGTGCGCGGCGATCGCCCGCGACATCGAGATCCCGGCCGGCGGCGACGTGACGCTGCTTTGGCTGCTCGGTGACGCCGAGTCCGCCGAGGAGGCGAGCACCTTGGTGCGGGAGCACCGGGTCAAGGATTTCGACCAGCGTCTGGCCGACAATGAGCGCGAGTGGCGCGGCTTCCTCGACACCATCCAGGTGGAGACGCCGGACAAGTCGCTCGACGCCATGGTCAATCATTGGCTGCCCTATCAGAGCCTGGCCTGTCGCATCCGCGCCCGCTCCGCCTTCTATCAGGCCAGCGGTGCCTTCGGCTTCCGCGACCAGCTGCAGGATACGCTGGCGTTGCTGGCGCATGACCCGCAGCTGGCGCGTGACCAGATACTCAACGCGGCGCGGCGGCAGTTCCCCGAAGGCGACGTGCAGCACTGGTGGCTGCCGCGCACCGGCGCCGGCGTGCGCACGCTGATCTCCGACGACGTGGTCTGGCTGGCCCACGCCACGGCCCGCTATCTGCTGGTCACCGGCGATGCCACCATCCTGAAGGAGCAACTGCCCTTCATCGACGGACAGGCGTTGGGCGAGGGAGAGCACGATGCCTTCTTCACTCCCGAGGTTTCGAAGAAGACGGCGTCGCTCTACGACCATTGCGCGCGGGCGCTCGACCTCGCCATCAAGCGCAGCAGTCCCGCGGGCCTGCCGCTGATCCTTGGCGGCGACTGGAACGACGGCATGAACCGCGTCGGCGGTCAGGGCAAGGGCGAGAGTGTCTGGCTCGGCTGGTTCCTGTTGAAGACTCTGGGTGACTTCGCCCCCGTTGCCAAGTCCGAGGGCGATGCCAAGCGTGCACAGGCCTGGGCAAAGCATGCCGATGTGCTGAAGCGGGCGCTTGAAAGCACGGCATGGGACGGCGAATGGTACCGGCGCGGCAGCTTCGACGACGGCAGCCCGCTGGGGTCGCGGACCTCGCGGGAGTGCAAGATCGACTCGATCGCCCAGTCCTGGAGCGTGCTTTCGGGAGAGGGCGATCCGGCACGGTCGACGACGGCGATGGAGCAGGCGACGAAGCTGCTCGTCGACGACAAGCTCAAGATCGTCAAGCTGTTCACGCCGCCCTTCTCGAAGACGGAGAAGGATCCGGGCTACATCAAGAGCTATCCGCCCGGTGTGCGCGAGAATGGCGGCCAGTACACCCACGCCGCCACATGGTTCGTCATCGCGCTCGCCGAGATGGGGCGCACCGACGAGGCCTATCGCTGTTTCTCGATGCTGAACCCGGTCAACCATGCGACCGACGAGGCCTCGGCCGAGCACTATCGCGTCGAGCCCTATGTCGTGGCGGCCGATATCTATGCCGGGGACGACAATGCCGGCAACAGCAAGGGCGGCCGTGGCGGCTGGACCTGGTACACGGGCTCCGCCGGCTGGCTCTACAGGGCGGCGGTCGAAGGCATTTTGGGCATCGAGCGGCGCGGCAAGCGCGTCCAGTTCAAGCCGAAACTGCCCAGTCACTGGGACGGCTATTCGGCGACCCTCAAGATGCTGGGGGCGGAACTCAAGGTTCGTGTCATCCGCGACAATAAGGCCAAGGCCGTGTCGCTGGAGGTGAATGGGGCAAAGACCAAGGCTTCGGCGCTCGAACTGAAGGATGGCGAAGTTACCGACGTCGTCGTCAGGATCCCGGCCTGATGCATGTTGCCTAAAAAGCGCGCTCTCAGGCCCGGGCCCGGGAGCGCGGTTTTTGGACGATGACAGGATTAGAGGCGCCATGCCGCCCGGCGTTGCCATCGGCCCGACTGAAGGGCATGCCCCAGAGAAGCGCATGAAATCAAAGGCTTGAGGGCGCCATAGGAGTCGCGTCGAGCTGCGAGACGTGGGCTCCTGTCGCCTGGAGGGGCGCGCGGCCGCTTAGTTTTGTCCTATACTGTGCAGAAGGCGATTTCGGCCCCAGTCATCCGCCCGACATTGTTGCTGATTAAAATTATGGCAGCACCCGCCAGCTGCCATGATTTCGCCGCATGCCTGACATTTTACCTGTCTTCTCAAACCGTTAGGTGATCACGGCAGATTTCGGAACGTCGCCATCTTTTGTTCGCTCCGAGGGAACTGAAGAGGTACACGGCCATTGTTTTGCGACGTATCAACCGGTACGAGTCAAAATGATGCAGTGCACAATAAACAGCATGGCGGAGTAACTGGGGTGACCCTTCTGCAAATCTACTGGCGAGCGCTCGGATATCTCGCCGCGGACAGGAAACGCGTCGCGTTGATCTGTTCGGCCAACGTGGCTCTCGCCATCATCGCCATTCTCGAGCCGATTATGTTCGGACGGGTGATCGACGCGATTTCAGAACGCGGCTCGGTGTTTATGACACTTGCCCTATGGGCTGGCCTGGGCGCCTTCAACATCGTGGCATTCGTCCTGGTGGCGCGTGGCGCGGACCGCTTTGCCCACAGGCGCCGTAGCGAGGTGCTTTGCGACTCGTTCGAGCGCGTGATCACCATGCCGCTTGCCTGGCACCACCAGCGCGGCACCTCCAACGCCCTGCACACCCTGCTTCGCGCGGTCGAGACGCTGTTCAGCCTGTGGCTCGAATTCATGCGTCAGCACCTGTCGACGGTGGTTGCGCTGTTCCTGCTGATCCCGACCGCGGTCAGCATGGATCTGCGCATGTCGCTGGTGCTTCTGGCGCTCGGCGCGCTCTATGTCGGCATCGGCCGGCTGGTGATGAAGCGCACCAAGGCGGGTCAGGCCGCCGTCGAGCGCCACTACCACAAGGTGTTCGCGCACGTGACCGACTCGGTCAGCAACGTTGCCGTGCTGCAGAGCTACAATCGTCTCGGCCACGAGGCCGATACACTGCGCCGCTATGTCAAGAACCTGCTCGACGCCCAGAACCCGGTGCTCGACTGGTGGGCGATGGCCAATGCGCTGCACCGCCTGTCGTCGACGATCTCGATGATGGTCGTACTGTTGATCGGCGCCTATCTGGTCACCCACGGTCAGCTGCGCATCGGCGACGTCATCGCCTTCACCGGCTTTGCCACGCTGCTGATCGCCAGGCTCGACCAGATGTCGGCGTTCGCCAACCAGATTTCGGAGGCCCGTGCCAAGCTCGAGGACTTCTACCACCTTGAGGATTCCGCGGCCGACGCCGCCGAGCCGGACGGCTTGCGTGATCTCGCCAATGTCACCGGTCATGTCCGCTTCGAGAATGTCGGCTTCGAATTCGCCAATTCGGGCCATGGCATCGACGACGTCTCCTTCGAGGTCCAGGCCGGCCAGACCGTCGCCATCGTCGGCCCGACGGGCGCCGGCAAGACGACGCTCATCAACCTGCTGCAGCGTGTCTTCTCGCCGTCGCATGGCCGCATCCTGATCGACGGCATCGACACCCGCACCGTGACCCGCAAGTCGCTGCGTCATTCGATCGCCACCGTGTTCCAGGATGCGGGCCTGCTCAATCGCTCGATCGAGGACAACATCCGCGTTGGCCGCGCCGATGCGAGCAACGACGAGATCCATGCCGCCGCCAACGCGGCTGCCGCGCAGGACTTCATCCTGTCCAAGAGCAATGGCTACGACACGCTTGTCGGCGAACGTGGCGGCCAGCTGTCGGGTGGCGAGCGTCAGCGCATCGCCATTGCCCGCGCCGTGCTCAAGGACGCGCCGATCCTGGTGCTCGACGAGGCGACCAGCGCGCTCGACGTCGAGACCGAGGACCGCGTCAAGGAAGCGATCGACGAGTTGCGGCGCGACCGCACCACCTTCATCATCGCCCACCGCCTGACCACCGTCCGCGACGCCGATCTGGTCGTATTCATGGACAAGGGCAGGGTGGTCGAGATGGGTGGCTTCACCGAGCTGTCGCTGCGCAATGGCCGCTTTGCCAGCCTGCTGCGCGCCGGTGGCCTGCTCAACGACGAGGAGGTTCGCCGCCTCAGCCGCACCGTGCTGCAACAGCAGGAAGCAGCGGCCTGAGTTGGCTGTCTCTGCCTTCTCCCCTTGTGGGAGAAGGTGGCCTCGCGAAGCGAGGTCGGATGAGGGGTGTTCCAGAAAACACCAACGCCTCATCCCGTCCAGAACCCCTCATCCGTCTCGGCGCTGCGCGCCGATCCACCTTCTCCCACAAGGGGAGAAGGGAAGCGCTGCCCAGACCTGCGACACCACCGCTCGATTGCCCCGAACGCGCCGGCGGTCTATGTAGAGCCGCATGATCGATACGACTTCACGCCTGACCGGCTGGATGGATCTTGCCAACCCGACGCGCTTCGTCGGGCTGGCCGACAGGATCGTGCCGTGGCTGGCGTCCATCGCCGCACTCATCCTCGCCGTCGGGCTCTATATGAGCTTCGCCGCGCCCGAGGATTTCCAGCAGGGCATCACCGTTCGCATCATGTACATCCACGTGCCTTTCGCCTGGCTCGCCATGATGTGCTACACGCTGATGGCGATCTCGGCGCTCGGCACGCTCGTCTGGCGGCATCCGCTGGCCGATGTCGCGCTGAAATCGGCCGCACCCATCGGCGCTGTCTTCACCGCGCTGGCGCTGATCACCGGTTCGATCTGGGGCAAGCCGATGTGGGGCACCTGGTGGGTCTGGGACGCGCGGTTGACCTCGGTCTTCGTGCTGTTCCTGATGTATCTCGGCATCATCGCGCTGACCCGCGCGCTCGATGACGCGAGCCGCGCCGCCTGGGCCGCCGCCATCATCACGCTGGTCGGCTTCATCAACATTCCGATCATCAAATTCTCGGTCGACTGGTGGAACACGCTGCACCAGCCGGCTTCGGTGTTCCGCATGGGCGGCCCGACCATCGATCCCAGCCTGCTGTGGCCGTTGCTGGTGATGGCGCTCGGCTTCACCGTGCTGTTCTTTGCGCTGCATCTGATGGCGATGCGCACCGAAATCCACCGCCGCCGGGTCATCGCCATGCGCCGTGTCGCGGCACGGCAGGCCGAGCGGTCTCCCCCTTCTCCCCTTGTGGGAGAAGGTGTCGCCGAAGGCGACGGATGAGGGGTGTTCCAGGGAACGCCAACGTCTCACTCCGCTGGAACACCCTCTCATCCGTCTCGGCGCCGCGCGCTGATCCACCTTCTCCCACAAGGGGAGAAGGGAAGGCGATTCCTAGTTCACCCCATCCTTCCGCGCGCCGCCACCGGCAGCGTTTCCAGCACCGTGTCGCCGTCGATCAGATTGACCTCGTTGAACAAATTGGTGACGACGCAGCAATGGTCGGGCACGACGCGCACCCGTTCGCCCATGCGCAGCTTGGCCTGGTCCGAAAGCGTGACGGTGCCATGCTCCTCGCTCAAGCCCGTCACCCGCGCTCCGGAAATGCCCAGCAGTTCGCCGAAGTCTGCCAGGCCCAGCGTATCGCTGGACAGCGCCTTGCTGCCGCTGTCCAGAATGGCGCGGGTTGGCGTGGGGTGGCTGACCACCGTCGACAGCACCGTCAGCGCGCAATCGTCGAGGCTGCCGACGCCTTTGGCGACCTGGTAGCGGTCGAGATAGATGTAGGTGCCGGGGCGATACTCCGTGACGACCGATGCGTCGCTGGAGCGCCAGATGTCCGGCGTGCCGCCGCTGGAGATGCGTTCGCAGGCCAGACCCGACTCGGCAAGCGTCTGCTTGGCGTCGGCAAGCCAGGCTTCGGCCTCCGCGGCGCGGCCGGCGGCGGGGTAGGTCATCAGCCCACCGAAGGCGAGGCCGCCGGCTCTGTCGATCCGTCTTGCCAGCGCAACCGCTTCATCCGCCGTTTGCACGCCGCAGCGGCCCATGCCGGTGTCGCATTCGACCAGCACCTCCAAACGATGACCGGCATCGGTGAAGGTCGCCGCCAGCCCTTCCAGCGTCTCCATACTGTCCGCTGTCACCGACAGGGTGACGCGGCCATGCAGCGCCTTCAGCCGCTCCAACTTGGCACGCCCAAGAATGTTGTAGGGGAGAAAAATATCGGTCAGCCCGGCATCGGCCATTACCTCGGCTTCGCCGATCTTCTGGCAGGTGATGCCGACGGCGCCGGCCGCGACCTGCTTCTTCGCCCAGTAGGGCAATTTGTGCGTCTTTATATGCGGCCTGAGCTTCAGCCTGTTCTTGTCGGCATGGGCCTGCGCGCGGGCAATATTGGCTTCGGCGCGCGCGGCGTCGATCAGGATCGATGGCGTGTCGAGATCATGGATGGTCGGCATCATCTGTCATCCTGTGAAAATCCGCAGGGTTATGGCCTCGAACGAGCGTGATGTCACGCGGCCAGCGGAACCGATCTGTGGTCCATGTGCTCGAGTCGGAAGGTCTGGCAGGATCGACACCGCATCGGCGTTCGGCTATGCGGTTTGCCAATGCATGTCGCCCAAAAGTGTGCAGCGGTTTTGGGATCACGACATGCGCGCTAACAACCCTAAAGCGCGTCGCGTACCAGACGCGACACGCTTTGACCAAATCGACACGAAGGATCATGATCATGAAACGCTCCGCCATCAACGATATCATCCGCGAAGCCGACGCTTTCATCCGCTCGTTCGGCTACATCATGCCGCCCTTCGCCTATTGGTCGCCCGAGGAGGCGAAGGCGCGTCAGGTCGACTCGTCGGCCGTGTTTACCTCGCGGCTCGGCTGGGACATCACCGATTACGGCCAGGAAAAGTTCAAGGAGCTCGGCCTGTTCCTGTTCACCGTTCGCAACGGTCGCTACGAGGACATGAAGAAGGGCATGGGCATGCTCTATGCCGAGAAGATCATGATCTCGCGCAAGGACCAGCTGTCGCCGATGCACCGCCACAACATCAAGGCCGAGGACATCATCAACCGTGGTGGCGGCAAGCTGGTGCTGGAACTGTTCATGCACGATCGCGACGGCGGTATCGATCCCAAGGCCGAGGTCTCGGTGCCTGTCGACGGAACCATCCATAGGCTCCCGGCGGGCGGGCTCCTGAAGCTCGACCCGGGCCAGAGCGTCACGCTTTTGCCCGGCGTCTGGCATGCCTTCTGGGCCGAGGGCAAGGATGTGCTGATCGGCGAGGTGTCGACCGTCAATGACGATCTCACCGACAACGTCTTTCGCGAGCCGATCGGCCGCTTTTCAAATATCGACGAGGATGTCGCCCCCGTGCACCTGCTGGTGTCCGACTATGAGAAGTGGCTGGGCTGAGAGGCAACGCCGGCGCCGCCCGGCGCCTCAATGACAGCGGCTTGCGCTCGTGCCGCGCAGGCAGGATGAACTGATCGGCACGTCCGCCCTGGCCAGCGCCATGGCAAGGCTCGCCTGCAGCCCTTCACTCTCGCCGCGTCGTTTCAGGAATTCCACCAGCCCGTGCAGCGCCCGGACATTGTTCGGATGCTGGTCAGCGCCGCACCTTAGGGGACAACGTCATATCGCTCGCGCTCGCGCTCATCCTGGCCAGCGGCTTAAGAGCGGCGGCCCGGCGTCGAGGGGTGTCTTGAGGACTGGCGCCGAGCCTGACCGGCTTACGGGGGACAGTGCCGGCTGTCCGAATGATAAGCTATTTTATGCATTTCTGCTAATTTAATATAAAATCATGTTCCGTTCCCTACGGCTAGGCCGACCGAGCCAAGAAGCGAAACCCGCGTGAAGCATTCCGCTGCGTTCGGCGTCAATTATCGGGCGACCGAAATGTCCGGTGACAGCCGCTACGGATTTTCCGAATCTGTTCAAAAGAATCCTGATCAGTGTCCACCCCTAGGGGCGCACTCCAATCGAAAGCGTCATGTGGCCGGAAGATATGAAGTCGCAGGAAGTGCTGGTGTCGCTATGACCAGCCGTGACAGCCTTGGTGTCTTCAACCGCATAGCGACCGATGCCGAGACGCAGGCGAGATCAACGGTGGAAGAGGTCGAAGTGCTGGCTCGCATCATCATGGAGAAAATGCAGAGCCTTCACGGTGACAGCTATCGGATCGACCTCAACCAGCGCTGCGGTTACGTCCTCGTAACGAAGCACAACCGCTGACATACGCGACCATCGCATTTGGTCCGCTGCCGTTGGTGGCGGGGCTTTCTTTATCTTGTGGCAGAAAAGTCACGCAGCTTGAATATGCAGAGATGCAACCGGCGCGAGCTTATTATCCAGCTAAGCGAGGCGTACCGTCGTCAAGGGGCAAAGGGGACGCCCCTTGACCGCGACGCGGTTTCATTTCCTCCCGAACTAGCGCCCGCTGCCTCACGGCGGCGGGCTTTTTAGCGTGGACATGGCAGGAACAAATCAGCGATTCCGTGTTGCAGTCATGTTGCACCGACAACAAGGTACAGGACGGGACATGCCCGGAATACAAGGGTTTGCGCGTGACACAAGGGGAAAACCCATGCAACACGGTTGTGCCGGGACCGATCTTCCTAAGCTCTTGATATCATTAGAAGAACGGTTGGCTGGGGAACCTGGATTCGAACCAGGACTAACGGAGTCAGAGTCCGTGGGTCTACCGTTAACCTATTCCCCAGCAGGCGCGGTCATGAACCGTGCGGGCCGAGCGGCTGAGCCGCGTGAGCGCTGCCTTGTAGCTGCCAGCGGAAAATAGTCAAGCCTGCTGAGTGCTTCAAACGGCAGGTTTCGTCAGCCAGTTCAGATGCCGCGTTTCGAACGTCGCGTCGGCTCCGAGTTCAATCTCGTGCTCAGCTTTCTGTCCGGCTGAACTGCGAGCGCTCGAAGAACAGCACGATGCCCAGGCCGAGGAACAACGGAATGATCAGGTAGAACAGCCGGAACGCCAGCAGCGCCGCCAGCACGCCGACGGGTTCCATATCGGAGAGGCCGGCGAGGAAGACGACTTCGAACACGCCGAGGCCGCCCGGCGCGTGCGAGATCTGCGCGATCGAGAAGGATACGAGGAAGACGCCCAGCACGACGAAATAGCCGGGATTGTGGGCTTCGGGCAGGGCAAAAAAGATGATCGCGGCGGCCGCCAGCAGTTCGATCGGGCCAATCAGCAGCTGTCGCGCGACGATCGGCAGCGCCGGATAGTGCAACTGGAAGCTGGCGATCTTCAGCGGGCGCAGGTGCAGCCAACTGCCGAAAATGTAGGCGGCCACCAGCAGCAGCATCGCGACCCCCGCCGCCTCCGACAGGCCGTGATGGGCAATGCCGGAAAACCGGTCGAGTATCTCGGGCTCGAAGACCAATACGAGGCCGGAGGCGAGAATCGTCGACAGCACGAAGGTGATCCAGCAGACCGCCACCAGCACGCCGACATCCTGCCCGGTCAGGCCCCTGGTGCCGTAGGCGCGGTAGCGGATGACGGCGCCGGAGAACACCGATCCGCCAATGTTGTGCGACAGCGCATAGGTGGTGAACGAGCAGAGCGTGACGAACAGCCACGACACGCGCTTGCCGATATGCAGGAGCGCGATGTGGTCGTAGCCGGCGAGCGAGGCATAGGCGATGACCGAACACAGTGCGGCGAGTATCCAGCCGCGGGCCGGAATGGCTGATATGCCGTCCCAGACATCGTCGAGCGAAATGCCGCGCAGTTCGTGCCAGAGCAGCGCCAGCGAGAAGATCACCGCCGCGATGCCGACGACCGGCCAGAAATAGCGTCTCCAGTTCATTGCCTGCTTGCCATGCGTTGCGGATCCGCTTCCTCTTCCGCTGGTGATAGGGTGAGGCCGGCTGCGCCGGATTCTTCCGCCCATTTCAGAAATGCCTCATTGAAGCCGGCTATTCAACCGCGAACGTTTTTCGCGGCGACAAACGGCCAGCTTTGTTCGTGCAAGCGGCTGAACGAGACGCCAGCAGTGTTGCACCTGCCAATCCAGGCTTGCGGATACATTACGCGACAGGGCCGGAACGGCGGTTAGCTGACAGCCGGCAAAATTCGGCACGCGGCTCTTGGTGATCGGGCGCGGCACTGTTAGTCTGGCGGCAACTTAAAACACTGAAGCGCCTGCTGCGTCCGTCATCGGTTCGCGCGGCGCCGGAAGGAACGACAGTGGAAGACCACGACACCGGCGCCGGCGCGCCGGAGGTGGGCGTGTCCAGCACTTCCCTGGGGTCATCTGGCCCGAGGACCGCCAGCTGGCAGCAACGCCGCCCGACGGAGCCCCGCTCCGCCGACGGGCAGGCGGGCGACGCGCCCCAGAAAGGCAAGCCCAAGAAGCGGCGCAAGCGAAGGCGCGGGCGCAAGGTTTTTGCGCGCGACGAAGCGCGTCCCGCGGAGAATCGATCGCCGGCGCCAGTCAAAACCAGTGCCCCGGCGGCGGAGGCGCACAGACCCGTGGAATCGGTGGCCTCGCCCGCGGCTGCGCCGGCGCGCTTCGAACAGGGCGCCCGCCGGGCGCCAATGCACGAACTTCCCGTCTTTGCGGCCCTCGACCTCGGCACCAACAATTGCCGGCTGCTGGTTGCCGTGCCGACGCGGCATGGCCAGTTCCGCGTCATCGACGCCTTTTCGCGCATCGTCCGGCTGGGCGAGGGGCTCACCGCCAATGGCAGGCTCGGCCAGCCGGCGATGGACCGCGCGGTCGAGGCGCTGAAGATCTGCGGCGACAAATTGCGCAACCGCAAGATTCGAAAGGCCCGGCTGATCGCCACCGAAGCTTGCCGCACGGCCGACAATGGCGTCGAGTTCCTCGACCGCGTCGAACGCGAAGCCGGCTTGAAGCTCGAGATCATCGATCGCCAGACCGAAGCGCGGCTGGCGGTGTCCGGCTGCGGCTCGCTGGTCGAGCGCGATACGCAAGGCGTCGTGCTGTTCGATATTGGCGGCGGCTCCTCCGAAATCGCGCTGATCGATCTCGCCGGCCGCCGCTCGCCGAGGCTCGCCAACCATATCGTGTCGTGGACGTCGCTGCCGGTCGGCGTCGTCTCGCTGGCCGAGCGTTTCGGTGGCCGCACGGTGACGCGCGAGATTTTTGCCGCCATGGTCGACGACGTCGCCGGCCGGCTGGCCAGCTTCGACGGCCGCGACCGGCTTAGCCATCTCAAGGCCAGCCCGAATTTCCATCTGCTCGGCACTTCCGGAACGGTGACGACGCTGGCCGGCGTTCACCTTGACCTCGAACGCTACGATCGCCGCCGTGTCGACGGGCTGTGGATGGACCGCGACAGCGTCGACCGCATGGTCGAACGACTGGTCGGCTGGGATTTCCAGCAGCGCTGCGCCAGCCCTTGTATCGGCGCCGATCGTGCCGATCTAGTGCTGGCCGGCTGTGCTATCCTCGAAGCGATCCGCGCGGTGTGGCCGTCGGAGCGGCTGCGCGTCGCCGACCGGGGCCTGCGCGAGGGCATATTGAGCGAGCTGATGGCCGATGACGGTGTCTGGCGCAACGATGGGCGCGGCAGAGCATGATCCCGGAAGCGTTGCTTTGGTGAACAGTCGACCCCCACTCCGTCGAGCATAGCTCGACAACATTGGCCGTAGAAGCCGCGCCGGAGTGGGGGAAGCCCATAAACAAACACCTAGCCGCCCAAAAACCGCCACACCACATCCCACCACAAAACTCAGACAAGAAATCAGGCAATGATCAAGAAACCGGAAAAACCAGGATCCGCCAGCATTCGCGTGCTGAAGACGCGGATCAAGAAGAAGAGCGGCCTGAAGGAATCGTCGCGCCGCTGGCTGCAGCGCCACATCAACGATCCCTATGTCCAGCGCTCCAAGGCTGACGGCTATCGCTCTCGCGCGGCCTACAAGCTGATCGAGATCGACGACAAGCATCATCTGTTGAAGCCCGGCATGAAGGTGATCGATCTCGGTGCCGCTCCCGGCGGCTGGTGCCAAGTCGCGGCGGCGCGGACGAAGTCGACGGCCGACAAGCCGCATGTCATCGGCATCGATTATCTCGAGATGGACGCCGTGCCCGGCGCGCCGGTGCTGCTGATGGATTTCCTCGATCCGCTGGCGCCGCAAAAGCTGGCCGAGGCGCTGGGAGGCGACCCCGATATCGTGCTGTCCGACATGGCGGCACCCACCACCGGCCATAAGCGGACCGACCACATCCGAACCATGCATCTGTGCGAGGTGGCGGCCGATTTCGCGCTGTCGGTGCTGAAGCCGGGCGGGCATTTCCTCGCCAAGACCTTCCAAGGCGGCGCCGAAAACGAGCTGCTCTCCATGCTCAAGAAGAACTTCCGCTCGGTGCATCATGTGAAGCCGCCGGCGTCGCGCGATGAATCGGTAGAGCTTTATCTGTTGGCCAAGGACTTCAAGGGGCGAGAGCCGCCGTCAGGCGGATCGGAACGTCCAGAGGGCGAGCCCGAAACTTAAGCCGCATCAATTGCCGGGCGGGCTTACCGTTTCCAGCGTCTTGGGCACGGTCAACCGGCCATGGCCGGAGACGGCGTTGCCGGCGTCGGGCGCCAGCCGCATGAACGACAGCGACGCGGCGGCGCAGATCGCCGCGACGACGAAAAACGCGGTGTGGAAATCCGCCAGCGTCAGCGACCGGTCGTGCAGGCTGGTGGACACCTCCAGGATGCCGCCGGCCACCGCCACGCCAAGCGCGATCGACAACTGCTGGAAGACGGCGGCAATCGGCGTCGCCTTGCTGGTGTCTTCAGCCGAAACCTCGGCATAGGCGAGCGCATTGACGCCGGTGAAGAACATCGAGCGGATGAAGCCGCCGACGAGCAGCATGGCCAGCACCAGCAGATAGGGTGTGTCGGGTGTGAACAGGCCGTTGATGGCGATCGAGGCCGCGGCGACCAGCGAACCGACAACCAGCACGCGGCGGAAGCCGGCGACGCGGAAGATCAGCGCGGTGACGAATTTCATGCCGATGGCGCCGATCGCCGAGACGAAGGTGATCATGCCGGACTGGAACGGCGTCAGCCCGAAGCCGATCTGGAACATCAGCGGCAGCAGGAACGGCACGGCGCCGATGCCGATGCGAAACAGTCCGCCGCCAAGCACCGAGGAGCGGAACACCTGGTTGCGGAAAAGTTGGAGCGCCAGCAGCGGGTTTTTGGCGTGGCGCGCATGCAGCAGATAGAGCGCTCCCGACAGCAGGCCAACCGTCACGGTGATGACACCGACGATTGGCGGCAGATAGGGCAAGCTGACTACCGACAGGCCGAACACCACGCCGGATGCCGCCAGCCCGCTCAGCACGAAGCCGATGAAATCAAGTGGCGGGGTCTGCGCGGGTTCGGTCTCCGGCAGGAAACGCGTCGCCAGCCAGATGCCGACCACGCCGATCGGCACATTGATCAGAAAAATCCAGTGCCAGGTGAAGTAGGTGGTGATGAAGCCGCCGACCGGCGGCCCGACCAGCGGCCCGACCAGTGCCGGAACGGTCAGCCAGGACATCGCCGCGACGAGTTCGCTTTTCGGTGTCGCGCGCACCAGCACCAGCCGCCCGACCGGTGTCATCATGGCGCCGCCGATGCCTTGCAGGAAGCGCGACACCACGAAAGCCGGCAGCGAACCGGAAAGGGCGCAGGCGATCGAGCCGACGATGAAGACCGCGATCGCGGCACGAAAGACATTCTTGGCGCCGAAACGGTCGGCCATCCAGCCGCTGATCGGAATGAAGATCGCCAGCGACACCAAATAGGCAGTCAGCGCCAGCTTGAGCGCGATCGGGCTGGTGTGGATATCGATTGCGATCGCCGGCAGTGATGTCGCGATGACGGTCGAATCCATGTTTTCCATGAAAAGGGCGACCGCCAGTATGAGCGGGATGGTGCGGTTCAAGGAACGCGTCCAGACGTGAATGTTGCGTCGCCGCTTGCATGTCGGCTTGAGGCGGACGGTTATCAGGCCTTCGCCGGGATGTCGCATTAATTTGCTGTCATTTTTATGCGACTGGCAACCCCAGGTGGCATCCCCTGGCGAAAAATCACCTTTCCGGGAGCGTGAAATCATCGGCTTTTCATCGACGCCGGGACGTGGTACCAGCCAGCGCCAATCCTGAAAGGGAAGAAACGAGTCGGCGCTGTCCATTCCGGTCCAGCGCTTTTTTGTATTCCGAGGGCTGGCCATGGCAAAAATCATCGAAACGTCCACCGGCGCATTGGCGCTGACCTTTGACGACGTGCTGCTGCAGCCGGGTCATTCCGAGGTCATGCCTGGCGAGACCGATGTCCGCACCCGCATCGCCGGCGACATCGACCTCAACGTGCCGATCCTCTCGGCGGCGATGGACACCGTCACGGAGGCGCGGCTTGCCATCGCCATGGCCCAGGCCGGCGGCATTGGCGTCATCCATCGCAATTTCTCGCCGGCCGAACAGGCAGAGCAGGTGCGCCAGGTCAAGAAATTCGAATCCGGCATGGTGGTCAACCCCGTCACCATCGGCCCCGACGCGACGCTCGCCGACGCGCTGGGCCTGATGCGCAGCTATTCGATCTCGGGCATTCCAGTGGTCGAAAATGGTGGCAGCGGCGGCCACAAGGTCGGACGGCTGGTCGGCATCCTGACCAATCGCGACGTGCGCTTCGCGTCCGATCCGGCGCAGAAGGTCCATGAACTGATGACCCGTGACAACCTGATCACGGTCAAGGAGAACGTCGACCAGGACGAGGCCAAGCGGCTTCTCCACCAGCACAGGATCGAAAAGCTGGTCGTCGTCGACAGGCAGGGCAATTGCGTCGGGCTGATCACGGTCAAGGACATCGAGAAGTCGCAGCTCAACCCGCACGCCACCAAGGACGTGCAGGGCCGCTTGCGCGCCGCCGCCGCCACCAGCGTCGGCGATGACGGTTTCGAGCGCGCCGAGCGCCTCATCGATGCCGGCGTCGACCTTCTGGTGATCGACACCGCGCATGGCCACTCGCAGCGCGTGCTGGACGCGGTGACGCGCGCCAAGAAGCTTTCCAACTCGGTTCGCATCCTGGCCGGCAACGTCGCCACCGCCGAAGGCACGCAGGCGCTGATCGATGCCGGCGCCGACGCCGTCAAGGTCGGCATCGGTCCGGGTTCCATCTGCACCACCCGCATCGTTGCCGGCGTCGGCGTGCCGCAGCTTTCGGCGATCATGTCGGCGGTCGAAACGGCGTACAAATCCGGCGTTTCGGTGATCGCCGACGGCGGCATCAAGTACTCCGGTGATCTCGCCAAGGCGCTCGCCGCCGGTGCAAGCGCCGCGATGATCGGCTCGCTGCTGGCCGGAACCGACGAAAGCCCGGGCGAGGTCTATCTGCACCAGGGCCGCTCCTTCAAGGCGTATCGCGGCATGGGCTCGGTCGGCGCCATGGCCCGCGGTTCCGCCGATCGCTACTTCCAGGCCGAGGTGCGAGACACGCTGAAACTGGTCCCGGAAGGCATCGAAGGGCAGGTTCCCTACAAAGGACCTGTGTCTGGCGTGCTGCACCAGCTTGCGGGCGGCTTGAAAGCCGCTATGGGTTATGTTGGTGGCCGCGACCTTGCCGATTTCCGCGAACGCGCCACTTTTGTGCGCATATCCAATGCCGGACTTCGTGAAAGCCACGCCCATGACGTCACGATCACCCGCGAAAGCCCGAACTATCCCGGCGGAGCCTGACCAGTACGGGATCGGGCGGAACCTCACCGCGACGATCCTGCGGCTGTCGCGACACGCGGCCGCGCTCTGTTTCCTGTCGGCGGCGGTATTCATCGCCATGACTGCGATGGAATTCTTCTACTTCCGCCAGTTGAGTGGCGGCTTGTCGTCACTCGACATGCGCGTTTTGGGCTTCACGCCCGACGAAGGCATGGCCTGGCTGACGGCGCTCGGCCGGCGCGGCGGCGAGATCATTCTCGTCTGGCACTATCTGACCTTCGATCTCCTGTTCCCGGCGCTGCTGTCGGTGACGCTGGTCAGCCTGATCCTGGCCACGGGCCGGCGATTGAAGAACTTCCGCGTGCTGCCAGGGCAGTTGCAGTCGATCTTAGCGGTGGTCCTGGTGCTGCCCTACACGCTTGCCGACTACGCCCAGAACATCGCGGTGGCGCGGCTTCTGTCGGATTTCCTGTCGGCCAACCCGGATTCGCTGTCTTTCGCCTCCGCGCTTATCGTCACCAAATTCGCGCTTTTCGCCATTCCGGTGTTTGTCATTGCCGCCTTCTGGCTGAGAGGCCAGAAACACCAGGCTTGATGCCGCGCGGAAAGCCCAACCGGGAAGGGGGCACTTCGCGAACCAGACCACGATCTTCTGGCCCGTTCTGGCGCATGTGCTGCTGATCTACATCGTCTACGCCGTCCTGGGTCGGCGGCGATACGGTGCGGTCAAATCAGGTGGGGCCAGAGCCGGCCAGTACAAGGCGCGCTCGATCGAGCCGACCTCCAGCACTACCGTTGCCGCCAATCTCATCAACCAGTTCGAGCTGCCGGTGCTGTTTTATGTGCTGTGCCTGACGCTGCACCTGACCAACGGCGTCAACTACCTGACCCTGGCGCTCATGTGGATTTTTGTCGCGTCGCGCTATTTCCATGCCTGGATTCACCTGACCAGCAACAATCTGCAGCTGCGCAGCCGTTCCTTCTTCTTCGGCGCGGTGATTCTTTTGCTGGGATGGATCTGGTTCGCGCTGCACCTGCTCGGAGTGGTTTGAGCCGGGGCAGTTCTCCCTTCTCCCACAAGGGGAGAAGGGAAGTCCGCTCGCCTAAAGATCAAACAGTGCAATCTTGCGATTGTCGAACTTGATGCCGATCTCGCCGCGCACCAGCTTGAGCGCTGCCTCGCCGAACACCGCGCGCCGCCAGCCCTGCAGGGCCGGTACGTCGGCCTCCTCGCCTTCGGCCGCGATGCGATCGATGTCGTCGCTGGAGGCCAGCACTTTCGAGGCGACACCTTCCTTTTCGGCGACGATCCGCAGCAGCACCTTCAACAGTTCCGCAGCAGCGTTCGAGCCCTCCGGCGGCTGAAAATTCTTCGGCAGTTTCGGCATCTGCTCCTTGGGCAAGGCAAGAGCGGCGTTGACCGCGCCAAGCAGCGCCGTGGCCGTCGAGGAGCGTTCCCAACCCTTCGGCGTGGTGCGCAGCTTGCCAAGGCCTGCCGTGTCGCGCGGCGCCTGTTGCGCCACCTCGTAGATCGCATCGTCCTTGAGCACGCGGCCGCGCGGTACGTCGCGTTCGCGCGCCTCGCGCTCGCGCCACGCGGCCACGGCCTGCACGATCGCCAGTTCCTGCGGTTTGCGCAGCCGCATCTTCAGCCGCTTCCAGGCGTCCTCGGGATGCGGATCATAGGTCTCGCGCGAGGTCAGGACATCCATTTCCTCGTTGAGCCAATGGGCGCGGTTTTCTCGCTCCAGCTCGGCGCTGAGGTGCTGATAGACCTCGATCAGATGGGTGACGTCGGCCAGCGCGTAGTCGAGCTGCTTGTCGGAAAGCGGCCTGTGACGCCAGTCGGTGAAGCGCGACGACTTGTCGAGCCGCGCACCGGTGATCCGCTGCACCAGCTGGTCGTAGGAAACACTGTCGCCGAAGCCGCAGACCATCGCCGCGACTTGCGTGTCGAACACCGGGTGCGGGACCAGGTCGCCGAGATGGACGATGATTTCGATGTCCTGCCGCGCGGCGTGGAAGACCTTGACCACCGCCTCGTTGGCCATCAGCTTGAAGAAGGGCTTCAGGTCGATATCGGGCGACAGCGGGTCGATCAGCGCCGTCACGCCGGGCGCGGCCATCTGGATCAGGCACAGGATCGGCCAGAAGGTCGTTTCCCGGATGAATTCGGTGTCGACGGTGACGAACGCCGACTTTTCGAAAGCGGCGAGAACGGTCTCGAGTTCTTTCTGGGTGGTGATGACGTGCATCAAATCGCTTTTGGCAGGAGTAAGGTCTTCCTAGATTTCAGCCGGCGGGGCTTTCGTCAAGCTTTGGCGCCATCTTCACGAGCCAGCCGGCCCGTCGGAATCGGTGTTTCTTCTGGCTAGCCGTGAGAAAACCGTCGAGGTGCGCAACAGCGCGGTGAAACGGCGGCGCCTGCCTGCCGGCACGCCGGACCGGGCCTGCATCCGGTAGAGGATGACGCCGATGAAGATCGCATAGACCACCGCGCTGAATACAAACAGGGCGCCCGGTCCGAAATACTGCATCGCCGTCGAGGCGGCGAACGGGCCGCCAATCGCGCCGAAGGAATAGAACAGCATCAAGGCCGCGTTGATCAATACGAACTCGCCGGTATCGGCGCGGTCGTTGGAGTGCGCCGCCGACAGCGAATAGAGCGGCATGGCGAAACAGCCGAAGATGAAGACGAGGACGAAGTTGAGCGCCGGATTGCTGCCGGCGATGAACACCAGCGCCAATGCTGAAAGCATCGCGCAGCAGGTCGTCATCAACAGCACCCTGCGCCGGTCCCAGCGGTCGGAGAGGTAACCCAGCGGATACTGGATGATGGCGCCGCCGAAAATGCCGACGCTGACGAAGGTGACGACATCGGCGACCGACATGCCGATCTGCTCGGCATAGACCGGCGACAACGTGCGAAAGGCGCTGTTGGTGACGCCGACGGCGATGCAGCCGAAGCAGCCCAACGGCGAAATCCGCCAGACGCGCGCCAGGTCGAGCTTGACGTCCTCGGGCGGCGTCGGATTGGAGCGGTCGCCGAGCGAGACCGGCACAACTGAGAACGTGATCATCATCGACATGATGGCGAAGATGGCGAAACCGCCGGCGCCGAAGATCGGGATCAGGAACTGGGCGCCGGTCACCGAGCCAATATCGACCATCCGGTAGATCGCCAGCACGCGCGCGCGGTCATGATTGCCGACGCCGGAATTCAGCCAGCTTTCGACGATCGTGAACAGCCCGGCGAAACAGAAACCGCCGGCAAAGCGCACCGCGCACCACATCACCGGATTGAGAACCAGCACCAGCAAAAGGGTGCCGACAGAGGCGATCGCCGCCAGCGCCGAAAATGCCCTGATATGGCCGACGGCCTTCATGATGCGGGTGATGGCCAGGCAACCGAGCAGGAAGCCGGCGAAATAGAAAGTGCCCATCAGGCCGATGCCGGAGGCGGAAAACCCTTCCTGCGCGCCGCGCAGCGCGATGAGCGTGCTCTGCAGCCCATTGCCGCCAAGCAGAATGCCGGCGGCGAGAAGGAGCGGGATCATCGGGCGGATGGAGGACATGAAGAGGCAATCACGTGTCGGTGATCCCTTCTTGAACCATCGCCTTGCCCAATGCCAGCGGCAATTCCCGGCAAACTACAGCGAGGATATGTCCAATTCTTCGTGGAAGGTCCAAACGCTTATGAACGGGCCGTCGTTTAGGTCCTTGCTGCAGAGGGTAAGGATTACCCTTTGTTGCCGACGGTCGCGCGCAACCAACTGGCCGATGATGAGCCGGAAACCATCAGGAGTTATTTCGACGCCAAATTGTGGTTCCAGGTCTATTCGATCGTAGTCAACTACCAGCCGCGAGCCATCGAACTGCTCCCGCATCGATTCGTCGTTTGCAAAGTCGCCGTCCGAAAGCGCCTTGAACCGCGCCCAATCGTCTATGCGAGCCGCGTCAAGCAGGTTGACGATGCGGCTACGCTCTTGAGGTGTCAGAAAGAGCTCCTGGTCTTGCATATCCTGATCTCATTTGCCGCAAACGCAGCGGCAAAGGATATCGCTATCCATTGTGCCGCCCAAGTTTACAACTGATTTCCTGCCCAACGCAGGGGAATCGGGTGAGTTAATTATCGTGAGATGACGCTTACGAGGAATTCGTCGTCCCACGCCGCCACTTTTCGTTTCAATCG
>NZ_JAMYKW010000025.1:0-79041 GCF_040317555.1 Mesorhizobium sp. M1406 | reverse complement strand
CAACGGCGGCGGCATCTGACGACAGGCTGATGCTCGAAATCTTCGAACGGCTGGCCCTGGCGGCCGGGCGCGAGGTGATGCGTGTTTTCCACGCCGGCTGCGCGGTCGACCGGAAATCAGATTCCTCGCCGGTGACCGAGGCGGACCGCGAGAGCGAGAAGATCATTCTCGCCGGACTGCGTGCCGCATTTCCCGACATTCCCTGCGTGGCCGAGGAGGAGGCATCCGCCGGCATCGTGCCGCCCGACCTGGACGGGGCTTTCTTTCTGATAGATCCGCTCGACGGCACCAAGGAATTCGTCAACCGCCGCACCGACTTCACCGTCAACATAGCGCTTGTCCGTCACGGCGTGCCGGAAGTCGGCGTCGTCTTTGCGCCCTGCACGGGCCGCTTCTTTTCCGGCCTGCCGGGCAGGGCGGAATCTCTTGAAATCAATGGCGACTACCAGATCGTCGGCCGCCGGCCGATTGCGGTGAGAACGGCCGTGGCGCCGCTGGCCGTCGTCGCCAGCCGTTCCCACAACACGCCGGAAACCGAGGCCTATATTCGCGACCTCGGTGCCGCCGAAATCGTCTCGGTAGGCTCGTCCTTGAAATTCTGCCTTGTCGCCAGCGCCGAGGCGGATGTCTATCCGCGCTTCGGCCGCACCATGGAATGGGACACGGCGGCGGGCGATGCCGTGCTGCGCGCGGCCGGCGGCATGACGCGCACGCTGGACGGCCAGCCTTTGGTCTATGGCAAGCGCGGGCAAAGCGACGACGAGGATTTTGCCAATCCGCATTTTATCGCCAGCGGGGCAGGGGCCAATCCCGTCTGAGACCGGTCGACAGATTACTCGGCTGCGGCCTGCGCTGAATTCGAACCGACATAGTTGCGGATCGTTTCGATGATGCGGTCCTGGTCGGCTTCGCTGAGATAAGGGTGCATCGGCAGACAGAGGATCCGCTTCGGCAGTTCTTCCGACACGGCAAGGCCGGTCGGTGTGCGTGGGTAGTCGCGATAAGCAACCTGGTCATGCAGCGGCTTCACATAATAGATGACCGACGGGATACCCTTTTCACCGAGATGCGCCTTCAGCCCGTCGCGCTTCGGAGTCTCTATCGCGTACTGCGCCCAGGCCGAACGGCCGCCGTCCAGATTGAGGGCGGCGGTAACGACGTCGCCGAGCCCATCGGCATAGCGCTTTGCCACCACCTGGCGGGCAACCATCTCGTCTTCGAGAATGGCCAGCTTCTCGATCAGGATCGCCGCCTGCAGCGTGTCGAGCCGCGAATTGATGCCAACGCGGACATTGTCGTATTGTGTTTCGCCCTTGCCGTGGAAGGCGAAAGACCTGAGCTGCTCGGCCAGCGCATCGTCATTGGTAAACATCGCGCCGCCGTCGCCGTAGCAGCCAAGCGGCTTTGCCGGATAGAAGCTGGTCGAGCCGACGGCGCCGAAGGAACCGCACATCTTGCCGTCGAGCGAACCGCCCATCGACTGGGCGGCATCCTCGATCACCATCAGCCCTTCGCGGTTGGCGATCGCCATGATCGCCTCGTAGTCGGCGGCAAGGCCGAACAGGTCGACGGGGATGATTGCTTTCGGCTTCAGCCGGCCTTCCTTCTTGATCATGGCGATGGCGGCTTCGAGGCTGGCAATGTCAATGTTGTAGCTATGCGGGTCGACATCGACGAAAACCGGCTCGGCTTTGGCCAGTGCCACCACTTCGGCGGTGGCGGCGAAAGTGAAGCTCGGCACGAACACCGCGTCGCCAGGGCCAACGCCTGCCGCGAACAGCGGCAACAGCAGTGCATCGGTGCCGTTGGCGCAGGCCACGACATGCTTGGTGCCGATATAGGCGGCCAGCTTGTTCTCGAACTCGGTGACTTGCGGGCCGAGGATATAGCGGCCCTCGTCGACGACACGGTCGATCGCGGCCTTCAGCCGGTCGCGGATTCGTTCGCGCTGCGCGCCAAGATCGATGAACTGCATGTCGGCCTCAAAACGGGTTAGCCAGATAACCGGCCGCTGGTACCAGAGTTGCGCCCGCCGAGAAAGCCGAACAGGCAGAACCGCGAATTGCCTAGGTGTCGCAGCCCGTTACCTGTATCCCCCGGCGGACCATCGCGAGATGCCGGAAATCCGGGCTTAGTCGGGCGCGATCCGACATTCATACCTCCGGGATCGACCCTTGCGAAACATAAAGTGATCGACTGGCTCAATCTATGTTGAGCGTTACTCAGACGATCTCATGCCGCCACGGCGGATTGGCGCCGGCCCGTGACACCGTGACCGCCGCCGCCTTGGCGCCGAGCGCCAACGCCTTGTGGATGGCATCTTTCGACAGGTCGGAAATAGCCGCCTTCGTCAGCAGGCCCTGCTCATGCAAGGAGGCGAGGATGCCGGCGTTGAACGTGTCGCCGGCTCCGACCGTGTCGACCACCTCGACCTTTTCCGGCATGACCGTGACAGCGTGTTCCCTGGTATAGCCGGCTGCGCCTTCGCTGCCATGCGTGACGACGATCAGCTTGGGGCCGCGATCGAGCCAGTTGCGGATGACATCCTCGTGCGAGCCGGCTTCGCCGAACCAGTTCAAATCTTCGTCCGACAGTTTCACGATGTCGGCCATCGCCATCATGGCGCGGATGCGCCTGAGGTGCTTGGCCTTATCCGGGATGAAGTTCGGGCGGATGTTGGGATCGAGCATCATGACGCGGCTTGCATGCTCGCGCTTCATGAACTCCTCATAGGCACTGCCGGCGGGCTCCGAGATCAGGCTGATGGCGCCGAACAGCATGGCTTCGATCTCGTTGCCGAGCTGCGGCAAGTCGTCGATGGTCAGCATGCGGCCAGCGGTGTTCTCGTCATAGAATGTGTAGGTCGCCTGGCCGTTGGTGAGCTTGACGAAGGCCAGCGTCGTTGGCCGAGGCGAGGTGTGCGCATAGGTGGAGCTGACCTTGCTCGCCCCCAGCGCATCCCTGAACTGTCCGCCGAACAGGTCCGACGACAGTCCGGAAAAAAAGCCGGCCGGCGCGCCGAGCCGGCCAAGTGCGATCGCCGTGTTGAACACTGCACCGCCGACGTAAGGCGCGAAAGCCGGCTCGCCCGCTGTCGTCGTACGCGGCAGCATGTCGATCAGGGCTTCGCCGCAGCAGAGGATCATGGCTTCCTGGTCTCCGGCGGATAGATCACGCCCTTGCGGATGATGATGTTGGCGTAGAGCCGCGGCTCGCTTGTCGCGACGATGGCATGCGCCGATCTGACCCGTGCATAGAAGTCGGCGCCGGCCAGTGCAACCACCTTGCGGCCCGGCGCGCGTTTGGCGCAGGTAGCCTCGATCTCATGATGGACGGGATCGGCAAGCGATGGATCGCCTTTGACAGAGGCACGAAACAGAGCCTCCGGCACAACGTCATCGACAGGCAGGACGCTCAATATCGCGTCGAGCACCGGGATGAGGTGGTGACCATCGGCCCGCACCAGCCGGGTCGCCTGTTGTTCGGCCGGATAATTTCCGTCGACGAGGGCGATTTCGTCGCCATGGCCCATGCCGCGCAAGATCGCCAGAAGCTCCGGACCGAGCAGCGCCGGGATTCCGATCAGCATCAGGCGCTCCTGGAAATCGTCGTCGAGCTGATCAGGAAGCGTTCGGAAAGTGGCAGGCTGGCGCCGCCGAGCGCCCTGGCATGAATGCCGACGGTTCCCTCGCGTACGGCGGGCAACTTCAAACCTTCACCGTCGATCGTGGCGATGGCCGCGATGATGGCGTCGACCAGCCGGCGGCGCACCGCCTTCGGCATCCATCCGTCGATCACCGCCGCTTCGAAATCGATGACCGAGGATGCGGCGACGATGGCGTAGGCGAGCGCTCGCGAGGCGCTGGCGATCCAGTCGTCGAGCTCGGATCCGATCTCGCCCCAGTCTTCCGGCGATGTCCACAGATGCGAAGCCTCGACGCCGCGCGCATTGAGCGCCTTTTCGAGCATGGCGATGGACGCCACGTCGATCAATTGGGTCGGCTTGCCGTCCGGCCCTGGCACGGGCATGGAGCCGAGTGCTCCGGCATTGCCGGTGGGACCGCCAAAAAGCCGGCCATTCAGCACGATGCCACCGCCGGCAAAGGCGCCGATATAGAAATAGACGAAGTCACGCGCAGCACTCGTCTGGCCGAAGACGAGTTCGGCGCCGCAGGCTGAAGTGGCGTCGTTCTGCAGGTAGACCGGAAAATCGCATTGCGCCTGGATGTCGGCCCTGATGTCGCGGTGACGCCATTCGTCCATGACGTCGCGCGGGGCGCCGGCTGTATCGGCCCAGTTCCACAATTCGAACGGCATGGCGATGCCGAGCCCGGCGATGCGCTTGTCCTGTGCGGGCGTCAGTTCCCCGCGCATCTGCCGCATGCCGTTGCTGACGAAATCCACCGTCTCGCGTGGCGCCGGGTAACGATAGGAATGCTGCAGCATCGAGCGCACATTGCCGAGAAAGTCGATCAGCACGAGTTCGGCGCTGCGCCGGCCGATCTTCAGCCCAATGAAGAAAGCACCCTCGGGATTGAGCGCCATCGGGATGGAGGGCTGGCCGATCTTGCCGCGCAACGGCGCCTGGCGCAGCAGGAGACTTTCTTCCTCCAACTCGCGCATGATGACCGAAACCGTCTGCGCCGAAAGTCCGGTCATGCGGGCGATGTCGGATTTCGCCAGGCTGCCATGCTGGCGCACCAGCGAGAGCACCAACCGCTCGTTGTGGTCGCGCATGCCGCTCTGGTTGGTGCCGCGGTGAATGAGGCTGTCATTCGCCTCGGGCGAACCGTGCCTCGCTATGGCGGTTTCCACCCTGTTCCTCCCGTCGTTTCCCCGCAATGCTTTTGGGCCAGAATGGGTGAATGAAGCAAGGCTGTCAATAATAAATAAGAGTGATTTAATTATTGACAGGGGCTTCGGCCTGGTGTCTGTTGAGGCAGCGTCCACGCTGGGAGAATTTCGTTGGATGCGCTGCAGGTGCCGGTTGGCCGGCATCCGGAATGGTTCCACTGGGAGGAAAATCGTGACCAATACAAAACTGTTGAAATCGACCGTGTTTGCCGCCGCGGCTCTGGGCCTGATGGCGTTTGCGTCGTCCGCATCCGCGGCCGGTGTCGGTGCCTGCCTGATCACCAAGACCGACACCAACCCCTTCTTCGTCAAGATGAAGGAAGGCGCCACGGCGAAGGCCAAGGAACTCGGCGTCGATCTCAAGACCTACGCCGGCAAGATCGACGGCGACAGCGAGAGCCAGGTGGCGGCGATCGAAAGCTGCATCGCCGACGGCGCCAAGGGTATCCTGATCACCGCATCCGACACCAAGGGCATCGTGCCGACCGTGAAGAAGGCGCGTGATGCCGGCCTGCTGGTGATCGCGCTCGACACACCGCTCGATCCGATCGACGCCGCCGACGCGACCTTTGCGACGGACAATCTCGAAGCCGGCAAGCTGATCGGCGCCTGGGCCGCCGCCACGCTTGGCGACAAGGCCAAGGACGCCAAGATCGGCTTCCTCGACCTGACGCCTTCGCAGCCGACCGTGGACGTGCTGCGCGATCAAGGCTTCATGATGGGCTACGGCATCGACGTGAAGGACCCCAACAAGATCGGCGATGAGGACGATGCGCGCATCGTCGGCCACGACGTCACCAACGGCAACGAGGAGGGCGGCCGCAAGGCGATGGAAAACCTTCTGCAGAAGGACAACACCATCAACGTCATCCACACCATCAACGAGCCCGCAGCTGTCGGCGCCTATCAGGCGCTCAAGGCCGTCGGCCTCGAAAGCCAGGTGCTGATCGTTTCCGTCGATGGCGGCTGCCCCGGCGTGAAGTCGGTGGCCGAAGGTGTCATCGGCGCAACGTCGCAGCAATATCCGCTGCAGATGGCGGCGCTCGGCATCGAGGCGATCGCCGCTTTCGCCAAGGACGGAACCAAGCCGAAGCCGACCGAAGGCAAGAATTTCTTCGACACCGGCGTCAATCTGGTGACCGACAAGCCGGCCACCGGCGTGAAGTCCATCGACACCAAGGAAGGCCTCGCCAAGTGCTGGGGCTGATGCCGGTCTGAAAGGCATCTACGCAACCTGAGCGGTCGGGGCTTGATCCCCGACCGCTTCCGGTGGACGATGGTCGCGTGACCGCGAACAATCCCGGCAGCAGACCGGAAAAGCGTGGACGGGCGTCGGCGTTTGGCTGCAGTCCTACGGGGAGAAAACATGGCTCAAGCTCAAGAATTCGAGAAAGTTCTCTCAAGCAGCGACACAAGCGTTGCCGCTTTTGACGAGCACAAATCGGCCGTCAAGCGCATCCAGCATTTCCTGCATTCGACTCCGGCCGCGGTGCCGTTGATCGTGCTGGTCCTGGCGATCATCGTCTTCGGCATCACCATCGGAGGGCGGTTCTTTTCGTCCTACACGCTGACGCTGATCCTGCAGCAGATCGCCATCATCGGCATTCTGGGTGCTGCACAGACACTGGTCATCCTCACCGCCGGCATCGACCTGTCGATTGGCGTGATCATGGTGATTTCAGCGGTGATCATGGGTAATTGCGCGGTCAGCTACGGTATGCCCAGTGTGCTCGCCGTCGCGATCGGGCTTGCCGCCGGCGCGGCCTGCGGGCTGCTCAACGGAGTGCTGGTCGCCTACATGAAGCTGCCGCCCTTCATCGTGACGCTTGGCACCTGGAACATCGTCATGGCCACGAACTTCATCTATTCGGCCAATGAGACGATCCGCGACACCGACGTCGACACCCAAGCGCCACTGCTGCATCTGTTTGCGTTGAGCTTCAAGGTTGGCACGGCGGTGCTGACGCTCGGCGTCATTGCAACCGTCGTGCTCGTTTTAGTCCTATGGTACGTGCTCAATCACACGGCATGGGGTCGCCATGTCTATGCCGTCGGCGACGATCAGGAGGCAGCGAAGCTGTCGGGCATCCAGACCAAGAAGGTGCTGATGACGGTCTACACCCTTGCCGGGCTGATCGCCGCTTTCGCTGCCTGGGTCTCCATCGGCCGCAACGGTTCGATCTCGCCGTCCGCCGCCGTCACCGACTACAATCTGCAAGCGATCACCGCGACGGTGATCGGCGGTATTTCCCTGTTCGGCGGGCGCGGCTCGATCCTGGGCACGCTGTTCGGCGCGATGATCGTCGGCGTCGTCTCCATGGGCCTCAACATGCTGGGCGCCGATCCGCAATGGAAAGTGCTGCTCACCGGTGTGCTGATCATCGGCGCCGTGGCTGTCGACCAATGGATCAGAAAGGTTTCGGCATGACCATGACCCAGGAACCCATCCTCACCGCTCGTGGCTTGATCAAGCGCTATGGCCGCGTCACCGCCCTCGACAATGCGGACTTCGACCTCTACCCGGGCGAAATCCTCGCCGTCATAGGCGACAATGGCGCCGGCAAGTCGTCGCTCATCAAGGCGATTTCCGGCGCGGCCGTGCCCGATGAAGGCGAGATCCGGCTTGAAGGCAAGCCCGTCGCCTTCAAATCACCGATGGAGGCCCGCGAAGCCGGCATCGAGACCGTCTATCAGAATCTGGCGCTGTCGCCGGCGCTGTCGATCGCCGACAACATGTTCCTTGGCCGCGAGATCCGCAAACCGGGTTTTCTCGGCGACTGGCTTCGTATGCTCGACCGTCCGGCGATGGAAAAGCGCGCCCGCGACAAGCTCACCGAGCTTGGCCTGATGACCATCCAGAACATCTCCCAGGCGGTGGAAACGCTGTCTGGAGGCCAGCGCCAGGGCGTGGCGGTGGCGCGCGCCGCCGCATTCGGCAGCCGTGTGGTGATCATGGACGAACCGACGGCCGCCCTTGGCGTCAAGGAAAGCCGCCGCGTGCTCGAACTGATCCTCGACGTCAAGAAGCGCGGCCTGCCGATCGTGCTGATCTCGCACAACATGCCGCATGTCTTCGAAGTGGCCGACCGCATTCACATCCACCGGCTGGGCCGTCGCCTCTGCGTCATCGATCCCAAGCAATATACGATGTCCGATGCCGTCGCCTTCATGACCGGAGCGAAGGTTCCGCCCGAGGCGGCGCTTGCGGCTTGATGCATGTCGCCCAAAGGTGCGTAGCGGTTTTGCGACAACGGCATGCACGGAACAAAATTTGAAGTGCGTCGCGGGGATCGTCTGAGCGCGCCGCGCTTCAAATTGCCAAATTGCCGCAGGGTAACCCGGACTAGGGCTCGCCTAAATCGATTGAATATGTAGCAGTATCGGCTAGCATGGGCTGGGAGGAACGATGAAAGCCGGTATGATCATGGCAACCGCACGAGAGGCAGCATGACGCGCGCGATGACATCCGAATCTCCCCAGCCCGAACTTGAAAATCCAGATCCCAAGACACTCGCCGATGAAGTCTTGAAGGCCCTCAAATACCGGGTCGGCAAGGATACCACCGTCGCGACCCAGTACGACTGGCTGACCGCCTCGATCAAGGTCGTGCGCGACCGCATCGTCGACCGCTGGATGCAGGCGACGAAGGAGGCCTACGACCAGAAGGAAAAGCGCGTCTATTATCTGTCGCTGGAGTTCCTCATCGGCCGGCTGATGCGCGATGCCTTCTCCAATCTCGGCTTGATGGACAATATGCGCGAGGCGTTGTCGTCGCTGGGTGTCGATCTCGATCTCATCGCCGCACTCGAACCGGACGCGGCACTCGGCAATGGCGGCCTCGGCCGGCTTGCCGCCTGTTTCATGGAGAGCATGGCGACCGTCGACATTCCCGCGCATGGCTACGGTATCCGCTACGCCAACGGCATGTTCCGCCAGGAGATTCACGACGGCTGGCAGGTCGAACTGCCCGAGACCTGGCTCGATCACGGCAATCCGTGGGAATTCGAACGCCGTGAACGTTCGTTTGAGGTCGGCTTCGGTGGTTCGGTGGAATCGATCACCTCCAAGGACGGCCGGCTCGAGCGCCATGTCTGGAAGCCGACCGAGCATGTATTGGCTGTCGCCTATGACACGCCCGTGGTCGGATGGCGGGCCAATCGCGTCAACACGCTGCGGCTCTGGTCGGGCATGCCGGTCGATCCGATCCTGCTCGACAAGTTCAATGCCGGCGACCACATCGGCGCGCTTGCCGAAAGCAACAAGGCCGATGCCTTGTCGCGCGTTCTCTATCCCGCCGATTCCCACAAGGCCGGGCAGGAACTGCGGCTCAGGCAAGAGTACTTCTTCTCCACCGCCTCGCTGCAGGACATCGTCCAGCGTCATCTCAGCCAGTATGGCGACCTGAAGTCGCTGCCCGACAAGGCCGCGATCCACCTCAACGACACCCACCCGGCCATCGCTGTGCCTGAGCTGATGCGCCTGTTGATGGACGTCCACGGCATGGATTTCGATCAGGCCTGGGATATCACCAAGCGCACCTTCGGCTACACCAACCACACGCTGCTGCCCGAGGCGCTGGAAAGCTGGCCGGTGCCGCTTTTCGAGCGGCTTTTGCCGCGCCACATGCAGATCGTCTATGCCATCAATGCCGAAGTGCTGCTTGAGGCGCGCGCGTCCAACCAGTTCTCGGACGAGCAGATCGGCCGCATCTCGCTGATCCAGGAAAATGGCGACCGCCGGGTGCGCATGGGCAATCTGGCCTTTGTCGGCTCGCACTCGATCAACGGCGTTTCGGCTCTTCACACCGACCTGATGAAGGAGACGGTGTTCGCCGACCTGCACAAGCTTTATCCCGATCGCATCAACAACAAGACCAACGGCATCACGCCGCGGCGCTGGCTGATCCAGTGCAATCCCGGACTGACGTCGCTCGCCCGCGAGGCGATCGGCGACCGATTCCTCGATGACATTGACGCCATCAAGGATCTCGATAGCTTCGCCGGCGACGCCGCCTTTCGCGACAAGTTCGCCGCCGTCAAGCGCGCCAACAAGGCGCGGCTGGCCAACCTCGTCGCCGACCGGCTCGGTATCAAGGTCGATCCCTCGGCACTGTTCGATATCCAGATCAAGCGCATCCACGAATACAAGCGCCAACTCCTGAACATCCTCGAGGCGATCGCTCTCTATGACCAGATCCGCTCGCATCCCGAGCGCGACTGGATGCCGCGCGTGAAATTCTTCGGCGGCAAGGCGGCGCCCAGCTATCACAACGCCAAGCTGATCATCAAACTCGCCAACGACGTCGCCAAGGTCATCAACCGCGACCCGGCCGTGCGCGGTTTGCTGAAGGTCGTGTTCGTGCCGAACTACAATGTCAGCCTGGCCGAGATCATGATGCCGGCTGCCGACCTTTCCGAGCAGATCTCGACCGCCGGCATGGAAGCGTCGGGCACCGGCAACATGAAGTTCGCGCTGAACGGCGCGTTGACCATCGGCACGCTCGACGGCGCCAATGTCGAGATCAAGGAATGCGTCGGCGACGACAACATCTTCATCTTCGGCCTGACCACCGCCGAGGTCGCCGAGCGGCGCAACAATGGCTACAACCCGCGCGCCATCATCGAAGGATCGTCTGAACTGGCGCAGGCCGTTGCCGCTGTTTCGTCAGGCGTCTTCTCGCCGGACGATCCGGAGCGTTACCGCGACCTCATGAACGGTCTCTACAACAGCGACTGGTTCATGGTTGCCGCCGATTTCGATGCCTATGCCACCGCCCAGCGCGAGGTCGATGCGGTCTGGCGCAACAGTCCCGATTGGTACGCCAAGGCAATCCGCAATGTTGCGCGTGTCGGCTGGTTCTCCTCCGATCGCACGATCCGGCAATATGCGAAAGAAATCTGGAACGTGCCTGTCTGATGTGATTGCATGAGGCCACGAACAATGTGGTCCCGGTGATGTGGATTTGAAGTCGGATCACACCACTAGAAACAAACACTCGGTGCCCGGGGAGGGACGCTGCCTGATGAAGAAGCCGCGCGCGACCGCTGCGACAAGCGGGCCGGACGGACTGGCGCCAGCCAGCGATGTCGCGGCGATTGTTGCCGGCACGCATGGCGACCCGTTTGCCGTTCTCGGTGTTCACGAGGCTGGCAAGGGTTTTGTGGCCCGCTGCTTTGTTCCGAACGCCGAATTCGTCACCGCCTACACGCTGACCGGCATCATCGCCGGTGAACTGTCCAGGCGCGACGATGGCGGGTTTTTCGAAGGCAAGCTCTCGATCAAGAAGCGCCAGCCCCTGCGCTATCACGCGCGCAATGCCGGCGGCGACTGGTGGCTGACCGATCCCTATTCGTTCGGTCCGGTGCTTGGCCCGATGGACGACTATTACATCGCCCAAGGCTCGCACCTCAGGCTGTTCGACAAGCTCGGTGCTCATGTCATTGACCACGAAGGCGCTTCCGGCGTGCATTTCGCCGTCTGGGCTCCCAATGCACGACGCGTCTCGGTGGTCGGCGACTTCAACGAATGGGACGGCCGCCGGCACACGATGCGCGATCGCCGCGACACCGGCATCTGGGAACTGTTCGTACCCGACATCGGTGCCGGACGACCCTACAAATACGAGATCATCGGCCCCGATGGCGTGAGACTCCCGCTGAAGGCCGATCCGTTCGCCTTCAAATCCGAATTGCGGCCGGCCACCGCTTCGGTCGTAGCCGTGCCACCGGCGCATGAGTGGGGGGATGAGGCGCATCGCCATTTCTGGCGCAATGCCGATCACCGGCGCGAAGCAATCTCGATCTATGAAGTCCATGCCGGTTCCTGGCAGCTTCGCGACGACGGTTCGTTCCTGTCATGGGACGAACTGGCCGACCGGCTGATCCCCTATGTGGTCGAGACCGGCTTCACCCATATCGAATTCATGCCGATCTCCGAACACCCCTATGACCCATCCTGGGGCTATCAGACGACCGGCCTCTACGCACCGTCGGCCCGCTTCGGCGACCCGGACGGCTTTGCCCGTTTCGTCGACGGCGCCCATCGCGCCGGCGTCGGTGTCATCCTCGACTGGGTGCCGGCGCATTTCCCGGTCGACGCGCATGGCCTGGCCAATTTCGATGGCACCGCGCTTTATGAGCATGCCGATCCGCGCAAGGGTTTTCATCCCGACTGGAACACCGCGATCTATAATTTCGGCCGCCGCGAGGTGGTGTCCTTCCTCGTCAACAATGCGCTGTTCTGGGCCGAGAAATACCATGTCGATGGTTTGCGCGTCGATGCGGTCGCCTCGATGCTCTACCTCGACTATTCGCGCAAGGCCGGCGAATGGATCCCCAACGAGAAGGGCGGCCGCGAGAACCTCGAGGCGGTCAGCTTCCTGCAGAAGATGAACAAAGAGGTCTACGGTCACCATCCCGGCGTCATGACCATCGCCGAGGAATCGACCTCATGGCCGAAGGTCTCCGCACCCGTGCATGAAGGTGGGCTGGGCTTCGGCTTCAAGTGGAACATGGGCTTCATGCACGACACGCTGGAGTATTTCTCCAAGGAGCCGATCTTCCGCAAGCACCACCACAATGATCTCACCTTCGGCCTGACCTATGCTTTTTCGGAAAATTTCGTGCTGCCGCTCTCGCATGACGAGGTCGTGCACGGCAAAGGCACGCTGCTTGGCAAGATGGCCGGTGACGACTGGCAGAAATTCGCGACGCTACGTGCCTACTACGCCTTCATGTGGGGTTATCCCGGCAAGAAGTTGCTGTTCATGGGGCAGGAGTTCGCGCAGCGCCGCGAATGGAGCGAGGCGCGCGCGCTGGACTGGAACTTGCTTGAGTTCCGCCCGCATCGCGGCGTCTGGCAGACGGTGCGCGATCTCAACTATCTCTACCGTTCGCGCCCGGCGCTGCATGGCCGCGATTGCGAGCCGGAAGGGTTTTCCTGGCTGATCGTCGACGACAGCCAGAATTCGGTTTTCGCCTGGCTGCGCAGCGCACCGGGGGGCAGCCCGGTGGCCGTCATTTCCAATTTCACGCCGGTCCCGCGCGACAACTATCGCGTGCCGTTACCGACGGCCGGCAAATGGCGCGAAATCATCAATACCGACGCTTCGGAATATGGCGGTTCCGGCAAGGGCAATGCCGGCACGGTCGAGGCACGGGCGGAGAGTGGAGGCATCTCCGCGACGATGCTTTTGCCACCGCTGTCGACGATCATGCTTGAACTCGTGGCCGACTGAGCCATGTCGAGGTCGAGTAAGTCGAGACTGAGTAACTTGGGAGGGTAGAAATGGCAGACTTGAAACGGACCCAGCCGTTGGCGCGCGATGCCATGGCCTATGTGTTGGCCGGCGGCCGTGGCAGCCGCCTCAAGGAACTGACCGACCGGCGCGCCAAGCCGGCCGTCTATTTCGGCGGTAAGACGCGCATCATCGACTTCGCGCTTTCCAACGCGCTCAACTCCGGCATTCGCCGCCTTGGCGTCGCCACCCAGTACAAGGCGCATTCGCTGATCCGCCATCTGCAACGTGGCTGGAACTTCCTGCGGCCCGAGCGAAATGAGAGTTTCGACATCCTGCCGGCCAGCCAGCGCGTCTCGGAAACGCAGTGGTATGAGGGCACGGCCGACGCTGTCTATCAGAACATAGACATCATCGAGGCCTACGGCCCTGAATACATGGTGATCCTGGCCGGCGACCACATCTACAAGATGGACTACGAACTGATGCTTCGCCAGCATGTCGACGCCAATGCCGATGTCACCGTCGGCTGCCTCGAAGTGCCGCGCATGGAAGCCACCGGCTTCGGCGTCATGCATGTCGACGGCAAGGATAACATCATTGCTTTCGTCGAAAAGCCCGCCGACCCGCCCGGCATTCCAGACAAGCCGGAGTTCGCTTTGGCCTCGATGGGCATCTATGTCTTCAAGACCAATTTCCTGATGGAGCAGTTGCGCCGCGATGCCGCCGAGCCGGGCTCGAGCCGCGACTTCGGCAAGGATATCATCCCCTATATCGTCCAGCACGGTAAGGCGATCGCCCACCGCTTCGCCAAGTCCTGCGTCCGTTCGACCGCCGAGAACGAAGCCTACTGGCGCGACGTCGGAACGGTCGACGCCTATTGGGAAGCCAATATCGACCTGACCGATATAACGCCGGAACTCGACCTCTACGACCGCGACTGGCCGATCTGGACTTATGCCGAATTGAAGCCGCCGGCAAAGTTCGTGCATGACGAGGATGGCCGCCGCGGTTCGGCGGTGTCCTCGCTGGTTTCGGGCGATTGCATCGTTTCGGGGGCCTCGCTGAAACGAAGCCTGATCTTCACCGGTGCGCGCATCAATTCCTATTCGACGCTGGAAGAAGTCGTCATGCTGCCCGACGTTCATGTCGGCCGGAACGCAAAGTTGAAGCGCGTGGTCATCGACCATGGTGTTAGGATACCGGAAGGGCTGGTGATCGGCGAAGATCCCGTTCTCGACGCCAAGCGTTTTCGGGTTTCGGAAAAGGGCATTTGCCTGGTCACCCAGGACATGATCGACAAACTAGGGCTCTAGTGCATGCAGGTTCTGTCGGTCACGCCCGAGATTTTCCCTCTGATAAAGACCGGTGGGCTTGCCGACGTGACCGGCGCGCTGCCCATCGCGCTGGCGGCCAAGGGCGTGACCATGCGCACGCTCATTCCCGGTTTTCCGACCGTCATGGCCGCCTTCAAGAAAAGGAAGGCGGTTCTGCAATATCCCTTGCTGCAGGGCGGCAAGGCCTCCGTCCACTCCGTTCAACTCGCCGGGCTCGAACTGTTCGTGCTCGACGCGCCGCATCTGTTCGACCGTCCCGGCGGCCCTTATGGCAATGCGACCGGTGTCGATTGGCCCGACAACTGGCGGCGCTTCGCGGCGCTGAGCCAGGTTGGCAGCGACATCGCCGGTGGCGCCATCTCGGGCTACCAGCCCGACATCGTCCATGCCCATGACTGGCAGTCGGCGATGACGCTGGCCTATATGCGCTACGGCAAGGCGGTCGGCGTGCCATCGATGATGACTGTCCATAACCTCGCCTTCCAGGGCCAGTTCGGCGCCGGCATCTTTGGTGAGCTCGGCTTGCCGGCGGCGGCGATGGCGCTCGATGGCGTCGAATATTACGGTGGCGTCGGCTTCCTCAAAGCCGGTCTGCAGGCGGCCTGGGCAATCACCACCGTCAGTCCAACCTATGCGCAGGAGATTCGCTCGGCGGAATTCGGCATGGGTCTCGACGGCCTCATCAACATGCGCTCCAGCGATCTCCATGGCATCGTCAACGGCATCGATACCGGGATATGGGATCCCGAAACCGACAAGCATCTGGTGTCCACCTATACGGCCGGCACGCTGAAGGCGCGCGCCCCCAACAGGGCTGCCGTGGAAGACCGCTTCAGCCTTGAGCGCGACGACAGTCCGATCGTCTGCGTCGTCAGCCGCCTGACCTGGCAAAAGGGCATGGATATCTTGGCGACAGCGATCGATGGCATCGTTGCGACCGGCGCGCGCCTGGCCATTCTGGGCTCGGGCGATGCCGGCCTCGAAGGCGCGCTGCTTGCGGCCGCGGCCAGGCATCGCGGCCGTATCGGGGTCGTGGTCGGCTATGACGAGGGACTGTCGCACATCATGCAAGGCGGCTGCGACGCCATCGTCATTCCCTCGCGCTTCGAACCCTGCGGCCTGACACAGCTTTACGGACTGCGCTATGGCTGCGTGCCGGTGGTCGCCCGCACCGGCGGCCTGGCCGATACGGTCATCGACGCCAACGAGGCCGCCATTTCAGCCGGTGTCGCCACCGGCTTCCAGTTCGCGCCCAACAATGGCGGCACCTTGCTGCACGCCATCCGCCGCCTGGTCGACGCCCATGCCAGTCCGCTGGTCTGGGAATCGTTGCAGCGCCAAGGCATGAAAGCCGATGTGTCATGGGACAAAAGCGCGGAAAAATATTTTGAACTCTATCGCTCGCTGCTTACGAAAAGGGTTTCCTGAAGCATGATACGCACCGTCCCCACCAAACCCTATTCCGATCAGAAGCCCGGCACGTCGGGCTTGCGCAAGAAGGTGCCGGTGTTCCAGCAGGAGCACTATGCCGAGAACTTCATCCAGTCGATCTTCGACGCGCTCGATGGTTTCAAGGGCAAGACCCTGGTGATCGGCGGCGATGGCCGCTTCTACAACCGCGAGGTCATCCAGAAGGCCATCGCCATGGCGGCCGCAAACGGCTTCGGCAAGGTGATGGTCGGGCAAGGCGGCATCCTGTCGACGCCGGCCGCTTCCCATGTCATCCGCAAATACAAGACCTTTGGCGGCATCATCCTTTCAGCCAGCCACAATCCGGGCGGCCCGCACGAGGATTTCGGCATCAAGTACAATGCCGGCAATGGCGGCCCGGCGCCGGAAAAGCTGACCGACGCGATGTTCGCCAAGACCAAGACCATCTCGAACTTCAGAACCGCCGATATCGATCCGATCGACATCGACACGATCGGCACGGTCGAGGCCGCCGGCATGGCAGTCGAGATCATCGACCCGGTCGCCGACTATGCCGAGTTGATGGAAAGCCTGTTCGATTTCGACGCATTGCGCAAACTGTTCAAGTCCGGCTTCCGCATGCGCTTCGACGCCATGCACGCCGTGACCGGCCCCTATGCCAAGGAGATCCTGGAAAACCGGCTGGGTGCGCCCAATGGCACCTGCCGCAACTTCAAGCCGTTGCCGGATTTCGGCGGCCACCACCCGGACCCCAACCTCGTCCATGCCAAACACCTCTATGACGAAATGATGGGGCCGGATGCACCGGATTTCGGCGCCGCCTCGGATGGTGACGGCGACCGCAATCTGATCATAGGCAAGGGCATTTTCGTCACCCCGTCGGATTCCGTCGCCATGCTTGCCGCCAACGCCCGCCTGGCGCCCGGCTACAAAGCCGGGCTGAAGGGCATAGCCCGCTCGATGCCGACCAGTGGCGCGGCGGATCGCGTTGCCGAAAAACTCGGCATCGGCATCTACGAGACGCCGACCGGCTGGAAGTTCTTCGGCAATCTGCTCGACGCAGACATGGCGACGATTTGCGGTGAGGAGAGCGCCGGCACCGGCTCCAACCATGTCCGCGAAAAGGACGGCCTGTGGGCGGTGCTGCTGTGGCTCAACATCCTTGCCGCGCGCGGCGAAAGCTGCAAGCAGATCGTCACCGAGCACTGGGCGACCTACGGTCGCAATTACTATTCGCGGCACGATTATGAAGAGGTCGAGAGCGACCGCGCCAACGCGCTGGTCGATGAACTCCGTGCCAAACTCGGCGCGCTGCCGGGAACTAGCGTGCGCGGCATGACAATCGTCAGCGCCGACGATTTTGCCTATCACGACCCGGTCGATGGTTCGACCAGCGAGCACCAGGGCATCAGGGTTATGTTCGAAGGCGGTTCGCGCGTCGTCTTCCGGCTTTCCGGCACCGGCACGTCGGGCGCGACGTTGCGCGTCTATATCGAGCGCTATGAGCCGGACAAATCGAGACACGATCTCGATACGCAGGCCGCACTTGCCGATCTGATTGCCGCGGCCGATGATATTGCCGGGATTCGCAGCCATACCGGCCGCGCCAAGCCGAGCGTGATTACTTGACGCAGGCGGATAGCCGGCCGCTTGAGTTCCGCCTGCGTCGCGAGGCTCCCCCTTCTCCCCTTGTGGGAGAAGGGTGCACCTGTTCGCGACTCTCCCAGCAAGCGCTGGAGGCCGCCGCATGAGTACGCTCGGCGCCACCGTCACCCGTGACGGCATCCGCTTTGCCGCCTGGTCGCAAGCCGCCAGACGGCTCTGGATCTCGGTCTTCGATGAGCGGGGCAACCGGGAAATCGAACGGCTTGAGCTGCGGCCGGAAGGCGAGGGCGTGCATGCGCTGTTTGTCGCGGGCCTTGGCCCCGGCACCCGCTACGGGTTCCGCGCCGATGGTGACTACGCGCCGGAGCGCGGGCTGTGGTTCGACCCCGCTAAGCTGCTGACCGATCCTTACGCCATCGAGATCGACAGGTCCTACGCGTATGACTGGCGGCTGGCCCAGCGCCGGGGTGAGGGGGCCGATACCGCGCAGCTGATGCCGAAAGCGATTGCCGCCGCCTTGCCCAAGCCCGTGCAGGCCACGCCGCCGCTCTTTCAGCCCGGTGGCCTGATCTACGAAGTGCCGGTGCGCGCCTTCACCGCGCTGCATCCGGACATTCCGGAAAAATTGCGCGGTACGGTCGCGGCTCTAGCTCACCCCGCGGTTGTCGAGCACCTGAAAAAACTCGGCGTTGGCGCGGTCGAACTGATGCCGGTGACGGCGTCGATCGATGAGCGGCATTTGCCGCCGCTCGGGCTGCGCAATGCCTGGGGTTACAATCCCGTGACGTTCATGGCACTCGATCCGCGCCTGGCGCCGGGCGGCCTTGCGGAATTGCGCAACACGGTCGCCGTGCTGCGCCAGGCCGGCATCGGCGTCATTCTCGACCTCGTCTTCAACCATACGGGCGAGAGCGACAGGCTTGGCCCCACGCTGTCGCTGCGCGGCTTCGACAACCAAGCCTATTACCGGCACACGCCTGACGGCAGGCTGGCCAACGACACCGGCACCGGTAACACGGTCGCTTGCGACCACCCGGTCGTCCGGGAAATGGTCCTCGACACGCTTCGCCATTTTGTCCGGGATGCCGGCGTCGATGGCTTCCGCTTCGACCTGGCGCCTGTTCTTGGCCGTGTCGAAGGAACATTCGATGCCGAGGCGCCACTGCTGAGGGCGATGCGAGAGGACGCCGTGCTGGCCGATCGCGTGCTGATCGCCGAGCCCTGGGACATCGGTCCGGAAGGCTATCAGCTCGGCAATTTTCCGCCGCCTTTCCTCGAATGGAACGACAAGTACCGCGACGATGTCAGACGCTTCTGGCGCGGTGACGCCGGCATGGCCGGCGCCCTGGCGACCCGGCTTGCCGGCTCGTCCGATGTGTTTGCCGCGAAGGGGCAAAACGTCAGCCGCACGGTCAACTTCATCGCCGCCCATGACGGCATGACGCTGGCCGACATCGTGCGCTACGAGCGCAAGCACAACGAGGCCAATGGCGAGCAGAATCGCGACGGCCACAATGAGAACCTATCCTGGAACAACGGCGTGGAAGGAGATGCGGACGACCCGGCGGTGGCCGAGGCTCGTCGGAACGACCAGCACGCGCTGCTCGCCACGCTGTTCGCCTCGCGCAGCACCATCATGCTGACGGCTGGCGACGAATTCGGCCGCACCCAGCAGGGCAACAACAACGCCTATGCGCAGGACAACGAGATCACCTGGCTCGACTGGGCAGGCCGCGACCAGGCGCTGGAGCGCCACACGGCGCTGCTCTCGACGTTGCGCCGCGCGATATCAGCGCTTTCCGACACAGGCTTCCTCACGGGCCAGCCACCGGCAGGCTCGGAGATGCCCGACGTCGCATGGCTGACCGAGACAGGCGCGCCGATCGATGAACAGAGTTGGCGGGATCCGCGGCGGCACCGCCTTGTCATGATCCTGGGTGGCGACGGCGATGGCGAGTGCCGTGTTGCCGTCATCATCAACGGCGATCGCCGCGCCTGCATGGTCACGCTGCCTGAACGTGAAGGGTTTTTCTGGACCGCCGTCGTCGATGCGGCGGACATCTCGCGGCCGGTATCGGGGCGGACGGTGATCTTCATGATCGAACGCATACAGGCCGGCACAAGGAAAAAGCGCAATGGCGGCAGCTGACAAGGCCGGATGGTGGCGCGGCTGCGTCATCTACCAGATCTATCCACGCTCGTTCCAGGACACGACCGGCGACGGCAGCGGCGACCTCAGCGGAATTACCTCAAGGCTCGCTCATGTCGCCTCGCTTGGTGTCGACGCTGTCTGGCTGTCGCCCTTCTTCAAGTCGCCGATGGCCGACATGGGCTACGACGTGTCGGATTACCGCGATGTCGATCCGATGTTCGGCACGCTTGAGGATTTCGATGCGCTGGTCGCCGAGGCGCATCGTCTCGGCCTGAGGATCATCATCGATCAGGTGCTGTCGCATTCATCCGACAAGCACGACTGGTTCGTCGAAAGCCGAGCGAGCCGCGATAATCCCAAGTCCGACTGGTATGTCTGGGCCGATGCCAAGCCCGACGGCGGCGCGCCCAACAACTGGCTCTCCGTCTTCGGTGGCCCGGCCTGGGAATGGGATTCGACCCGCCGGCAATATTACATGCACAATTTCCTCGCCTCGCAGCCGGATCTGAATTTCCACAATCCGGAGGTTCAGGACGCGCTTCTGGAAACGGTGCGGTTCTGGCTCGATCGTGGCGTCGACGGCTTCCGGCTCGATACGGTCAATTACTATGTCCACGACCGCTGGCTGCGCAGCAATCCACCCTTGGCATCAAGTGTCGCGGGCACGAATACGGAGACCAATACCTACCTCTACCAGGAGCATCTGTTCGACAAGACGCAGCCGGAAAACCTGGCGTTCCTGCGCCGCTTCAGGGCGCTGCTCGACGCGTATGAGGACCGCGCCGCTGTCGGCGAGATCGGCGATGAGGGCCGCTCATTGCAGACGCTCGCCGCCTACACATCCGGCGGCGACACGCTCCATATGTGCTACACCTTCGATCTGCTTGGCCCACGGTTCTCCGCGGCGCATGTGCGCGGCTGCGTCGAAGCCTTCGAGACGGCCGTTTCCGATGGCTGGGTCTGCTGGGCGTTCTCCAACCATGATGTGGTGCGCCATATCAGCCGCTGGACAAGGCCGGGCAGCGATCCCGACGCGATCGCGAGATTCTCGATCATGCTGCTGTCCTGCCTGCGCGGCTCGATCTGCCTCTATGAGGGCGAGGAACTCGGCCTGGAGGAGGCGGAGCTTGCCTATGAGGATCTGCGCGACCCCGTCGGCATCCGCTTCTGGCCGGGCGTCAAGGGTAGGGATGGGTGCCGCACGCCGATGGTTTGGGAGGCCGGCGCCGACAATGCGGGCTTCTCGACGGCCAAGCCGTGGCTGCCGATACCGGCCAGCCATCGCGCCCGCGCGGTCGACGTCCAGAATGCCGACACAGCCTCCGTGCTGACATCCTATCGGGTCGCCCTGGCGTTGCGCAGGGCGCATGAGGCGCTGGTAGCAGGCTCGATCCGCTTTCTGGACGCTGAGGGTGACGTGCTTGCGTTCATCCGCGAAGGCGGCGGTGAAAGACTGCTCTGTGTCTTCAATTTCGCAGGGGAATCAGCGAATTGGCCGTTGCCGCCCGATATCGGAGCGGTCGCGAGGCTTGACGGCGATACAGCTGTCGTAGAAGAGGCCGAGCTTTCGTTGCCCGCGCTTGGATGTTTCCTTGGCCGCCTCGACTGATTTGGCGCTTCGGCCGTCTTATTGGACGAGAACCGAGCGTCCGCAGGTCGCGCCGGTGACACGGACATCGGCCTCGCCGAGGCGCACGCCAAGGATTCCGAGCAGACTGGTAAGCAACGTGTCGACGGGGGCCGCCACGCTGTTTAGAAGAGCCACCAACGGCGGCCTCACGAAGCCGAGAAAGGTGTTGAGATCCAGCGGCAGACCCAGCAAATTGGCCGTCAGCGACAGTTTGCTGACCAGCGACGTGGTCAAGGATTGTGTCAGGTTTTGTGTGTAAGCGGTCTTTATCGTCTTTGCGTCGATCTCGGTCTTGTTGAAAGTCAACGTCGTCGGCGTGTTGTTGGCCATCTCAAACGCCGCTGAGCCCACCACCGACAGTGCAGGGATGATCAGAAGACTCACTCTCGCGATTTCGGTGTCGGAGAATGTCTCCTCGTTGGTGAAATCGGCAAAGCCGGCGCTGCTGCTGTCGCCGAGATGCCCTTCGACAATACCGGGACGTGTGGCGATGCTGACCTTGATACTGTCAGGGCCTGTCGGACAGCTTATGTCCGTGAGCTTGGCCTCGGCGTAGGCGACTTCCAGATGCAGAGGCAGACTGACCGACACCAGGCTAATGCCGCCGCCGACATTGCTGTTGCCGGCGCCGATCTTCGCCACCAGCTTGATGCGGGTCTGGGCCGTCCGCACGATGGTGCCTAGCTGGCCGACTGCCAGCCATGGCGAGGATTGCGGCGGTTCGCCGACGGCGACGGCGAGCGTACTCGAGAGCACCCCCGGAATGCCGGTGCTGAGACCGAGGTCGATCTGCTTCGAACCGTTCGCCAGTCCGGCGGAGGCCATGAGCATTCCCATGGCATTGGCGTCTACGCCAAGGCCGGCCGGCTTTTGCCCAAGGGCCAGACTGCCGCCAGGGCCGAGATCGATCAGATGGCTGAGCGGGATCTTGACCGTGCTGGTCGACTTGGACGCGATCGTCTGCAGGGCTACCTTGGCCGTGTTGCCAAGTCCGGGCACATTGGCCATGGCGGTAGCGATCTGGCCGACGGTCGCCTTGGAGGCCAGCACATCCGTATAGGTACCGCCGGTCACGTTCACTTGCGTGGCAAGGGCACTTATGAAGGAGAGGACGCTGACATCGGCCGAGATCAACCCGTTGTAGTCCATGACGCTGAGCGAAATGTTGCCGCCGAGAAGTCCGCTCAGAAGCGCGTTGAGCATGCCGCCATTGACGCTGGCAAGTCTCGACCCGACCGAGAACGTCGCCTGCGGCGTCATGCTGGCGGTGGCTTCCGTGCCGATGACGGGAGTGGGGATCAGCGAACTCGCGAAATAGCGGGCGGGGATCTTCTTCAGGGTTACGCGGACGGCATTGTAGGGTGTCAAGTTGGCCTGGAAGCGCTGGCTCACATTGGCGCCCGATGCCGCGTATCGCCCCGGTGTGACCGACACGACGGTTTTGCCGACGGCCGGTGCGATCGTCTGTCCCGAGCCTTGAACGACAACCCCTGGCATGCCGTTGTCGGTCAGCGTGGTCACGACCGCGGTGTCGATCTTTGTGATGTTCGAGGCGGCGGTGATCGCGGCCAAGTCCACCATTGCCTGTGCTTCGCGACGCTCCGTGTAGATCGAGGCTTCGTCGATGGCGACGGCAGCCAGCGCAAGCCCGACCGGCGCCATGAGCGCCGTCATCACGGCAAAATTCGCTTTTCTGTCACCCAGCATCAGCCGTGCCAGCCGGCCGATCTCCTTGCAAGCGTGCGGCAACATTCAGATGCCCCCGACCCTTATCGTTGACTGGCGCGTGATTGTAGTCCCTGGCATCGCGATGCCTGGGAAGAGATTCCAGATCGGCAGATTGCGCGCATCGTACTGGATGGACACCACGAACTGGCTTCCATCGGCCGTGCTGTCGTTGGCCTGGTAGGTCAACTTGCTGACATCCACGAAGGGATATCCGCCGGCATTGTTGGTGACGAAGCTGGCTACCAGCGTCTGGCGCTCGGTCTGGTTCAGCCCGGCAATCGCCGTGCGGGCTGCATCCGCCGCGATCTGCTGGATCGAGTTGGCGGCGCCGAAATATATACCATATGCAACCATTCCGAGCAGAAGAAGAATGAAGATCGGAGAGAGCAAGGCGAATTCAACCGCCGAAGTTCCGGAATTTTCTTGAAATTTGTACCTTATTTGACGGATATTGGGCAATTTACTTGCTCTGTTACTCATGGCCATCGACGTTGGAGATCGAACCATATAGGAAGTAGTCGCAATGTAACCGGTGGTTGCTTAAGAACGCATTAACACATTCCGTCAAACGGACGCGGCGATAGATTCCTTGTGATAAATGGGGTCGACGTGAGGAAACCAAGTCAAGCTTCTGATTTCGGCTGCCACGGCATAGCTTTCATCCCGCCTTACTTTGGGTGACCCAGAGAGTCTGTTGAAATAAAAATTCTCCGCGTTAGTGTCTGGACACCAGCCGCAGGAAGGGAACCGGCGGCGCGCTCAAAGGGGTCAGATATCGGCTCCGGGGCGTCAACACGTAAAGGCGCGCCGACGGCAGCGCCGACAGGGAGAACTTCATGCTGAAAAACATGCTGAAGGCGACTGTGTTCGCCACTACCATGGCGCTGGCCGGCACGTTCTACACGCCGACTTTCGCCGAGAGCGTCTATAACAGGGGATCCGCCGCCGAAGCGGAGACGCTCGATCCGCACAAGACCTCGACGGTCTACGAAGCCGATATCATACGCGACCTGTTCCAGGGCCTCGTCATGCATGACCAGAAGACGAACCTCATTCCGGGCGCCGCCGAAAGCTGGACGGTGTCCGACGACGGCACTGTCTACACCTTCAAGCTGCGCAAGGACGGCCTGTGGTCGGACGGCAGCCCGGTGACGGCGGACGACTTCGTCTATTCGTTCCGTCGGCTGGAAGATCCGGCCACCGCTGCCGAATACGCTTCCATGCTCTATCCCGTGAAGAACGCCGAGGAAGTCAACACCAAGAAGGCCAAGCCGGAGGAGATGGGCGTCAAGGCGCTTGACGCAAATACCCTCGAAGTCACGCTGAAGGCGCCGACGCCTTACTTCCTGGAGATGCTGACCCACCAGGCGACCTACCCGGTTAACAAGGCGTCCATCGAAAAACTTGGCGCCGACTGGATCAAGGCAGGCAAGCTGGTCTCCAACGGGGCCTTTACAGCGGCGGAGTGGATCCCCAACGACCATCTGAAGCTGGTCAAGAATCCGAAATTCTGGGACGCCGCGACCGTCAAGTTCGACGTGGTCAACTACATCCCGACCGAAGATCGCTCGTCGGCGATGAAGCGCTTCGAGGCCGGTGAACTCGACAGTTACGGTGACCTGCCGACCGAACAGCTCGCCGATCTCAAGACCAAATTCGGCGATCAGGTCCGAGTCGGGCCATATCTCGGCACCTACTATTATGCGATCAAGACCGACAAAGCGCCGTGGGACAATGTCGAGCTGCGCAACGCCATCTCGATGGCGATCGATCGCGACTTCCTGGCGGAGAAAGTCTGGCAGAATTCGATGCTGCCCGGCTATTCGATGGTACCTCCGGGCATCGAGGGCTACACGCCGGCACTGGCCAAATACGCCGACATGCCGCAGATCGACCGCGAGGACGCTGCCAAGAAGATCCTCGAGAAACTCGGCTATACACCCGAGCATCCGTTGAAGATGCAGATCCGCTACAACACCTCGGAAAACCACAAGAACACCGCTGTCGCCATCCAGGAACAGTTGAAGCCGCTTGGCGTCGAGATCACGCTGCTCAACACCGACACCAAGACCCACTACTCGTTCCTCGAGCAGAAGGGCGACTACGACGTGGCGCGTGCCGCCTGGATCGCCGACTACAAGGACCCGGAAACCTTCCTCGGCATCTCGCGCAAGGCCAGCGGCAACAATTATTCGAACTACAACAGCCCGAAATACGAAGCGGCGATGGACAAGGCCGCCGCCGCCGGCGGTAAACCCGAACAGCGCATGAAGGAACTCGCCGAGGCCGAGCGCATCCTCGTCGATGATGTCGGCGAGATCCCGCTTCTCTACTACAGCTACCACGACATCGTTTCTTCGAAGCTGCATGGTTTCGACGACAATGTGATGGACATCCATCCGTCCCGCTTCATCAGCAAGGACTGATCCCTTGGCTGGGTCGCCGCGCAACTCAATGCGCGGCGGCTCTGGTTTGCCATCGCATCGGCCCGGGAACCGGATTCGATTTTCGACAATGTCGGTGCGAAGATTTGAAGACTAGAGCGCAATCGTCCAGCCGGACGCGCGCTGCTCTGGATCAAGCGGGGCACCGATGCTGCGATATGTATTAAGGCGGCTTTTGACCGCCATTCCGACGCTGTTCGTCATCGTGACCATGGCGTTTTTCCTGATGCGCGTCGCGCCAGGCGGCCCGTTCAACCAGGAGCGGGGGCTGAGTCCTGAGATCAGAGCCAATCTCGAAGCTCAGTTCGGTCTCAACGACCCGCTCTGGCTGCAATTTGTCCACTATCTCGGCAATCTTTTGCGCGGCAATTTCGGCCCGAGCTACAACATGCCGGATTTCACCGTCACCGAACTGTTCGCCAAGGGTCTGCCTATTTCGGTCCAGCTCGGGGCGTCGGCGCTTGTCCTGGCACTTCTGTTCGGTTCCGTGCTCGGCACCATTGCCGCGCTCAACCAGAACAAGCTTGGCGATTATGCCGTGATCGCGCTGGCGACCGCCGGCAGCACCATCCCCACCTTCGTCATCGCGCCGGTGATCCAGCTCCTGTTCGGGCTGACTTGGAAGCTGCTGCCGATCGGTGGATGGGGCGATGGCGCTTTGATCAACAAGGTCGGCCCGGTGCTGACGCTCGCTCTGCCGCAGATCGCCATCGTCGCCCGCCTGATGCGTGGCTCGATGATCGAATCGCTACGATCCCATCACATCCGCACGGCGCGCGCGCTCGGCCTCTCCGATTGGTCGGTGGTGGTCAAGCACGCGCTGCGCGGCGCCATCCTGCCGATCGTCTCCTTCACCGGCCCGGCGGCCGCGGCTCTGCTCACTGGTTCGGTCATCGTCGAGACGATCTTCTCCATTCCCGGTGTCGGCCGCTATTTCGTCGATGCCGCGCTCAACCGCGACTACACGCTGGTGATGGGGACGGTGGTGGTGATCGCCATCTTCACCATCGTTTTCAACCTGATCGTCGACGTCATGTACGCGGTCGTCGACCCGAGGGTGCGCTATGACTGACATCGCAGCCACGGCTCCCGCCGTCATCGGCCGCTCGCTCTGGGGCGATGCCTGGGCGCGCCTCAAGGCCAATCGCGCCGCCATGTTCAGCCTCTATTATCTCGCTTTGATCGCGATCATCAGCGTGGTCGGCCCCTCACTCGTGCCGCATCAATACACGACCATCTATGGTGATTATGTGCGCACGCCGCCAAGCCTGTCGGCCTATCCGAAGGCCGACACGATCGAGACGGCGCTCACCGAAGCGATCAAACGCATGCGGGTCGATATCAAGGAGTGGCGGCAGGAAGGCAACCAAGTCTTCGTTACCGTCAAGTCGAGCAAGCCGATCGACGACCGCAACATCCGCTATCTCGATCGTTCCGACGCCTTTGACGGCACCAAGATCGAGAGCAAGTCGCCTGACGGCCTCGAAGCGACGATGAGTGCCTCGATCAAGCAGCAATATTTCCTGTTCGGCACCGACAACACCGGCCGCGATCTGTTGTCTCGCACGCTAATGGCCGGGCGCATATCGCTGGCCATCGGCCTGCTTGCCGGCGTCGTGGCGGTGGTCATCGGCGTGATCTACGGTGCCGCGGCCGGCTTTGCCGGCGGCAAGGTCGACGAGGTGATGATGCGCATCGTCGACGTGCTCTATTCCTTGCCCTTCATCTTCTTCGTCATCATGCTGGTGGTGTTCTTCGGCCGCAACTTCGTGCTGATGTTCCTGGCGGTCGGCGCCGTGTTGTGGCTCGACATGGCGCGCATCGTGCGTGGCCAGGCGCTGTCGATCCGTCGGCAGGAATATGTCCAGGCGGCGGAGGCCATGGGTGTCGGTCAGCGCGGTATCCTGCTGCGCCACGTCATTCCCAACCTGCTCGGCCCGGTGGTGATCTACATGACGCTGCTGGTACCGCAGGTCATCATCCTGGAGAGCTTCCTGTCGTTCCTGGGGCTCGGCGTGCAGGAGCCTATGACCAGCTGGGGCGTGCTGATCTCGGTCGGCGCCAAGAACATCGGCACCGCCAACTGGCTGCTGTTGTTTCCCGCCTTCTTCCTCGTCTCGACGCTGTTCGCGCTGAACTTCGTCGGCGATGGCCTGCGCGACGCGCTCGACCCGAGAGATCGATAAAGATGGGGATCGATGAGATGGCTGCTTCCGAAACGATCCTCAGCGTCAAGGACCTGCGTGTCCGCTTCCGCACGCTCGACGGCGCGGTCGAGGCGGTCAAGGGCATCAACATCCACGTCAACGCGGGCGAAACCGTTGCCGTGGTCGGTGAATCCGGATCCGGCAAGAGCCAGACGATGATGGCGGCGATGAGCCTGCTGGCATCGAATGGCGAAGCGACAGGCAGTGTCGACTATCGCGGCCGCAATCTTCTGACTCTGAGCAAATCCGAACTCAACAAGGTCCGTGGCCGCAAGATCAGCATGATCTTCCAGGAGCCGATGACCTCACTCGATCCGCTCTATTCGATCGGTAACCAGCTGACCGAACCGATCCGCCGGCATCGGGGCTTGAATGCCGCCGAGGCGCGCGAAGAGGCGCTCAAGCTGCTGCGCCTGGTGCATATTCCCGATCCCGAACGGCGGATGAAATCCTATCCGCACGAAATGTCGGGCGGCCAGCGCCAGCGCGTGATGATCGCCATGGCGCTCGCCAACGACCCCGACATTCTGATCGCCGACGAGCCGACGACGGCGCTCGACGTGACCATCCAGGCGCAAATCCTGATGCTCTTGGCCGAATTGCAGCGCAAGCTCGGCATGGCGATCGTCTTCATCACCCATGATCTTGGCATCGTCCGTCGCTTTGCCGACCGGGTCTACGTCATGCGCCAGGGCGAGGTTGTGGAGGAGGGCGAGGCCGAAGCCATCTTCGTCAATCCGCGGCATGCCTATACGAAAATGCTGCTGGCGGCCGAGCCGACCGGCAGCAAGGCGCCGCCGCCCGCCAATGCCCCGGTGCTGCTCGAAGGCAGGAATGTCGAAGTGACGTTCAGGATCGGCGGCGGGTTTCTTGCTGGCGAGCCGCTGATGCTGCGCGCCGTCGATCACATTTCGATCCGGCTGCAGCGCAACCAGACCATCGGCATCGTCGGTGAATCCGGCTCGGGCAAATCGACGCTCGGTCGCGCCTTGCTGCGGCTGTTGCCGAGCGACGGTGTCATCCGATTCGGCGACCGCGACATTTCCCAGGCCGACCGGCGGGCGATGCGGCCGCTACGGCGCCAGATGCAGCTCGTCTTCCAGGACCCGTTCGGCTCGCTGTCGCCGCGCATGACCGTCGGCCAGGTCATCACCGAAGGGCTTCTGGTGCATGAGCCGAACCTTTCGGGCAAGCAACGCGACCAGCGCGCGGTCGAGGCCTTACGAGAAGTCGGCCTCGATCCCAACGCCCGCAACCGCTACCCGCACGAATTCTCCGGCGGCCAGCGGCAGCGCATCGCCATTGCCCGCGCCATGATCCTAAAGCCCAAGCTGGTGGTGCTGGACGAACCGACCTCGGCACTCGACCGCTCGGTACAGAAACAGATCGTTGAACTGCTGCGCAAGCTGCAGGCCGACCACGAGCTGTCCTACCTCTTCATCAGCCACGATCTGTCGGTCGTGCGCGCCATGGCCGACTACATCATCGTCATGAAGCAGGGCAAGATCGTCGAGGAAGGACCGACCGAGGCGATCTTCAGCAATCCGCAGCACGTCTACACACAGACGCTGATGGCCGCGGCAATCGACGTCACGCGGTTCCGGTTGAGCGCCTGAGACGGTAGCCGCCAGGTGGGCGCGCAAGGCACCAAGGCGGCGCCTGTTCGCTCAGTCCGTTGATCTTGCGCACTTGTTTGCCCGTGCCGCGACTATGGCTTGTTGCTGTTGCTTCAGCCGGTCGATCCTGGCCGTTTCACGGTCGGCGACCGCGGTTTTCACGCGCGCGCCGCCCAGCAGCCAGCGGGGAACGTTGGTGTTCGCGACCTTGCCGCGGGTGATTGCGGTTCGCGAGATGTCACGGGCGACGTCTCCCAGCGCGCTGTTGAGCTCGGTGCATGTCATCGAATCGTATTTCGCCGGATCGATGGTTTTGCCGATCGATGAACAGCCGGCGACAAGAAACAGCGCAATCATCAGGGCCAGAGGCGAGGCTGTCGTTGAATTCGAATTCATGTCGCATCCGGCTTGCCGTTTCATCGACCCCATCGTACCGCATCGAAGTATCTAGGGCCGACGGCCATTTCGTCAAAGTTTGCGATCGCGAAGGAACCTGTCGCCGAGCTGAGCCTTTCCGGCCGATGCAACGTTCATCGCACCGCGCCCGCCCTCAAAACTATCGGGTTGTTCATTCAATTTCCCTGGAAATTCTCACGCTGCTTCAGCGACGAATGTCGTTGGGGGGCAACCGCCGAACACTGCCTGAGCGATGTCGGTCTCGTTTTCATCAACATGCGCCGTCACCAAAACGATCCCCTCGGTACCGCGATCATCCGTCTTTGCGGCAGTCGTGGTGAATGTTGCGAACAGGCCGCCTGCAACGCCGCCACAGACGGCACCGGCCGCTGCTGTTGCCCATACGCTTGCAGCAAGAGGATTGATGCCGTGGGCTGCAACAGCGCTCAGGCAGGCCAGCCCGCTGGCGGCACCGCCAAGGACGGACCCCAACGCGGAAACCAATAGAGTTCCCGCTTCGTCACGATAAGGTCCGATGATGGCAATCTGTACCCGTGGAATTCCGGCCGCCACCAAGTCGCCGGCGACCCTTGCCGCTTCGGCATGGGAATCAAAAAGTCTGCTAATTGTCGGCATGGTCACTCAAGGCTTTTGACTGTTCGTCAGCGTGTCGATGACGAAGGACGCGGCAATCAGGTCGTCACCCCGAATTCGGCCCTCGCGGTCCTCCATGATGGCCGCGACCTTCTGGAAGGTCTTTATTTCGCCCGCGGTGATCTGAGCCTCCTGCATCCTGGCCTTGAGGTCAGCCACGCGCACCCCCAGCGCTTGGGATATTTCAGTCTCACGGTTCAACATGGCGATCTGCATCCGTTATTGGGAAGCCCGTCGCCTCGAGGGCGGCGGGCTTCAGCCGCAAGCGGCTGGTTCAGTCGATGATCTTGATGATCTTGTGGGTGTCCGGATCCACAACAACTGTTCGGTTGTCGATCACCGTGTAGCGGTATTTGACGTTGGGGACTTCGTGAAGCTCGACCGTTTCGGGCAGCGCTGTTCCGATATTGAGTTCCACACCGGGAATCTTCACCGAAGCGAGGGGCTGCTTTTTCACATATTCACGGATGACTGTTTCCTGCTCGGGCTGGATGATGATGTCCTCGGCTGCGGCTGCGCCGACACCTGCAAGCAGCAAAAGCGACGCCGCGGCAGCGGCAAGATGCATTTTCATGAATTCCTCCTTTGCAAACCGGCGCAGCACAACATCGTCCGCGCCAAACCACCGAACTTGGGGAAAGTGCAAACGTTCCCAGGGCTGGGCTTCGGTCGGGCGAGGCATGAGACCTAAGTCCGATCGCGAAACGCAATGGTCTGATCCCAGGCGTTGCTCGGAACGGCCACTGTTTGCGGTCGTTGTCGGCTGCATGTTGCGGGAGGAAACCGATGGAGAAGAGTGTTGGCCAGGCGCGCTGGTTGCTCGCACCAGTCTTCACGGTGGCCATCACCTTGATGGTGATTGGAGTAGCTCTTGGCTGATCGTTCAGGAGAATTACCCACGAAGGTTTGCATATCGGCGCAGCTACGTCCCTTCCTGTGCCGATAGGGTTCGCTCGCCGGGTGCCAATCCTGGCGAGCGAACCCTCGTTTCCATACCGCAACTATGCCAACAGGCGCATTTGGTTCCAACAACGCGCAACCGATTTCAGATTGGATAGAGAAGTCTGGGCACGTGTGCGGCTAACAAGCCAACGGCCCGGCTCCAAGCCGGGCCATTGGGCAGTCGGCGATCAGTAGCCGTCGTCTTCGATCACCACGGGATTGTGGCGATGATGGCGGTGAGTGGAGATGGAGCCTGTCACGACGACGGTGTCTCGACGATGATGCCGGCGCCCATGGTCATAGAATGCAACGGTACCGTGGCGACGGTGGTGCAAGCGCTGTCCGTCTTCGTTGATGATTTTGACGCTGCTGTGGTGTCGATGATGGGTTCTGATAACCACATCGGCCTCGGCTGCCGAAGCCATCACGGGCAATCCCAAGGAAAGCGCCAAAGCGCAGATGACCATTGTTTTCATTGCAATTTCTCCATCGCCTTAATTAGCCCTTCGTCGGATAACCGCCGCTTCTCCCTTTGGTTCCGGGTTTTCCTTGCGGGCAGCCGGACGGCAGCGCGGTAAGTCGAAGGACGGGCGATCATCGCCTGGGGCTGAGAAGGGAGCTGCCTCTCGCTCGTGGTACTTGCGGAGACGATGTGTCCGGCCGGGTCAGTCGCTCACATCAGGCAACACAACGATCTGCCCCAAAAGTCGCAATATCTGGCTACTGCCTCCGGCAGTTCCTTGCATGACCGCTCGTCGTCCGCATGGGAGGGCGCACAACATCATTTGGCTCGTTGGAGCGGTGGTCATCGTGATAGCGATCTTGAGCTTTTTTGGCCTTCGCTAAGCGCGACGTCAACGATGTCCAGCGGCCCTTATCTGAATGGGATCAATCGAAGCCGACACCGCGGAAGCGCCGCAAACGGGTCGGCCGAAGATCGACAGGCATCATACTGACGACGAGGGGCAAGACTCTTGGCCCGTCTCGCCAAGGGGAGAGCTATTTCGCTCCATTTTCAGGCGGGATGTATGTTTGAGCGCCAAAGTCGGGATGCGCTAACACTTTGTTTTTCTGGTCGGAGTGGCAGGATTTGAACCTGCGACCCCCTCGTCCCGAACGAGGTGCGCTACCAGGCTGCGCTACACTCCGTGACCAGACCGCGGGCTTATAGCCGCCACACTTCGTTCCTGCAAGCGGCAATGGCAGCGCTTCTGTCGCATTTCGTTCGCTTTCGTCGGGCATTTCCGCCAAGCCCGGATTTCGGTCCGGGATAAACGTGGCTTAAAGCCTTGTGTGCTAAGCCGCAGCTCTCGATAGATCGTATTTTCTGCCGCCTGGAGTTCTGCTGTCTTGCCCCCAAAAATCGTTGGCGACGCCCGGCCCAATAGTTTCGAATTCGAAACCGAAGCGCTGATCAAGGCGTCCGGCTTTCGCGAATACGATGCGCGCTGGTGGTTCGGCCATCCCGGCTCCGCGCAGTCGCCGGAACTCAATCTGATCGGCGTCCAGGCGCTCGGCATGGGGCTTGGCACGCTGATTCGCCGTCTTGGCGCCGGCCCCGATATCGTCACCGGGCATGATTTCCGTTCCTATTCGCTGTCGATCAAGCTGGCGCTGGTGTCGGGCCTGATGGCCGCCGGAGCGCGGGTGAAGGATATCGGCCTGGCCTTGTCGCCCATGGCCTATTTCGCCCAGTTCGCGTTGGATATCCAATCCGTCGCCATGGTCACGGCCTCGCACAACGAAAATGGCTGGACCGGCGTCAAGATGGGCGCGGCGCGGCCGCTGACCTTTGGCCCCGAGGAGATGAGCGCGCTGAAGGCGATCGTACTGGCAGGCGATTTCGACCTCGCCGGCGGCGGCTCCTATGATTTCGTCCGCGATTTTCGCGCGACATATCTCGACGATCTGACCCGCGACAAGCGCATTGCGCGAAAGCTGAAAGTGGTCGCCGCGTGCGGCAACGGCACCGCCGGCGCCTTTGCCCCGCAAGCGTTGGAACGCATCGGCTGCGAGGTGATCCCACTCGATGTCGAGCTTGACCACACCTTCCCACGCTACAACCCCAATCCCGAGGATATGCGGATGCTGCATGCCATCAGGGACAAGGTGCTCGAGACCGGGGCCGATGTCGGCCTTGGCTTCGACGGCGACGGCGACCGTTGCGGCGTCGTCGACAATGAAGGCAACGAGATCTTCGCCGACAAGGTTGGCGTGATGCTGGCGCGGGATATTTCGAGCCAGTATCCGGGCTCGACCTTCGTCGTCGACGTCAAGTCGACAGGCCTGTTCAACACCGACGCAGTTCTGCGCGCGAATGGCGCCGTCACCGATTACTGGAAGACCGGCCACTCCTACATCAAGCGCCGCGTCGCCGAGCTTGGCGCGGTCGCCGGTTTCGAAAAGTCGGGCCATTTCTTCTTCAACCCGCCGATCGGCCGCGGTTACGACGACGGCCTGGTCACCGCCATCGCCATCTGCCAGATGCTGGATCGCAGCCCCGGCAGTTCGATGGCCGATCTCTACCGCGCGCTGCCGCTGACCTTTGGCACACCGACCATGTCCCCGCACTGCGCGGACGATGTGAAGTATGGCGTAGTCGATCGGGTGGTTGCCGACTTTCAGGCCATGAAGCAGGGTGGCGCCACCTTCGCCTGCCAGAAGATCGCGGACCTCATCACCGTCAACGGCGTGCGCGTTGTCGCCGAGGACGGCACCTGGGGGCTGGTGCGCGCCTCGTCGAACAAGCCGGAACTGGTCGTGGTCGTCGAAAGCCCGGTATCATCGCAGCGCCGCCGGCAGATGTTCGACGCCGTCGACGCCGTGCTGCGCCGCAGCCCCGAGGTGGGCGCCTACAACCAGACTTTTTGAAATGGTAGTTCAATGACCGAGCGGATTGTGAGTTTTGTCATGAGCGGCGGCGTCGGCTCGCGGTTGTGGCCGCTGTCGCGCGAGGACAATCCCAAGCAGTTCCACGATCTGTCGGGCGACGGCTCGATGCTGGCCAAGACCTTACGCCGGCTGATGGCCCGGCAGGAAGGCGAAACGCCGATCTTCCTGATCGCCGCGGAGCGTCATGCCAACCGTGTCCACGCTGACCTCGCCGGCCTCGATCTCGCTGGTGGCGGTCCGCTGTTCGAGCCGACCGGGCGCAACACAGCCGCCGCTGTCGCACTGGCGACATTGCGCACTTTATCCGAATTCGGCGACAGCCTGGTGCTGGTGGTGCCGTCGGACCATGAGATATCGACCCCGCGCCAATTCTGGCAGAGCGTCGAAGCTGGCGCCGAGGCGGCGCGCAGTGGCCGGTTGGTTGTGTTCGGCATCAAGCCGACGCAGCCTGAGACCGGCTACGGCTATATCGAGGTCGCTGCCGAAGGCGGCGGCACCTTCGACGTGTCGCGCTTCGTCGAGAAGCCGGATCTGGCGACTGCGCAGAGCTATCTCCAGGCCGGAAATTTCTACTGGAACACCGGTATCTTCCTGTTTCGCGCCGGCGCCATGCGCGATGCCTTTATGGCGTTCCAGCCTGATATCTGGCAGGCCACCGAAGCAGCCTACAAGGCCGCGACATCGGATCTCTCCGGCCTCTACATGCCGCTTGAACTCTACGCCGCCATCCCGTCGAACTCGATCGACTACGCCATCATGGAGCGGGCAAAAGACATCGCCATGGTGCCGGCCGGCTTCCGCTGGAACGATCTCGGCTCGTGGCAGTCGCTGCTCGATGTCGGCCCCGCCGACGACCAGGGCAATGTCATCATCGGCGATGTCGTCGCCATCGACTGCGAAAACTCCTACATCCGCAGTGACGGCCGCCTGCTGTCGGCGATCGGCATGAAGGACGTCGCCATCGTCTCGACATCGGACGCCACCTTCGTCGCCCCGGTCAGCCACAGCCAGCACGTCAAGAAGATCGTCGAGCAGCTCGAAAAGTCGGGGCGGCTGGAAACCAGGTTCACGCCGGCGCAAGACCGCGTCATCGAAAGCGGCGCCTGGCGGCGGCGCGTGCACCATTGGCTGTTTCAGGAGACCTTGCCGTTGTGGTCGACATCGGGCGTCGACGAACGCCATGGCGGTTTTCATGAAGCGCTGGGCCTGGACGCCTCGCCGCTGATGAAGCCCAAGCGCATGCGCACCACGGCTAGGCAGGTCTATGCCTTCGCCGTTGCCCGGGCGCGCGGCTGGGACGGCCCGGCCGACCGGTTGATCAGCCACGGCATCGCGTTCATGGCCGGGAAGGGCCGCACCGACAGGGGTGGCTGGGTTCGCACGCTGAATGTCGATGGTTCGGTCGCCGATGCCACCGAGGATGCCTACGATCATTCCTGTGTGCTGCTGGCGCTGGCGCATGCGCATATGTCGGGCAATGCCGACGCCTTAAGGCTCGGTGAGGAAACCTTCGCCTTTCTCGATGCGCATCTCGAGGACAGCCGTATGACCGGCTTCCTCGAAACGTCGGGCGGCGAAGGCGAGCGCCGCTCCAACCCGCATATGCACCTGCTCGAAGCCTTCCTGGCTTGGTACCAGGCCACCGGCGAGCGCGCCCATCTGCGCCGCGCGGCGCGCATCATCGACCTGTTCCGTAGCCATTTCTTCGATTCGGAAAGCTGGACGCTTGGCGAGTATTTCGATGCCGAATGGAAGCCGTCCGCCGGCGAGAAAGGCTCGTGGACCGAGCCCGGCCATCACTTCGAATGGGCCTCGCTGCTGATCGATTTCGCCGGGCGCAGCGGCCAGGCCGAGCTGAGCGGCTTTGCCCGAAAACTCTATGCCTCGGCCATCGCCAATGGCCTCAACCGCGCTACCGGACTTGCCTATGGCGCCGTCTCGCGGCAGGGCCTGCCGCTTGACCAGATATCACGCAGCTGGCCTCAGGCCGAGGCGATCAAGGCGGCGATCGCGCTGGATGGCTCAGGCGGTCCTGATCTCAAGCCGGAGGTCGAAGCCCGCGTCGGCCGGCTGTTTCGCTGGCACATCGACCCAGCGCCGCTCGGCCTGTGGATCGACCGCATCGACGAGCGTGGCCGCTCGCTGGCAACTGATGTTCCGGCCAGCATCTTCTATCATCTGGTCTGTGCGCTGACGCAGTATCTGGACAGCACAACGGAAAAGGCCGCGTAGGATCGGCTCAGTACGGGCTCGCCACGTCCCCGATCTCGACATAAACCGACTTCAGCTGCGAATACAGCGCCAGTGCCGCCAGGGAATTCTCGCGCCCGATGCCGGACTGCTTGAAGCCGCCGAACGGGATTTCCACCGGCGTCAGATTATAAGCGTTGATCCAGCAGGTGCCGGCTTGCAGCTCGGCAATGACGCGATGGGCGCGCGGCAGGTCGCGCGTGAAAACGCCGGCGGCAAGGCCGAATTCGGTGTCGTTGGCGCGGTCGATCACCTCTTCCTCGCCGTCGAATTTCAGCACGCTCATGACCGGCCCGAAAATCTCTTCACGGGCGATACGCATGCCATCGGTGACGTCGGTGAACACCGTCGGTTCGACGAAGAAGCCGCCCTGGAAACCCTGAAGTGAAGGCACGTTGCCGCCGCAGGCAAGTGTCGCGCCGTCCTGCTTGCCGATTTCGATATAGCCGACCACCTTCTCGTGCTGCGCCTTTGAGACCAGCGGACCCATCTGAGTTTCGGGGTCGAGCGGGTCGCCGATGCGGATTTTCTTGGTCCGCTCGACCAGCCGTTCGACGAAACGGTCGTGGATGCCGCTCTGCACGAAGACCCGTGTGCCATTGGAGCAGATCTGCCCGCTCGAATAGAAATTCCCGAGCATGGCGCCGCCGATGGCGTTCTCGATGTCGGCATCGTCGAAGACGATCAGCGGCGACTTGCCGCCGAGCTCCATCGTCGCGTGCTTCATCTTCGAACCGGCGAGCGACAGCACCTTGCGGCCGGTCGGCACTGAGCCTGTGACCGAAACCTTGGCGACGACATCGTGTCCGACGAGGCCGGCGCCGACATCGCCATAGCCCTGCACGACATTGAACAGTCCGTCGGGCAGCCCCGCCTCGCTGTAGATCTCGGCCAGCGCCAGCGCTGACAGCGGCGTGTTTTCCGACGGCTTGAACACCATCGCGTTGCCCATGGCGAGCGCCGGTGCGGATTTCCAGCCGGCGATCTGGATCGGGTAGTTCCAGGCGCCGATGCCGACACAGACGCCGAGCGCTTCTCGCCTTGTGTAGGCGAAGGGCCCGCCGAGATCGACCGACTCGCCATTGTACGCGGCGACCGCACCGCCGAAATATTCGAGGCAGTCCGCTGCCGAAAGGGCGTCCGCCACCAACGTTTCCTGGATCGCCTTGCCGGTATCCAGCGTCTCGATGCGGGCGAGGTCGGCATTGCGAGCGCGCAGGATGTCGGCGGCGCGGCGCAGGATACGCCCGCGCTCGACCGGCTTCAGCCGCGCCCAGGCGGGCTGTGCGGCACGCGCCGCTTCGACGGCCAGTTCCAGCACGTTCGGCGTCGCCGAACGCAGCATGGCGATGGTCTCACCGGTTGCCGGATAGATGACCGGCAGCGGCGCGCCACCTTCGTCCTCGATGTAACGTCCGTTGACATAGTGCGATGCCGTGGGCTGGGCGCGCATGGGTGGTCTCCAAATGGTCTGCTCCCCCAAATGGGCGGCTCAATCTATCGGGCAGCTCAATCTGTCGGGTGGATCATGCTCTATCTGTCCGACGCCTGCCAGCGCGGATTGATCCATGGTTCCTGATTGGACGGCGCCAGCGGCGTGCGGCCAAGGATGTGGTCGGATGCCTTCTCACCGGTCATGATCGAGGGCGCGTTGAGGTTGCCGTTGGTGACGCGCGGGAAGATCGAGGAATCTGCGACCCGCAAGCCTTCGACACCGATGACCCGGCACTCCGGATCGACGACGCTCATCATGTCGTCGGCGCGGCCCATCTTGCAGGTGCCGCAAGGATGGTAGGCGCTCTCGGCGTGGTCGCGAATGAAGACGTCGAGATCATCGTCCGACTGTACGTGCGAGCCCGGCGAGATTTCCTTGCCCCGATAGGGATCGAACGCCGACTGGCCGAAGATTTCGCGCGTCAGCCTTATGCAACGGCGGAACTCCGCCCAGTCGTCTGGGTGCGACATGTAGTTGAAGCGGATCATCGGCTGCGATTTCGGGTCCGGCGAGCGCAGCGTCACCGAGCCGCGCGACTTCGAACGCATCGGCCCGACATGCGCCTGGAAGCCGTGCGCCTTCGCCGCCGCCTTGCCGTCATAGCGGACAGCTGCCGGGATGAAGTGGTACTGGATATCGGGGTAGTCGACGCCGGCACGTGAGCGCACGAAGGCCGCCGCTTCGAAATGGTTGGTGGCGCCAAGGCCGGTCTTGAAGAACAGCCACTGCGCGCCGATGAGCGCTTTCGAAAACGGGTTGAGCACGGAATTGAGCGTGATCGGCAGCAATGATTCCTGCTGGATGTAGAGCTCCATATGGTCCTGCAAATTGCGGCCGACGCCGGGCCGGTCGGCCACCACGGCAATGCCGTTTTCGCGCAGATGCTCGGCTGGGCCGATACCGGAAAGCATCAGGATCTTGGGCGAATTGATCGACGATGCGGCGACGATCACCTCACGTCGTGCCTTAACGACCTGAATCTGTTTGCGAGCTTCGATCTCAACGCCGATGGCGCGTTGATTCTCGATGATCACCCGCCGAGCAAAGCCTTTGACCAGGCTCACATTTTTGCGCCCAAGCGCCGGCTTCAGATAGGCCGATGCCGCCGACCAGCGACGGCCGCCGCTGATGGTTTGCTCCATCGGCCCAAAACCTTCTTGCTTGGAACCGTTGTAGTCGTCGGTCAGTTCGAACCCGGCCTGGCGGCCGGCCTCGACAAAGGCGCCGTAGAGCGGATTGCGGCGCGAGCCGCGCTGCACATGCAGCGGCCCACCGTGACCGCGCCAGCCGTCCTCGCCGCCGTCGGAGTCCTCCATGCGCTTGAAATAGGGGAGCACGTCGGCAAAGCTCCAGCCAGCCGCACCCTCTTCGGCCCAATGGTCGAAGTCGCGCGCATGGCCGCGCACATAGACCATGCCGTTGATCGAGGACGAGCCGCCGATCACCTTGCCGCGCGGTGTCGCCAGCACGCGGCCGCCGAGATGCGGTTCCGGCTCGCTGGCAAAGCCCCAATCATACAGGCTCATGTTGAGCGGGATCGACAGCGCCGACGGCATCTGGATCAGCGGCCCGATATCATTGCCGCCGAATTCGATGACGATGACCGAATGCTTGCCGTCCTCGGACAGGCGATAGGCCATGGCCGAGCCGGCCGAGCCGGAGCCGATGATGACGAAATCCGCTTCAAGCATGGTTCATATGCGCCATAAAATCGGCGAGCGAGACATTGCCGCCGGTAGCCACGACAAGGACGGTCTTGTCCTTCACATCCACCTTGCCGCCGAGCAGTGCCGCGAGCGACGCCGCTCCCGATGGTTCGAGCACCAGCTTCATGCGCTCGAAGGCGATCCGCATGGCGCGCCGCACCGAGGAATCGTCGACGGTGATGCCGCGAACACCAGCGGTCTTGACCGCGGCAAAGGGCGCGTCGCCCGGCCGACGCGACATCAGCCCATCGCAGATCGACTTCGGCCCGATCGGCATCGTCTCGATGCTGCCACGCGCCAGCGACGCGCCCATACCGTTGAAACCTTCCGGCTCGACGCCGATGATTTCAGTGGCCGGCGAGAGATAGTGGAAGGCAAGCGAAACGCCGCCGATCAACCCACCGCCACCGACCGAGCAGAACAAAAGGTCGGCGCTGGAACCCTTGGCCTCAAGCTGGTCGATCGCTTCGAGACCGGCGCCCGCCTGGCCGGCGACGATCTCCGGGTCGTCGAACGGATGCAGCAGGGCCAGACCTTCGGTCTCGGCGATCTCGCGTGCCTTGGCGGCGGCGACCTCTTCTCGCGCACGCTCGCCATGGTCGGTGAGCACGACACGAGCGCCATAGCCTGCCGTGGCGTCGCGCTTGGCGACCGGTGCGTCGATCGGCATGACGATGGTGACGGGAATGCCAAGCGCCTGGCCGGCAGCCGCCAGTCCTTGCGCGAAATTGCCGGAGGAATAGGCGACGACGCCTTTCCTGGTTTCGTCAGTCGAAAGCTGCTTTAGACGCCAGTAGGCGCCGCGCACCTTGAACGAGCCTGCCCATTGCAGCGATTCCGGCTTGACGAAAACGCGTGCCGCACCCGTCTCACGGGCCAGTGCCGTCGATTCGAGCAGCGGCGTGATCTGCGTCGCCCGTGAGGTGACGGCATAGGCCTGTCTGAGATGGTCGAGCGAGGGGACGAGAAGGTCTGCCATCATTCGCCTCGCGGATACCTTTTGCTCTCTTCGAGATTGTCGAGGTTCATGTGGTTGCGCATGAAACGCTCGGACGCCTTTTGCAGCGGCTGGAAATCCCAGGGGTAGTAGGCGCCGTTGCGCAGCGCCGGATAGACGACCCAGCGGCGCGCCTGGCTTTCGCGGACGGCGGCATCGAAGCCTACCATGTCCCAGCGCGCCCGAACCTTGTCCATGAAATTAGCCACCAGGCCCGCATAGGCTGGGCTCTCCGCCAGATTGTTTCGCTCGAGCGGATCGGTTTCGAGATCGAACAACTGCGGTGGATCGAGCTCGCAATGGACGAATTTGTATCCGCCGTCGCGGATTGCCACCAAGGGCGCGCAGGAGCCTTCCGCCGCATACTCCATCAACACAGGCGCGGTGCGCTCAATGCCCTCTGTGAGCGGCAGCAGCGACTGGCCGTCGGTCCACGGCGCGATCGCCTCAATGTCGATGCCGGCGAGGTCGCAAAGCGTCGGTGTCACATCAAGATTGGAGACCGGCGCCTCGATCAGCCCGGCTGGCACCCCCTTGCCGGCAATCATCAGCGGCACCCGCGCCGAGCCTTCGAAGAAGCTCATCTTGAACCACAGGCCGCGCTCGCCGAGCATGTCGCCGTGGTCCGAGCAGAACAGGACGATGGTATCGTCGGCCATGCGGGTGCGCTCAAGCACGTCCAGAAGCTCGCCGAGCTTGTCGTCGACATAGGAGATGTTGGCGAAATAGCCGCGCCGCGAACGACGGACCTGCTCTGGCGTGATCTCGAAAGAGGAATAGTCGCTGGCGTGGTACAGCCGCCGGGAATGCGTATCCTGTTCGTCATGCGCGATGAACCCGGTTTCCGGATCCAGCGCCTGGCAACGTTCATAGAGGTCCCAATACTGCTTGCGCGCGACATAGGGATCGTGCGGGTGCGACAGCGAGACAGTGAGGCACCAGGGCCGATGGTTCGCATCGTCCTGTTCGCGCGAAAGCTGATAGAGCTTCTGCGTGGCCAGGAACACGACCTCGTCGTCATACTCCATCTGGTTGGTGGTCTCGGCGACGCCGGCGCCGGTGACCGAACCCAGATTGTGGTACCACCACTCGATGCGCTCGCCCGGCTTGCGATAATCCGGCGTCCAGCCGAAATCGGCCGGGTAGATGTCGGTGGTCAGCCGCTCCTCGAAACCGTGCAGTTGATCAGGCCCGACGAAATGCATCTTGCCCGACAGGCAGGTGTAGTAGCCGGCGGCGCGCAGATGATGGGCAAAGGTCGGGACCGATGAGACGAATTCGGCCGCATTGTCATAGACACCGGTGCGCGACGGCAACTGCCCGCTCATGAACGAGGCACGGCCCGGCGCGCAGAGCGGCGACGCCGTGTAGTTGTTGGCAAAGCGCGCCGAACGTGCGGCCAACGCTTTCAGATGCGGTGTGTGCAGAAACTCTGCTGGGCCGTCCGGAAACAGGGTCCCGTTGAGCTGATCGACCATGACGATCAGGAAATTGGATTGCTTCGTTGTCACTGTTTGCGCCGCTCGCCAAGTTTGGTTTCGAGATAGTCCTCGACCAGCGCGATCGCGGTCGCGGCATCAGGCACGCCGTCCTTCAACGCCCGCCTGATATAGAGCCCGTCGATCATCGCCGCTGTCGCTTCGGCGGCGCGGTCGGCTTCGGCTTTGGGCAGGATGCCGGTCAGGCCGCTCATCAAATTGGAGTGCAGACGCCGCGCGTAGACCCTGAGCAACCGGCGCAAGGCCGAGGATTTCTGTGCCTCGACATAGAAGGCAAGCCATGCGGCGATGGTTTGCGGCTGGAACTGAATGTCGGAGAAGTTGACGCCCACCACGGCCGAGACGCGCTCGCGCGCGGTGCCGGCTGATTGCAGGGCGCGTCGCATGTCGATGGTCAGTTCGGCCAGGATGTGCCGCATCGTCGCCAGCAGCAATTCGTCCTTGGCGCCGAAATAATGATGGGCAAGGGCGGACGATACGCCGGCGCGCCCGGCGATCTCGGACATGGTCACGTCGAGTGAACCGCGCTCGCCGATCGCCGAGATCGTCGCATTGATGAGCGCCTTGCGGCGCAGCGGTTCCATTCCGACTTTCGGCATCTCGCTATGATCCTTTGAAGCAGGATTATTTTTTATTGACGGGTCAATCAACAAAAAAATCAGCACTGGCTTTGTTTGTACCAAGCGATTGTCCGATTCCAGCCCTTCACGAAGCGGGTCGGATTGTTTATCTTTGAACAATAAATACCACGTGCGCCTTGAGCCCACATGCTAGGCTGGCGCCAAGGATGGAGACCGCCATGACCGCATGCATCGTTGGCTGGGCGCATTCGCGCTTCGGCAAGCTTGAGGGCGAAACGCTCGAAAACCTGATCGTCAAGGTGGCAACGGATGCGCTCGACCATGCCGGCATCGGCCCGGACGAGGTCGACGAGATCGTGCTCGGCCACTTCAACGCCGGCTTTTCGGCGCAGGATTTCACCGCCAGCCTGGTGCTTCAGGCCGACGACCGGCTGCGCTTCAAGCCGGCGACGCGCGTCGAAAACGCTTGCGCCACCGGGTCGGCGGCGGTCCGGCAAGGCATCCGCGCCATCGACGCGAATGCCGCCCGCATCGTGCTGGTGGTAGGCGCCGAGCAGATGACGACGACGCCCGGGCCGGAGATCGGCAAGAACCTGCTCAAGGCGTCCTATCTGCCCGAGGATGGCGACACGCCCGCGGGTTTCGCCGGCGTCTTCGGCAAGATCGCGCAGGCCTATTTCCAGCGCTATGGCGACCAGTCGGACGCGCTGGCGATGATTGCCGCCAAGAACCACAAGAACGGCGTCGACAACCCCTATGCGCAGATGCGCAAGGATTTCGGCTATGAGTTCTGCCGTCAGGAGAGCGAGAAGAACCCGTTCGTTGCCGGCCCGCTGAAGCGCACCGACTGCTCGCTGGTCTCCGACGGCGCCGCTGCCCTTATCCTTGCCGACACCGCGACGGCACTGAAGATGCGGCGTGCCGTTGCCTTCCGCGCCAACGAGCATGTGCAGGATTTCCTGCCGATGTCGAAGCGCGACATCCTGACCTTCGAAGGCTGCGAACAGGCCTGGACCCGGGCGCTTAAGAACGCCGGCGTGACGCTCGAGGATCTTTCCTTCGTCGAAACGCATGACTGCTTCACCATTGCCGAACTGATCGAATATGAGGCGATGGGTCTGGCCAAGCCGGGCGAGGGCGCCAGACTGGCGCTGGACGGCACAACGGCCAAGGATGGCCGCCTGCCGGTCAACCCATCCGGCGGGCTGAAGGCCAAGGGCCATCCGATCGGCGCCACGGGCGTGTCGATGCATGTCTTGACCGCCATGCAGCTTGTCGGCGAAGCCGGCGGCATCCAGGTCCCCGGTGCAAAACTCGGCGGCATCTTCAACATGGGCGGTGCGGCGGTCGCCAACTACGTTTCAATATTGGACCGGATCAGGTAGAAGCAGCCCGTATTTTTGCGGGGTAGCCATGACAAATCCGGTTCTGATCGAGGTCTTGCGCGGCGCGATCGTCGAGAGCGCGCATCGTGGCGCGGTCGCGGTCTTCGATGCCGATGGCAAACCGGTTTGGGAGATCGGCGATACGGCCAAGCCGGTGTTCCCGCGCTCGGCGGTCAAGGCGATCCAGGCATTGCCGCTGGTCGAAAGCGGCGCGGCCGACGCCTATGGCTTCGGCAACCGCGAGCTGGCGCTTGCCTGCGCGTCCCATTCGGGCGAGCCGGCACATGTCGAACTGGCGCGGTCCATGTTGGCCAGGGCCGGGCTGGACGGGTCGGCGCTCGAATGCGGCACGCATTGGCCATCCAATCATGAAGCCGAGATTGCGCTCGCCCGCTCCGGCGGCTCGCCGAACGCATTGCACAACAATTGTTCCGGCAAGCATTCCGGCTTCCTCTGTACATGCGTCCACGCCGGCATTGCGCATCGCGGCTATGTCAAGCCAGGACACGGCCTGCAGGAGATGGTGCGCGACGCCATGCAATCGGTCACGGGCGCTGTCCATGGCGCGGACGAGCGAGCGACCGATGGCTGCTCGATCCCGACCTATGCGGTGCCGCTCCGGAGCTTCGCGCTCGGCTTTGCACGTATGGCGACGACAAATGGTTTTGGTCCCGAGCGAGCCAAGGCCGCGAAGCGCCTGCTGGCCGCCTGCATGGCCGAGCCCTTCTTCGTTGCCGGCACCGGCCGCGAAGACGTCGCCCTGATGGAGGCCGCACCAGGGCGCATTTTCACGAAAGGCGGCGCCGAAGGCGTCCACTGTGCCGCAATTCCGGAACTTGGCCTCGGCATCGCGCTCAAATGCGATGACGGCGCCGGCCGCGCCGGCGAAGCCATGGTTGCCGCCGTTCTTGCCAAACTGTTACGCGCTGACGAGGCCTTGGCAGCTAAGCTAACCGACCTGGCGAAAGCGCCGATCCAAAGCCGGAACGGCGCCAAGGTTGGGGCGCTGAGGCCCACCGCGGCCTTGAATTAAACCGCCCTCAACTGACGTGATTGCGCTCGACGGTCAGATGCGCGTAGCCGCTATTGTCCGATGACGCCAGGTCACCCGTCGCCGGCTCGGCCCAGCGCTGGCCGACAACGGCTCCGTTCAACGCGCCGTCGATGACATTGTCTGATATGACGGCCGTGCCGGCGCCCTCGACCACGGACACGACGATGCCCGTTCCAGCCTTGCGGATGATGTTACCGGTGGCGACGACATTGCGCAGATACGGACCCCAGCCGATCTGCATGCCGTAGAGCGGTGCGTTCTCGATGACGTTGTTGGAAACGGTCGTGTCGGCCTCGACCCCAATGCCGACGCCGAATCCAGGCGAGTCGGCGGGGTAGGGGCCGCTGGTCGACAGATTGCGCACGATGTTGCCCGAGCACACACCCATGCGGCCGCCTTCGTTGAAGTTGACGATCGAGATGCCGTTGGCGGCGCCATCGACGATGTTGTTGCTGATGACGGCGCCTTCGAACGAGAACTCGGAGTAAACTGCTGTTTCGCCCGAGCGCGAGCAGGTGTTGCCCGATATCTGCAGATTGCTGGCGCTGTTGGCGCGGATCGCCGAAAAGGCGCAGTCCGAGACGATGTTGCCGGAAATGACGACATTGCCGGCCCGGAAGGCATTGATGCCATTGCCGTTCTGGCCGGTCCCGCCGCTGCGCGCCTGGATCCGTTCGACGCGATTGCCGGTGACCATGGTGCCGTCTTCCGCCGCCTGCCAGCGGTGCACGAGAATGCCGCCATTGGCGCAGTCGGAGACGGTGTTGCCCGTGATCGCCAGCCCGCCGGCCTCGACCGAATAGATGCCGGCATCGGCAGCTCCCGATATCTGCGAGCGCTCGACCCGGCCCGTCGCGTGTTCCAGAGCCAGCCCGTTCTTGCCGCTGCCGGTTATTTGGCAATTGTCGACGACCAGATGCGCGACACGGCGCAGATCGAGCAGCCCTTGCGCGTAGTCGCCCATCGTGCGGTTTGCGCCGTCGAAGACCAGTCCGCTGAGTTCGATATGATCGGCCTGTTCTGCCATGAAGAGATGACCGTCGCCGCCGTAAACGATGCGCGTTGCCCCAGGCACGCCGGAAAGACGCACGCGGCCGGGCAGCGAGAGGTTCGACACCACATAGGCGCCCGGCGGCAGGAACACCGGCATGTCGCGGTCGTTTGCGTCGCGCAGCAGCTTGGCGAAGGCCTTGCTCTGATCGTCGAAGGTACCGGGCTGCACGCCGAGTTCGGTGGCATTGATCGAGCCGCGCATCGAGGCTTTCTCGATGCCGGTCAGGCTGGCGGCCGCCGCCTTGCCAAGCGAGAGGCCCATGACGGCAAAGCCGGCGGTTCCGGTCAGCAGCGTTCGTCTGTTCAACATCGGCACAGGTCCTGGCTTTCAACCCTGACACCGCAGGAATCATGCCAGCCGGTCTGCCTCTTCCGTCGAGGGCAACGACAATGGCTTGTCGAGCAGCCTTTCCGCGCCTAAGTTCAGAGGATGAGCAGAGCTTTCACGCGCGAGGAAGACAGCGAAAACGCCATTGCCGGTGTCGGCGAGCGGCCAATCAGCCATCACCGCAATCTTGTGACGGAGCGCGGCCTGGCGATGATCGAGGAGAATCTCGCCGATCTGCGCGATGTACTGGCGAAAGCCGAGAGGAAGGCAGACCGCGAGCGCATCGCGGTGGTGTCGCGCGATCTGCGCTACTGGACCGCCCGGCGTGAAAGCGCCGAGTTGTCGGTGCCGGAATTGGGCAGCGACCTTGTACGCTTCGGCATGGGCGTCACACTCGAGGGCGATGACGGCAGGAAGGTGCACTGGAAAATCGTCGGCGAGGACGAAGCCGACCCGGCCAAGGGGACCATTTCCCACGTATCGCCGATGGCGGTCGCCCTGTTCGGCAAGAAGGTCGGCGACGTGGCAAGCGTCAACGGCAAGGAATGGGAAATCGTCAAGCTCTCCGACAGCTAATCCTCTAGCTTGACGACATGATCGCGGAAGAAGGCTGCGGCGCCGGCTTCATCGATTTCGCCTGAAGCAACTGCCATGACGAATTCGTAAAGCGTGCCGTTATCGGCTGTCAGGACATGGCCGTTCACGATCAAAAATGCGCCTGCGGCCACGATGGCGGTACGCTTGTTGCCGTCGACAAAGGCATGATTCCTGGCAATGCCAAAGACATAGGCGGCAGCGAGATCCTCGATCGCCGGATCCCCATAGTTCGCCTTGTTTTCAGCACGGGCGAGCGCCGATTCAAGAGCATTTTCATCTCTCAAACCTGGCGCTCCACCATGCCTGCGCAATTGCTCGGCATGCATCGCTTCGACCGCGCGACGTGACAGAAACTCCCAGTTCATTCCGCGAGCTTCTGAAGTGCGACCTTGTATTTGTCCATGACCTGGCGAGCAGCTTCCATCTGCCGTTCGAAACTGTCATCCATCGGCTCAAGAGCAATACCCTTGTCCGTTTCGACGATCTGAAGCTGATCGCCGGTCTTCATGTTCAAACGGTCGAGCAGCTCCTTGGGCAGGATAACACCTTCGGAATTGCCTATCTTGCGAATGGTCGTGTTCATGATGGATCATCCTGTTGCAACGCCGATTATAACTGGATCGGCGCGCTGTTGCAACAGGTATTATAACAGGCTAGGCCAGCAACCGGTCCAGCAAGCGATCCGCCGCTTCCGGAATGACGGTGCCCGGCGGGAAGATTTCCGCCGCACCTGCTTGCAGCACCGCGTCATAGTCCTGCGGCGGGATAACGCCGCCGGCGACGATCAGCATGTCGCCGCGGCCGAGCTTCTTCAGCGCGTCGCGCAGTTCGGGGATCAACGTCAGATGCCCCGCCGCCAGCGACGAGGCGCCGACGATATGGACATCCTGCGCGACCGCCAGCCTGGCGATCTCATCGGGTGTCTGGAACATCGCTCCGACGGTGACGTCGAAGCCGAGATCGGCGAAGGCCGTGGCGATAACCTTCTGCCCACGATCGTGGCCGTCCTGTCCCATCTTGGCGACGAGAATGCGCGGCTTGCCGCCAGTTTTCTTTTCAAAGGCGTCGAGCTTGTCCTGCAGCCCGTCGACCACGGGATGGTCGCCAAGGGCCTTGCGATAGACGCCGGAAATGGTCTGCACCGTGGCGACGTGGCGACCAAAGACCCTTTCCAACGCAAATGAAATCTCGCCGACCGTGGCATTGGCGCGCGCGGCGCGGATGGCGAACTCCAGCAGGTTTTCATTGCCCTGCGCGGCACGGGTCAGCGCATCGAGCGCGCTTTCGACCGCGGCGACATCGCGCGTACCCTTCAGCCGTTGCAGCTTCGACAATTGCCGGGCCCTGACTTCGGCGTTGTCGATCTTCAGCACGTCGACCTCGATGTCAGTCTCGGGCCGATGCGCGTTGACGCCGACCAGCATTTGTTCGCCGGAATCGATGCGCGCCTGCGTGCGTGCGGCGGCTTCCTCTATGCGCAGCTTGGGAATGCCCTGTTCGGTCGCGGCGGCCATACCGCCAAGTGCCTCGACCTCCTCGATATGGGCAAGCGCGCGCGCCACGAGGTCATGCGTCAGCCGTTCGAGATAGGCCGAGCCGCCCCACGGATCGATGACGCGCGTGGTGCCGGATTCCTTTTGCAGGATGAGCTGTGTGTTGCGGGCGATGCGCGCCGAGTGGTCGGTCGGCAGCGCCATCGCTTCGTCGAAGGAATTGGTGTGCAGCGACTGCGTGTGCCCCTGTGTCGCTGCCATCGCCTCGATCATGGTGCGGATAATGTTGTTGTAGGGATCCTGCGCCGTCAGCGACCAGCCCGAGGTCTGGCAATGGGTGCGCAGTGACAGCGAGCGCTCGTCCTTCGGCGAAAAATTCTTCTTCATCAGGGTCGCCCACAACAGGCGCGCGGCCCGCAGTTTGGCGACTTCCATGAAGAAGTTCATGCCGATCGCCCAGAAGAAGGACAGGCGCGGCGCGAAGCGGTCGATATCGAGGCCCGCCGCAACGCCGGCGCGGGCATATTCGATGCCGTCGGCAATCGTGTAGGCAAGCTCCAAGTCGGCTGTCGCGCCGGCCTCCTGCATGTGATAGCCGGAGATCGATATCGAATTGAACTTCGGCATGTTCTTCGACGTGTAGGAGAAAATGTCCGACACGATCCGCATCGAGGGTTTCGGCGGATAGATATAGGTGTTGCGGACCATGAACTCCTTCAGGATGTCGTTCTGAATGGTGCCGGCAAGATCCTTCTGCTCAACGCCCTGCTCTTCCGCAGCGACGATGTAGAGCGCCATGATCGGCAGCACCGCGCCGTTCATCGTCATCGACACTGTCATCTCGCCGAGCGGAATGCCGTCGAAGAGCTGCCGCATGTCGAGAATGGAATCGATGGCGACGCCCGCCATGCCGACATCGCCGGCAACGCGCGGATGGTCGCTGTCATAGCCGCGATGCGTGGCAAGATCGAAGGCGACCGACAGGCCCTTCTGGCCGGCGGCCAGATTGCGCCGGTAAAAGGCGTTGGATTCTTCGGCCGTCGAGAAGCCGGCATATTGCCGGATCGTCCAGGGCTGCTGGACATACATGGTCGGGTAGGGGCCGCGCACGAAGGGCGGCAGGCCCGGGTAGGTGTCGAGATACGGCAACCCCTTGAGGTCGCTCTGATTGTACAGATGCTTCGCGATAAGTCCTTCCGGCGTCGTCCGCTGGCCTTTGACCTCGACGGGTGCGCGCCGTGGCGGGACCCAACCGATCTGGCTGAAATCGGGGATCAAGAGGCGGCTCCGATGGATTGGTCGATGCGGACCGGAAACAGCGGCTCACAGACGGCAACGCCTTCCGTGAAGGCGGGCCGCCGTTCCGCCGCGAGCGTTTCGACCGGAGGTTCGCTTTTCAGCGGGTAAAGCGTGGTGCCGATGATGGTCCGTTCGCCTGCCCGGTAGGCTGCGTTGCGCTGCGCTGCAGCGGCGTGAACGCGCTTCTGGATATGTCCGTCCTGAAGGCTGGACAAGACGCCGCCCTCGGCCTCGATTGTCTGCAATTCCGTCCAAGCCATCTCGCAGAGTTTGGTGGTCAGCGCTTCGACCGCGCCGGAACCATAGGCAGGATCGGCGACATGATCGATATGGCTTTCATTAGCCATGATCAGCTGCGTGTTGCGGGCAACGCGACGCGCAAACCCCGCTGGCAAGCCATGCGCGATCGTGTGCGGCAAGATCGAGATCGAATCGGCGCCTCCGGACGCCGCGGCAAAGCAGGCAATCGTGGTGCGCAGGATGTTGGTCTCCGGATCCATGGCCGTCATCATGCGAAACGACGTCTCGGCATGGATGTTGGCCGTGGAATTGGGGATCGAGCAGGCTTCCTGCACCCGCGTCCAGAGCCTGCGCAGTGCCCGCACCTTGGCCATCGACAGCAACTGGTCCTGGTCGACGCTGAGCGCAAAGCCGATATGGGGCGCGGCATAGACGAGCGGCTGCCGCGCCGTCTCGAACATTCTGAGATAGGAGACCGCCGAAGCCAGCATGATGCCAAGTTCCTGCGCTTCCGTCGCGCCGGCGTTGTGGAACACACGCCCGTCCGCCTCCAGAAGCACGCCCGGAACGCCCATCGAGAAGAAGTGCGCCAGCGATTGCGGCATCGAGGCCTGCAATGCCTCGATCGACATGCGCAGCCCGCCGGTTCCGGCGAAGATCGCCGCCGGATCGATGCCGAAGGAGAGGTTGAGCTTTGCCGGGTCGGACCGGCGCTTGCTCAGGAACGCCACCAGCCAGTCGGCCACGGCGCGGCTCCAGGGATGGGCGTCGATGCGAACCTGGACGCGGTTCAGCGGTACGCCGTCCAGCACCATCTCAAGCGCTTCCGCCGTTCTCGGCAAGCCGTAGCCGAACGCGTTCGGCGCTCCTTCGAAGACAAGCGATAATCCCGTGGCGCCTTGCGCTATGTCGTCTTGAGCCTGGGTTCTGGCGCGGTCGATATCCGGATCGTCGATGCGCTGGCTGACGATCCAGGGCGATTTCGGGTTGGCGCGCACGGTCGGTTCCGCAGCGGTGCTGCGGTCGTAGAGCGGTTCGATGCGGATGTTGTCGTCGGTATGCGAGACCAGCTTCTCTTCGAAGGATGCGCCGGCCAGTGCCTTTTCCGCCAGGGCTAGCCATCGCTGGCGCTCGGCGTTCTCTGGTTCGACATCCTTGGTCAAGGCTCCGGCGCCCATCCGTCTTCCTCGTTTAATGCGGCCGCACCAGCCTGGAGCGGTTCAGTCTACGGTTCTCGGTCCGATATCGCAATGTAATGCGCTTTCAGCGGCCGAATTCGATCCAACAGATATAGGTCGGCCTGCGTGCACGAACCATGAACGATTGCCAAACACCGGCAAAATCCGCAAGCTTCAAAAGATCGATTTGGAGTGTTGCCCCCGATTGAACGATTGGCCTGATTTGAACGATTGCCACCATTGGACGAATGATCCCGACTTGAACGAATGGCATTGTCGCTGTGCAACGGCCTCACTATACCTGCGGCAAGGCCACTGGCTTTAAACACATCAGTTTGCGGAGACCGGACATATGGCTGACGACACCAGTATTTTCATCGGCGCCAGCCGCAAGCCCGACGACAGCTATCAGCGTGCCGAGCAGCTGTTGCTGCAATATGGCAATCGTCATGGCCTGGTGACCGGCGCCACCGGTACCGGCAAGACCGTCACCTTGCAGATACTGGCCGAAGGTTTTTCCAACGCCGGCGTGCCGGTCTTCTGCGCCGACATCAAGGGTGACCTGTCCGGCATCGCGATGATGGGCACGGCGCAGGATTTCCTCGTCAAGCGGGCCGAGCAGGTCAAGCTCGACCCCTATGACTTCCAGGAATTTCCGGTCATCTTCTGGGACCTGTTCGGCGAACAGGGCCATCCGATCCGCGCCACGGTTTCGGAAATGGGGCCGTTGCTGCTGTCGCGCCTGATGAACCTGAGCGAGGCGCAGGAAGGCATCATGAACATCGCCTTCCGCCTGGCGGACGAAGAAGGCCTGCTTCTGCTCGACATGAAGGACCTGCAGGCGCTGCTGGCCAACATCGCCGAGCGCGCCGACGAGATCGGCTCGCGCTACGGCAATGTCACGAAGCCCTCGGTCGGGGCGATCCAGCGCACGCTGCTGGTCCTGGAGCAGCAGGGCGCGGCGAATTTCTTCGGCGAGCCGGCACTGCGCATCGCCGACATCATGCGCACCACCCGCGACGGACGCGGCGCCATCAGCGTGCTTGCCGCCGACAAGCTGATGATGAACCCACGGCTCTACGCGACGTTCCTATTGTGGCTGATGTCGGAACTGTTCGAGGTGCTGCCGGAAGTCGGCGACCCGGATAGGCCGAAGCTGGTGTTCTTCTTCGACGAGGCGCATCTTCTGTTCGACGAAGCACCCAAAGTGTTGATCGATCGCGTCGAACAAGTGGTCCGACTGATCCGCTCGAAAGGCGTCGGCGTCTATTTCGTCACGCAGAACCCTTTGGATATCCCTGAAAAGGTTCTGGCCCAGCTCGGCAATCGTGTGCAGCACGCGCTGCGCGCCTATACGCCGCGTGAGCAGCAGGCGGTGAGGACGGCGGCCGAAACGTTCCGACCAAATCCCGATTTCGATTGCATGACCGCCATTACCCAGCTCGCCACCGGCGAGGCGCTGGTCTCGACGCTTGAGGTCAAGGGTGTTCCGTCGATTGTGCAGCGGACATTGATCCGGCCGCCATCCTCGCGGCTTGGCCCCATAACGGCTGCCGAGCGACAAAAGCTGATCCAGGAAAGCCCGGTCGCCGGCCAGTATGATCAGCTCATCGATCGCGAATCGGCCTTCGAGATGCTGCAGAAAAAGGCCAGGGATGCGCAGAATGCCGAAGAGCAGGCGCAGCAGGCCGGCGGCGGCTCACGTTGGACCATTCCGGGCTTCGGCAACGATGATCCCGCGCCGCAATCCGGTGGCAGGCGCGCGCCTGCACCACGCCCGTCCAATCGCCAGACCGTGGCCGAGGCGGCGATCAAGTCGGTGGTGCGATCCGTCGGCTCGTCCGTCGGCCGGGCAATCGTGCGCGGCATCCTGGGCAGCCTGTCACGGGGGCGTTAGGACTTGAGGCCGCGCCGTTGCCGCTGCCTCGTCGGCTCAGAAAATCGAGTTGGTGATCTCTGTCAACGGGCCGAGCAGCACCGATCCGTCCGGCACGCCGGCGTCGATCGGGATAGCCCTGCGATGGGCCGTCGCCACCACTGGCTGGCTGGCATCGCTGGTGACGACAACTGGTGTCTTCATGGGCACGCGATCATAGAGATCGATGATGTCCTGGTTCATCAGGCGTACGCAGCCCGACGAGACCGACTTGCCGATCGACTTCCATTCCGGCGAGCCGTGCAGGCGGTAGAGCGTGTCGACGTTGCCCTGGAAGAGATAGAGCGCGCGTGCGCCGAGCGGGTTCTTCAGGCCGCCGGGCATGCCGCCATTTTCGGCGCTGTATGGCTTCAATTCCGGCTGCCGGGCGATCATTTCATCCGGCGGCGTCCATTTCGGCCATTTCTGCTTCCACTGGACGACGGCGTCGCCGGACCATTCGAAACCGGCGCGGCCTAGGCCGACACCATAACGGATTGCCTGACCGCCCGGGCGAACCAGATAGAGGAAATGGCCGGTGGTATCGACGACGATCGTTCCCGGCTTCTGCCCGGTCGGATCGGGAACGATCTGGCGCAGGAACTGCGGATCGATCCTGTCGACCGGGATCGCCGGCAGATCGAAGCCGCCATCACTGACCGCTCCGTACATCGTCACATAGTCGGCTAGCGGCGGCTCGATATAGGCTGGCGGCGGTGGTTCGACCGGCCCCGGTCCGGTGGTCGCGCATGCGGAAACCGCGATCGAAGCAGCGCCTAAGGCTGCGGCGTTGAGAAAGCCGCGACGGCTCAGGCGATAGGATTCGATTTCGATTTTGGACATGGTTGCCTTCTTTAAGTCTCAAATCGCAACAAAGCGTCAATGCGCCGATCGCTGCGCGGGTGCCTGACAACACCTGGGGCGATAGGCGGTTCCGATTCTGGCTTGAAGGTGGACAAACAAAGGCGAAGCTGTGACCGCGCCGCCACTGTGGCGCTGGGGACACACGTCCACGTGCTAGGTACCTGGCACCAAAGCTTCGAGCGACGGCAGGATCAGGGCAGGTGGAAAGTCCCGGTACTCTTCGGGCTGGTTGGAACGGTTGATCCACACCGTGCGAAAACCGAATTTGGTGGCGCCTGCGATGTCCCAGCGATTGGAGGACTGGAAGGAAACCGCGCCGGGGTAGAGGCGCCAACCGGTGGCGACCATGTCGTAGACCGCCGGATCGGTCTTGAAGCGCCGCACCGTATCGACGGAATAGATATGGTCCAGAATCTGGTCGAGCGCGGCGGACTTGACCGCGGCCCGCAGCATTTCGGGCGAACCGTTGGACAGGATCGCCAGTCTTGCTCCCGAAGCCTTGAGCGCCTTTAGCACGGCCGGAACTTCCGGATAGCAATCCAGCCGCCAGTAGGCGTCGAGCAATGTCGCCTTGAGACCGGGATCGGCCGAGGGAACCTTGCGCAAGGCGAAATCGAGCGCCTGTTCGGTCAACTGCCAGAAATCGGCATAGGCGCCCATCAGCGTGCGCACCCAGGAATATTCGAGCTGCTTGGCGCGCCAGATCTCGGACAGCAACTGGCCCTCCGGCCCGATCCGATCGGCATGGCGGCGCACGGCGGCATGCACGTCGAACAGCGTGCCATAGGCGTCGAAGACGTAGGCGGCGTATTGCATGACGACAGTTTTGAGGGCAGGCGCGGCAAGGTGCAAGCTTTGATTGCATTGCGCCCCGTCGCTGGCCTCAACAAAACTCTTCGATGCCGATTGACGGCGCCCGCCAAAGCATCTTCCAATGGCTGTCACACGACACCGATTGAGACGGGACAAACACGATGACACTGGCGGCTGCGGCGCAATCCGCGACATGGACTTTCGTCGATGGTGATTGGCATGAGGGCAATGTCGCCATTCTGGGACCGCGCAGCCACGCCATGTGGCTCGGCACCAGCGTGTTCGACGGCGGCCGCTGGTTCGAGGGCGTGGCGCCGGACCTCGATCTTCACGCCGCCAGGGTGAATTCTTCGGCGATCGCACTCGGCCTCAAGCCGTCGATGAGCGCCGACAAGATCGTCGGGCTGACATGGGATGGGCTGAAGAAGTTCGACGGCAAGACAGCGGTCTATATCAGGCCGATGTACTGGGCCGAGCATGGCGGCTATATGGGCGTGCCGGCCGATCCGGCATCGACCCGCTTTTGCCTTTGCCTCTACGAATCGCCGATGATCCCGCCGACCGGCTTTTCGATGACGGTGTCGCCGTTCCGCCGCCCTACCATCGAGACCATGCCGACCAACGCCAAGGCCGGCTGCCTCTACCCCAACAACGGTCGTGCCATTCTCGAAGCCAAGATGCGCGGCTTCGACAACGCAATGGTGCTCGACATGCTGGGCAACGTCGCCGAAACCGGAACCTCGAACATCTTCCTGGTCAAGGACGGCCACGTGATGACGCCGGCGCCGAACGGCACCTTCCTGTCCGGCATCACCCGCTCGCGGACCATGACGCTGCTTGGCGAGTATGGCTTCAAGACCACCGAAAAGACGCTGTCGGTGCGCGACTTCCTCGAAGCGGACGAAATCTTCTCGACCGGAAACCATTCCAAGGTGGTGCCGATCACCCGTATCGAGGATCGCAATCTGCAGCCCGGTCCGGTGGCCAAGAAGGCGCGCGAACTCTATTGGGATTGGGCGCATTCGACTTCCGCCGCCTGAGCGGATAAAAAGGCGATCGGTGCTCCATTCCGGAGTTGCCCCAACCCATCCCAGACCTATCTTAGTCCGGTATCGACACCGGATTTTTCCACGAGGGAGTACCATCCATGGCTTTTGAATTGCCCGCTCTGCCCTACGACTATGAGGCCTTGCAGCCTTACATGTCGAAAGAGACGCTGGAATATCACCACGATAAGCACCACAAGGCCTATGTCGACAACGGCAACAAGCTCGCTGCCGAGGCCGGCCTGGGCGATCTGTCGGTCGAAGATGTGGTCAAGCAGTCATTCGGCAAGAATGCCGGTCTCTTCAACAATGCCGCCCAGCACTACAACCACATCCATTTCTGGAAGTGGATGAAAAAGGGCGGCGGCGGCAACAAGCTGCCGGGCGCCCTGCAGAAGGCGGTCGACAGCGATCTCGGCGGCTACGACAAGTTCAAGGCCGACTTCATTGCCGCCGGCACGACGCAGTTCGGCTCCGGCTGGGCCTGGGTCTCGGTCAAGGACGGCAAGCTGGCGATCTCGAAGACGCCGAATGGCGAGAACCCGCTCGTCCATGGCGCGTCGCCGATCCTCGGCGTCGATGTCTGGGAACACTCCTATTACATCGACTATCGCAACGCCCGGCCGAAATATCTTGAGGCGTTCGTCGACAGCCTGATCAACTGGGATCACGTACTCGAACTCTACGAAAAAGCGAAGGCCTGACCGATCTCCAGAAAAGCCCCGGCATCCGGGGCTTTTCTTTTGCGGGGTCGCAGTAAAAATCATCCAGGGAAGGGAATTTTCTCCCTGTGGCATCCGTTAACGTCCCGTCCCGAAATGCCTTCATCATGGAGCCAAATGAATGAGAAAGCTTGTCATCGCCATCTCAATGCTCGCCCTCGCGGCGTCGGCGGCCTTCGCCGCCCGATCCTCGACCGGCAGGCTCTGATGAAGGAGCGTGGAAAGATCGCCGGCGGCCTGTCGAAAGTGGTCAAGGGCGAGGAGCCTTTTGACGCCGCGGGGGTGCTGACGGCACTGCAGGCCTTGCAAGCGAATGAGGAGAAATTGGATGTCGACGCGCTGTTCCCGGCGGGCAGCAACACCGGCGATACCACGGCGTCGCCGAAGATCTGGGAAGACATGGCTGGCTTCAAGGCCGCCAACGACAAATATCTGGCCGACATCAAGGCAGGGGTCGCCGCCGCTCCTGCCGATGTCGATGCGTTGAAGACGCAGTTTGGCACCATCGCGTCCAATTGCGGCACCTGCCACCAGACGTACCGGGTGAAAAAGAGCTGACAGCGGGCGATGCGCCGGCTGAAAAAACTCGTTGGCGCCCTCGTCGTTCTGGGCGGCGTCGGCGCGGCTGCCGGGTGGGTCCTATCGGCGCCGGTGAAGCTCAACAGTGAGACGCTGGCCAAGCTGGGGCCGGGCGACGCGGTCAAGGGCAAGCGCATCTTCTATGCCGGCGGCTGCACCTCCTGCCATGCAAAGCCGGGTTCGCAGGGCGATGCGCGGCTTCAACTCGTGGGTGGTCTCGAACTCAAGACGCCGTTCGGAACCTTCGTTCCGCCCAACATTTCGCAAGACCCCAAGGATGGCATCGGCACATGGTCGGTCGAGGACCTCGCCAACGCCATGCTGAAGGGCGTGTCGCCCTCTGGCGAACATTTTTATCCGGCGTTTCCCTATGCCTCCTACGCGCGCATGAACCCGGCCGACATTGCCGATCTCTACGCCTTCCTGAAGACGTTGCCGGCCGTCGCCGGCAAGGCGCCCGCGAATTCCCTCGGTTTCCCCTTCAACATTCGTCGCGGCATTGGTCTGTGGAAATTCCTCTACCTCAATGACCAACCGGTCGTGGCATTTCCCGAAGGCACGCCTGACCCAGTGATGGCCGGCCGTTACCTAGTCGAGGGGCCGGGTCACTGCGGCGAATGCCACACGCCGCGCGACTTTGCCGGCGGCACAGAAAAGAGCGAGTGGCTGGCAGGTGCCGTGGCTGCCGAGGGCAAGGGCATCGTGCCCAACATCACATCGGGCGAGGGCGGTATCGGCAATTGGTCGGAAGCCGACATCGCCAACTACCTCGAAACTGGTTTTACGCCTGACTTCGATTCCGTCGGCGGCGCCATGGTCGACGTGCAGCGCAACATGGCCCAATTGACGCCGGAGGACCGTGCGGCCATCGCCGCATATCTCAAGGCGATACCGCCGCATCCCAACGGCTATCCGGCGCGCAAGAAGACGGCGAACTAGTCGTCGGATGACAGGTGGCGGTCGCCGAGAAAGTCGAAGCCTGTTTCGAAGAAATGGTTGTAGTTGCAGGTCAACTCCTCGCCGGGAGCGATGTCGCGCAGCGCAAAGGTCTCCTCGGGCGAGGAAACGTCGCAATTCGGCTCATCGGCATGGTTCATGTAGCGCGCGTCGTCGGCTTCGAAGACGATGTAGTTCGGGTCGCGCCGGTCGGGATAGGAGTAGCGGTCGAGATAGTTCTTCACCGGCCCGGCTTCGCGCTCATAAGTTTCGACGTCGATGAGCCGGTCGAACCTTGGATCCAGCTTCCAGATCAGCGTGCCGCGGGGAATGGCGTTCTTGGCAAAGACGCCGATGCCCTGGATGGGCGATTTGTCGAGATAGACGTCGACGAGCAGCATGATGGACCTTTACGCGATTGGGGCTGTCGGGCTAGGAAAAGCCGCGCACTGGGTAGCGCGCGGCCATCGCAATTGCGAGCAAAATGAGCAGCGCGGAATTCAAAAAGTCATGATCGCCAAGGCGACTGGCGGACCACGCAGCTTCCCCGTCAGCGCTGCTGCAGCGCGAGCCGAACACCCAGAGCACAGTAGATGCCGCCAACAACCTTGCCTTGCCATTTCAGCACCGTCGGATTTCGGCGGAGGAACACGCCGAGCCGACCGGCACTCACTGCAAAGACGACCGTGCTGAAAAGGCCGAGTAAGACGAAGATAACCCCCAATGTGGTCAACTGAAGTATTATCGATCCGTTTTCAGGCCGCACGAACTGAGGCAGGAAAGCGAGAAAGAAAAGCGCTGTCTTGGGGTTGAGCACTTCGGTCAGGACAGCCTGTCGAAACGCCTTGCCGGCGGAGATCGCGAGCGCGCCTGCAGCCGGGTTGGCCGGTGTCTTCTCAGTGATCGCGCGAATGCCGAGATAAACCAGGTAGGCCGCGCCCATGTATTTTATGAGGCTGAACAGCGTCGCCGACGTGGCGATGATCGCCGAGATGCCGACCATCGCCATGACGGTGTGAAACACATCGCCGGCCGCGATCCCCGCGCCGGTGGCGATGCCAACCTTGGTTCCGGAGCTCGTTGCCCGCGCTATGGTAAGGAGCGTGGCTGGGCCCGGAATAAAGACGAAGCCGAGCACAACCGCGACATAAGCGATCAATGTAGCGAGATCGATCATCGGTCGATTTCTCCCGTAAGCTGCAGCTTGCCCATCACCTTCAGTGCAAACGAATAGGTATAGGCGATTTCCTCCAGTCGCGAAAACCGGCCGGAGGCACCGGCGTGTCCGGAATCCATGTTGATCTTGAACAGCACCGGATTGTCCCCGCTCTTGCGGTCGCGCAGCCGCGCCACCCATTTGGCCGGTTCCCAATAGGTGACCCGCGGATCGGTGAGTCCGGCCAGCGCCAGGATCGGCGGATAGTTGAGCGCGGCGACATTGTCATAAGGCGAATAGGCGGCAATGGTCCGGTAATCGTCTGCCGACGCGATCGGATTGCCCCATTCAGGCCATTCCGGCGGCGTCAGTGGCAGGCTGGCGTCGAGCATCGTCGTCAGCACATCGACGAACGGAACCTCGGCGACGATGCCGCCGAAACAGTCCGGCGCCATGTTGGCGACGGCGCCCATCAGCATGCCGCCGGCCGAACCGCCTTGCGCGACGATGCGGTCATGCGCGGTGTAGCGCTCGGCAACAAGGTGGCGCGCACAGGCGATGAAATCCGTGAACGTGTTCATCTTGTGCGCCCGCTTGCCGTCGTCGTACCAGCCATAGCCCTTGTCCTTGCCGCCGCGGACGTGGGCGATGGCGAAGACAAAGCCGCGGTCGACCAGTGAAAACCAGTTGGTGTTGAAAGCGGCCGGCACGGCGATGCCATAGGAGCCGTAGCCGTAGAGCAGGCAAGGCGCGGATCCATCCAGCGGCGTGTCGCGGTGGTGCAAGAGCGAGATCGGCACCAGTTCGCCATCGCTGGCCGGCGCCATAAGCCGCCGCGTGACATAGTGGTCCGCATCATGGCCGGACGGCACTTCCTGGGTCTTGAGCAGCACCCGCTCGCGAGTGCGCATATTGTAGTCGAACACCTGGGCCGGCGTCGTCATCGACGAATAGGAAAAGCGCATGATCTCGGTGTCGTACTCATAGGAACCCGACAGGCCGAGCGAGAAAGCCTCCTCGTCCAGGGACAAAAGATGCTCTTCGCCGCTGGTGCGGTCGCGCACGACGATGCGTGGCAGGCCTTCCTTGCGTTCGAGCCGGACCATGTGATCCCTGAAGCCGATTACCGACAGGATCAGCCGGCCGGGCTCGTGCGGCACCAGTTCCTGCCAGTTGGCGCGTACTGGATCGCTCGCCGGCGCCGTCATGATCTTGAAGTCCTTGGCGCCGTCGGCATTGGTCAGGATGAAGAAGATGTCGCCGCCTTCTTCCAGATCGTACTGGAGGCCAATCTCGCGCGGCGATACTAGTTTCGGTTCGGCAAACGGATCATTGGCGCGCATCAGGCGGTATTCCGACGTCTCGTGATCGTTGATGCCGATCATGATCCATTCGTTGTTGCGGGTGCCGTCGACATTCATGAAGAAACCGGGATCGGTTTCCTCATAGACCAGCCGGTCGCTTTCCGGGCTGGTGCCCAGCGCATGGAACAGCACCTTGGACGGGCGATGGTTGGGGTCGAGACGGGTGTAGAAGAAGCCGTCATTGCGGGCGTTCCAGACGCCTGAACCGCCGGTGTCGGAAATCTGGTCGGCAAGCTCCTTGCCATCGGCAAGGTCGCGCACGCGAAGCGTGTAGAATTCGGAGCCCTTGTCGTCGAATGCCCACAAAAGCTTGGCGTGGTCGGCCGAGTGATCGACGCCGCCAAGACGGAAATAGGGCTTGCCTTCGGCCTCCGCGTCGCCATCGAGCAGGATATGCTCGGCGCCACCGTCGCGCGGCATGCGGAAATAGCGCGGCTGCTCGCCGCCAAGCTTGAAGGACGAACCATAGGCATGGGGCCCATCCTTCATCGGCACGGAAGAATCGTCTTCCTTGATGCGGCCCTTCATCTCCTTGAAAAGCTGCTTTTGCAGCTCGACCGTGTCGGCCATCAGCTTTGACTGGTAGGCGTTCTCCGCCTCGAGTTCGGCGCGTATCCCCGCATCGAGCAATGACGGATCCCGGAACATTTCCTGCCAGTTCTCGGCCCGCAGCCAGGCATAGTCGTCGGTTCTTGTGATGCCGTGATGCGTGTCGAAAACCGGCCGCTTCTCGGGCGTTGGCGGGCTTACGATCGGAAATGCGGATGTCTTGGTCATTGCGTCTCGCTTTGCCGGTATCTTGATTGGGGAAGTAATCTTGAATGGGAATGAACACGTCGATCAGGGCGGGTTCAAGAGCCGTGGCGTATAGGTTGTGTCGGCTCCAGAAGATGAGCCGGGAGGAGAGATGATGACTATTTGGTCTCGGACTGACGCGGCTTTCGCCGTTGCTTCGCTAACTCTGGTCTTTGCCGGCCAGTCTCATGCGACCGTATTCGCGGCTTGGCAAGTGGCCAATGTGCCGTTTGGCGACGCGCTCAATGTGCGCAAATACCTTTGGGCAAGTCCCAGAACCAGGCGGCATACCCGAATGGGACCGTTCCGCGGATGACCGGACGATGCACGGCGTGTCGCGTGATTGCTTTCGCGACGGCGGCAACCTGTGGTTTTGAGTGCGGGCGTGAACAACCAAGTTTGCGCGTGCAATAGCCAAGAAAAATCAAGCATTGAAACCTGATTTGTGAGTTACCGCGAATGTAACGGAGAGCTGACGTGGCGTCAGCCGTTGCTGGTTGGCGCGAGAAATATCGATAAATTACACAATGCACGAAAGATTGAAGCTGATCGGGGAATGATTGACCAGCATCGTTCAATATAGCGCAAAGGGTGAATTGACTTACTTGGTCCGCAGGGTCATTGATGTGCCCGTGACACGAATCGCAGAAGCTCTAGCTGCACAAAATTCGTGCAATGCCCTGGCTGTAAAAAGGGCGCAGATCGAAGTAACTCTTGTTGGGGCCTGAAGACCATGGATATTGTCGAAACACCTTCCAGAAACAGCGATGCGCTGATCGAGTTGACCGCCGATGTGGTGGCCGCCTATGTCAGCAACAATCCCGTGCCGGTCGGCGAATTGCCGAGCTTGATATCCGACGTCCATGCCGCGCTCGGCCGTGTGGGCGGAACCGCCGAACAGCCACCTGCCGACAAGCAAAAGCCGGCGGTCAACCCGAAGCGCTCGGTTCATGACGACTACATTGTCTGCCTTGAAGACGGCAAGAAGTTCAAGTCGCTGAAGCGCCACCTGATGACCCACTATGACCTGACGCCGGATCAGTATCGCGAAAAGTGGAACCTCGACCCGACCTATCCGATGGTTGCACCCAACTATGCCGCTGCCCGGTCCCAGTTGGCCAAGAAGATGGGCCTCGGCCGCAAGCGCAAAGCGCGGTAATCGCTGCCAGCCGGATTGATCGACTTTAACGGCGCCTTCGGGCGCCGTTTGATTTTGCAGGGGCGGTAACGCGCTGATCGAGTGGAGCGTATGAAACGCTTTCAGGCGGTTTGCTTGAGCGCCGCCTCGGCGTCGCGCTTGATGCGCTTGACCATCGAGCGGAGGCCATTGGCGCGCTGCGGCGACAGATGCTCGTCGAGGCCGAGCTCTTTCAATGTCGCTTCCGCGTCGGTCTTCTGGATTTCGCTGGCGGCCCTGCCGGAAAACAGCGCCAGCATGATCGCGACCAGTCCACGCACGATATGAGCGTCCGAATCGCCGGTGAAGGTGATGACCGGATCGGCTCCAGGCCCCTGTTCGGTGGTCAGCCAGACCTGACTGACGCAGCCCGGCACCTTGTTGGCGGCGCTGCGCTCCTCGTCCGGAAACGGCGGCAGTGCCTCGCCGAGTTCGATGACGTAGCGATAGCGGTCTTCCCATTCCTCAAGGAACGAAAAATCGTCGCGGATCGTCTGGATCGTGGTGGTCATGGCCCGGATATAGTTACGCGACGGCGCCGCGTCACGGAAAAAACAAGGACACCGCGGGCGTCGAGAGGGCAGATAGCCCGCGGTGCGCCGTCGAAACGGCTTAATTCTGTGCCGGCAGGTTGACTGTCTCGGGCAAGACGACTTCCTCCGGCACGCTGCCGGTCATCGTCGATGTGTCAGGGCCGGCGGCGGACTTGTCGTCCAGCATCGCTGCCGCGATCTTGGCGGTCTCCTTGGCGCGGGCGGTGATGGTGTGCATCGCCGACTTGCCGGTCTCGCAGACATCGGGCTTGCGTTCGCAAATGCCGGCGATGTCGCCAACCGCTTCGCGCGCCGCAAACAAGGCCTGGATCGGGCCAACACTTTCGCGGCCGGTTTCATCGGGGCCAACAGTCAGCGGCAGCGCCAGCAGCACCAGCGAAAACCAGAAAGCCATTCTTATCAGGAAGACCATGCCCTTGTCCTCTCGTCGTGACCGGATCATGCATCCATATGGCATGACCTCTTTTGTAGGCAGGATGTTGGCACACATGCGCAAAGGACGGCTTGCGGGCTAAGTGAGAATTTTCCTCAAATTTTAGGCAAATTCGAAACGCGCCGTTGCGCAATCGATTTGTCTCAAATCCGAATGATTTTTCTTAACGCGAAATAACCATCTATCTCCATGCTTTTCCTGCTTTTTCCTGAAAGCTGGGAGTCCGCGCTCTGCCAATGGGCACGGGTCGCCGAATAACCCTCCGTTTACTATGGCTGCATTTGCCCGGGCTTTCGGCTGCCGGCATCCCGATATTTGCCGCAGGCCGGGGCCTTGGTCGGCCCTGCCTTATCCATTCCTTAAACGCTGGATGCGAGTTTCAGAGCCAACCAGAACGATCTGCAAAGCAGAGCTGTCCACAACGATTACGGGTGCGTTGAGTTGAGTTCAATCAAGGCCAGATACGTTGAATTGCCTGGCGCGATTGCCGCCGGTTGCGAACGTATGGTCCATCCGTCCATCCTTGGGCGGAGCGACCGCGAGCGCCAGCGCCGCTTCATCGGGGTCATGCTCGCCGCTCCTTTCTTTGCCGCTGGCGCCGCGGTCACGCTGGTCACTTCAGGCATGGGCGCCGCCGTCACCATGGCCGCCATCTTCGCGGCCTTTGGCCTGTGCTGGTTCGTCGCCTTGCTGGTGGCGGCGACCGGCAAGATGGCGATCGCAAGTCAGCTCGCCCTGGCAGTGGCGGGCGTTTCTCTCGGCAGTCTCATTGCCGCCGCGGGCGGGCTGAGTTCACCTGTCGCCATGCTGGTCGTGGCATTGCCATTCGAAACCTGGTGGATCGGTGCCTCGCGGCGTGCGGCACTTTGGGGAGCCGTATCGGCCGCCGCCGCCATTTTGGCACAGCCTCTGGCTGCAACCGTGTTCCCGTTCGCAGGAGCGCAGATTGCTACCTGGCACTGGCTGGTGCCATTGGCCTGGGCGCTCACACTGATCCCGCGCGCGTCGGTGTTTCGCGACACGACCGCCGCGGCCGATGTCGTGGACACGGCCGATCGGCTCGAAGACATCATCGATGCGGTGGTCTTGCGCGTCGCCCGTCATGGCGAGGTTCTGGACGCTTCGCCAAAGGCGCGCACGCTTTTGAAATTGCCAGCCGAACTGCTATCAGGAAATGGCTTCTTCGATCGCATTCATCTCTCGGATCGCGTCTCCTATCTCAGCGCCCTGGCCGACATGCGCGATGGCGCGCGGTCGCGCCGGCTCGAATTGCGCGTCAGGCTGCCTCAGAACGGCAATGGCCAAAATGACAATCGCGTGGCGGCCGACAATTATCGGCCGTTCTCGCTCGATCTGGTGCGGAGTGAGGAACAGGGCGACGTCTTCACGCTTGTCCTGCGCGAGAATGACGAGATTGCCCGGCTGCGCGAGGATCTCGCGGCGGCCAATGAGGCGGCCGCGTCCGCCGAGGTGGCGAAGGGGCGCTTCCTGGCGGTGGTCAGCCATGAACTGCGCACGCCGCTGAATGCCATCATCGGCTTCTCGGACATGCTGCTGCATGAGATGTTCGGCGCCTTCAAGGATCCGCGGCAGAAGGAATATGTCGGCCTGGTGAGGGATTCGGGCCAGCATCTGCTGGCCGTCGTGACCTCGATACTCGACGTGTCCAGGATCGAATCGGGCGTCTATGCGACTGAACCGGAGCCATTCCGGTTCGCCGAAGCGGTCGACATGTGCCAGTCCATGATGCAGCTGCAGGCGCAGGCCAAGAACATTGATCTGCGGGCGCAGATCGCGCCGGACGCTGGCGACATCAATGCCGATCGGCGTGCCGTGCAGCAGATGCTCATCAACCTTGTCTCCAATGCGATCAAATTCACCCCCGATGGCGGCGATGTCGTCGTCGGCGCCAAGCGGATCGGTTCGCGTCTGCATTTCTGGGTCAGGGACACCGGCATCGGCATAGCCGAGGAGGATTTTGCCAATCTCGGCAAGCCCTTCATGCAGATCCAGAACGACTATACCCGCCGTTTCGAAGGGACAGGTCTTGGCCTTTCGCTGGTCAAGGGCCTGGTGGCCTTGCACGAAGGCACGATGTCCATCGAAAGCATGCCGGGCGAGGGCACCACGGTGACCATCAGCCTGCCGGTGAACGGACCGAAGGGACGCCAGGCGGAGAAAGCCGGCGTGCTGACCATGCCTGTGGCTATGGCGAAAGGGGACAGAAATGGCTCGCTCCGCAAGACAGCCTAAGAAGCCGGTCAAGCGCCCCAGCAATGCCCTTCAGGATGGCGCCGTCGCCGTCGGCGGCATGATCTCGCGCAATCCCGTCCTGGTGGGTGGCTCGACGGCATTCCTGGTGACGCTGTTCTACGTTTCCGCGAATGCCTTGTGGTACCAGCCTTTCCCGCATGCTGGCGCGTTCTTCGCGACCCGCAGCATCGAGGGCTTTCCGCACGCGGCGTCCGACGAACCGGAGACGACATTCAACATCCTGCGGCCATCCGGCGCGCCGGCACCGATCAAGGGCGATCCGGTGGTCGAGCAGGTGCAAGGCATACTCAAGGATCTCGATTTCTATTCCGGAACGGTCGACGGCATTTCCGGACCCAACACGCGCAAGGCCATCCAGGCCTATCAGCAGAAGGTCGGGCTCAACACGTCCGGCGAGATCGACGCGCTGCTGCTGGATCAACTGGGCGCGACGCCGAAAACCGCCTCCGTCGTACCCAGGCCGCGCCCGCGCCCGGACACGCCGGTCGCCGTTCCGGTGTCGTTACAGACGAATTCCGGGCAGACGAATGCCGACCAGGCGAGTGCCGACCAGGCGCCCGATGCCCGCATCGTCAAGATCCAGGCCGGGCTCAAGGCGTTCGGCAATGACGACATGCAGTTGGACGGCGTCGTCGGCGCGCGCACCAAGGCGGCAATCAAGGAATTCCAGTCGCTGTTCGGGCTGCCGCAGACGGGCGAGCCCGACGAGATCGTCTACGTCAAGATGCGTGAGATCGGCCTGACCAACTGACGGCTGAAACGACGGCTCGCCGAGCGGCTGAAATATCGATAGAGCCCCTTGTTTCCATGCATGTCGTTGTCCCAAAACCGGGGCACATTTAGGCGACATGCATTAGCGGAGTTCTCTCATGCGCGTCACATCGGATCTATGGGTCTCGGCCCTGTTGCGCCGGGTGTTCAGCGCCGGCGGATTTGCAGCCGTGGTCAAGCGCGGCGCGACCGAGGCCGGTGCTGTGTTCGTCGTGACGCGGGGCAGGCTGGGCGAAGTTGCCCTGTTCGGCCCGGCGCCGCAGACGAGCTACGATTCGGCCAAGCCCGACGACCGGTTTTTCACTCTGCTCGGGGCCGGCGACGATGCCGCCGTGCTCGATGCCAGGCTGGAAAGGGAGAAAAAATTCGATCCCGACATCTGGGTAGTCGAGATCGAGGCGGGCACCGTGCCCGTCGAGGAGCTTATTTCCGTGAAGACGCCCTGAAGCCGGAGGAAGCCGCCGCATCGTCACTGTTCGATGCCGTGCGGATATCGCTGTTTGCGGGTGCTGCCTCGCGAACCGCCCTTGAAAGGGTTTCGGCTTTCCAGAGCCGCACCTTGTCGACGGCTGCTTCGCGATGCAGGAGCCGGTAGCGGTCGAGGAAGGTGCGGATTGCCTGCGGATGCGGGAACTGGCTGGGATAGACCGCAACGGTGATCAGAAATGCCCTGTCCTCGCTGAGGTCGAGCGAGCGCAGTGCGGCAAGCAGCGAGGCATAATTCTGATTGGCGGTGAGCGCGCGCGCGATCGAGAAATCGATATCGAGCGCATCGGCGAGTGCGGTCTGGAAGAACGCGGCGTTTCCGGTCAGCGCCGTCTCGCGCAATTTCACATAGGTATCCGCGCCCGTGAAAGGATCGGCGTTCGTCGCTGCCGCTTCGTCGCCGGTGCGCATCATGGAACGCAGCCTGCGCCGTGCACTTTCGGCGGCAGCGCCGGCCACCTGTTCTCTGCTGGGCTCGTCGACGGCAGCTTCGGTGCTCGCAGGCGCGATCGTGTCTGCCGCGATGACGTTCGCTTCCGGCTCCCGCATTCGCACCAGAGTTGGCCTTTCGAGGGCCCGGATCAGGTCGGCTATGGTCGGGTTCAGGTCCTTGCGGCGCGCGATGGCGCGTGCATGTGGCAGTCCGTGCCGCCCGATCAGCGCGATGAGATCGATGTTGCTGACGGCGCGTGAGCGGATGAGCAAGGGAGCGGCAATGTCGACCGGTTCCTCGCAGAGACGGCGCACCAAAGCGGCGGGGGCATATTCGCATTCGGAAAGGGCGGCTGCCACGTAACGGCGAGACTCGACGGAGACATCGTTGAACAGCGGCAGCGTCAAGTCTTCGAGCTGGCCGATCTCACGGCGTGAAGGGCGGGTGAGCGAGCAGAATGCCGACACCGCGGCGCGGAACAGCCTTTCGGCCTTTCCCGAGTCTTTGCGTACCGCGATTTGCCTGAAGTCCGAAGATGACACGAAGGATACGCCCGTACTCGACACAATCTCGACCACGCTCCACCGGGACTATGTCGGTTTCGCGAGTGTCCGGTCAGGACGTCCTGACCTCAAGACAAAGGTCAAATTAGCGACGATCCGTTAGCGCTCCGTTAACCCTCTGCCGGCCTTAATGATATTTGGAGGCGTTGCGTTGTGCTCCGGGGAAACCGAGAGGAATGCGCGAATCATGGGCATGGTACTGTCTTTCGTGCCGAGAACGGCACCTAGCAATCGGACAAAGCAAACCGCCGAAATTCCGGCGGCGGTGATCATCTTTCCCGGCATCCGCTACGAGCGGTCTCATGGGGGCGACGTGCGGCCGGTCGATCCCGGCAAGCCAGGGTCGCCAGGGACCAAGCCGGTTCCGCACCACTAGAAGTCCTGCAACTCGCAGGAACTCTGCTCGAAGAAGCGCGACACGATCGGCTTCCAGCTGTCATCGGGTACGAAGGCACGGATGACGAAGATGCCTTCCTCGATCGGCGCTTCGACGAAGATCGCTCCCTGAAGCTCCTCGGGAAGGTCCTTGCGCACGTCGATCATCTGCGCCGGCGTCAGCACGACGGCATCCAGCACGCCCTCAGTCGTGGTGTGGTCGTTGAAGGAATAGATGTTGTGGCCGCTGCGGTCATAAACCGACACCGACCAGAACGGAACATGTCCAGGCGCCTTGATGCGGACCATGCCTTCGCCCAGGTCGAACCGACATGCCGTAGCATAAAACAGCGGATCGACGGATTTCACCACGGGCGCGCCACCAGCCTCGGCATCGAGCCGGGTCATCTTGTAGAGATCCGAGGCCATGGACAGACGCGACCAGGCATCGCGTTCGGAAAATTCAGGCACCAGAAACAGCACGACGATGTGCACGATGCCGGCGCCGAGCAGGCCGAGCAGGACCGCATGAAAAAGCCTGCGCATCGCCGCATGGAAACTACGCATCGCAGCCGACCTTTACGATCCGCGGCAGCGAAACGTCCGACAGGCCGGTGCTGCTGGCGATCGGCGTGTCGTAGAAGGTCAGCACGAAATACATCCTGCCGTAGCCGTCGGTCAGCAGCCAGTTGCCCGGCATCGGATAATGGCCGGCGGAAATGATGACCGAATTGTCGGGCTGGCGCACAACCCCATAGGATTGTAGTGCGGCTAGCCGGGTTTTGCCGGTTTCGACCACGCCGAGCGACTGGTCGGCGGCATAGAGCGTCCAGAACCGTGCCGTCGGAAAACCACCCGCGATCGTGTAGGTGCATTCGCGCCTGAGCTCGGCGCCGCCCGCGTCGCGCGCGGCCACGAAGGACAGCCCTTCGGCGCGGCCGAGCGCAAGCACGCCCTCGCGCGCCACGCGGGCCTTGGAATAAGGATCGGCGGACGGCGTGCCGATGTCGGGAAAGGCCGTCCATTGGCCGATCCGGATGGCGCCGGCACCATCCTGGACTTTCAGCGCATACCAGACGCTGCCGCCACCGCCGACGATGGCTATGGCAAGCGAAAGCAGTGTCAGGAAGGCATTCTTGAGCATGAAGGGCCGGGGACACGAAGAGTTGCCGCTCGGGGATATCGCGGCGTGGGGCCTTGTGGCAAGCGGGCCGATGGATTTGCCCGCCCAAGCCAGTCGGAATGATCCGCCCAGTCGGAAAGGATCACAGTGCCGACAGCGTCTCCGGCGATTGAGGCGCATCGAGGGCCAGCGGCGACTGGAACAGTTTGGTCATGTCCCGCAGCGTCTGCGTGGTCCGGCTGGACAGCACCGCCGGCCGTTCAGCCGCGGCATCGGCCGCCGCCTGCGCGTCGCTCTTCTTCTGCGCTTCCTCGGCCTTGGCCGCGATCTCCTCGTCGACAAAGGGTTTGTCGATGCCCGGGATCGGCTTGAGGTCGATGTTCTGGTGCGCGTAGATCATCAGTCGCTGCCACACCATCGCCGGCAGCGAGCCGCCCGTCATGTTCTTGGTCGGCGTGAAGTCGTCGTTGCCCATCCATACCGCCGCCGTGTAGTTGCCGGTGAAGCCGACAAACCAGGCGTCGCGGTAGGATTGCGTCGTGCCGGTCTTGCCGGCGACGACGATGTTGGGAAGTTGGGCCCGCCGCGCCGTGCCCATCACCGGCACCGCCGCCAGCATCGTATTCATCGATTTCAGCGCCTGCTCCGACAGCACCCGGTGTGGCGGCGGCGCATCCTTGGCGAAATCATAGACCACGTCGCCGGTGCGGGTCACCAACTGGGTGATGCCGTGCCGCGAGCCGACGAAGCCGTTGTCGGCGAACACGCTGTAGCCCGTCGCCTGGTCCATCACCGTCATGCCGGAAGTGCCAAGCACCATCGTCTTGTGCGATTCGAGCGGCGATTCCACACCCATCGCCTCTGCCATGGCCTTGATCGGGCCGATGCCGAGATGGTCCTTGGCCAGCCGCACCGGCACGGTGTTGATCGACTTGGCCATTGCCATGATCAGCGTGACGTTGCCCGCCGATCCGCCGCTGTAATTGTGCGGCGACCAGCTGCCCCAGCTGATCGGGCCGCCGGAAATGATGGAATTGGGCGTGAAACCGTGCTCCATCGCCGTGGCATAGACATAGGGCTTGAACGATGATCCGGTTTGGCGAAGCGCCTTGGTGGCGCGGTTGAACTGGCTGGCGCCATAGTCGCGGCCACCGACGATAGCTCTGACGGCGCCGTTGGTTTCGATGACGACCACCGCGCCCTCGGTGACGTTATATTCCTTCCCGAACTGGCGCAGGTGGAACTCCACCGATTCTTCCGCCGCCTTCTGGATGTTGGCGTCGAAGGTGGTGTGGGCAACGAGTGAGTGCTGACCCGGTTTGGCGATCTTCTTGACCTCGTCGAACGCCCAGTCGAGGTAATAGTCCGGGCTCTTCTGTTCGCCGCGATCGACGACGTCGGCCGGGTGCAGCCTTGCCTGCAGGACCTGGCCTTCGGTCATGAAACCGGAATCGACAAGGTTGGACAGCACCACATTGGCGCGCGCACGCGCCGCAGGCAGGTTGATGTGCGGCGCATATTTGGTCGGCGCCTTGAACAGCCCGGCCAGCATCGCCGCCTCGGCGAGGTTCAGATCCTTGACGCTTTTGCCGAAATAGAAATCGGCGGCCGCCTCGATGCCGAATGTGCCGCCGCCCATATAGGCGCGGTCGAGATAGAGCTGCAGGATTTCCTTCTTCGACAGATTGGCCTCGAGCCACAGAGACAGGAAAGCTTCCTTGATCTTGCGCTCCAATGTGCGCTCATTGGTCAGGAACAGGTTCTTGGCCAGCTGCTGGGTGATGCTTGAGCCGCCCTGGACGACGGAATTCGCCCGCACATTCTCGAAGATCGCGCGTGAAAGGCCCAATACATCGATGCCGTAGTGATCGAAGAAGCGGCGGTCCTCCGTGGCGAGAACCGCCTTGATGACATGATCGGGCATCTCGTCGACTGGGACGGAATCCCGCTGGATGATGCCGCGCTGGCCGATCTCGTTGCCGTAGCGGTCGAGGAAGGTAACCGCGAAGTCGCCCTGGGCGCGCCAGTCGCCGGCCGTGTCCTGGAAAGCTGGTATGGCGAGCGCCAGCATCACCACAATGCCGCCGGCGCCGAGTGTGAAACCTTCGCTCAACAGTTCGATGATGCCGCGGCGCCAGCCGCTGACGCGGAAGCGCCGCGAAAAGATCGTCGCGGATTCCCAGAATTGGCGCGCCGTGAAACCGATCTCGTAGAGCGAGGAATCGATCCACGCGTCGAGCGCCAGCAGCCGGGTGGCGATCGGCCCTCTTCTCTTGCGTGGTTCAGGACTGGCCATTCGGAAATCCGGCTAGCGATTGCACGACCTGAGGACCGCAAACCGGCAATTTCAGGGCGATGCACCGTCCCGACTATTCGTCCATTTTGCGGACACCCACAAGGGCGGTGAGGACACAGCTGCACGGTTTGTTGGTGCAAGGGCAGGGGGCAGGCATGAATGGCGACCGCCGCCGCCTCGAAACCAAGCGCATCGCAATCAGCCTGCCAGAGCAGTGACTTGAATGATCATGGCGGCGAGGCTGCCGCAATAGCCGCCTTGAGCAGAACCCGCGCGCCGGTGACCGCGTAGGCGGGCTCCACATATTCCGCCTCGTTGTGGCTCAGCCCGTCACGGCATGGCACAAAAATCATCGCGGCAGGCGCCACCCGGGTGAGGAATAGCGCGTCATGGAATGCCCCCGATATCATCTGCTTGTGCGGCAGCCGCAGGGAATTGACGGCCTCCTCGACAATTTTGACCATATCGGGAGAGAATGCCGCCCCTGGCATGTCGAACGACCGCCTGATCATTGCCGTGCAATGCTGTGCCTCTGCCTCCGCCGCGCAGACCTGGCGCGTTTCGGCTTCGATGGCATCGAGCCGCTCTACCCGCGGGTGTCTGATGTCGACGGCGAAGGCCACCGACTGCGGTATGGCGTTGATCGATCCCGGCTTGGCGGTGACCCGGCCCACCGTCAGCCTTGCGCTGTTGTCGAGCGGCATGACCGTCGTCTGCAGCCTGTGCATTGCGGCAACGGCCGCGACCATTGGATCCCTGCGGTAGGCAAGGCCAGTTGTACCAGCGTGACCGGCAGCGCCCTCAATGGAGACTTCCAGCCAGCGCGTGCCTTGCACGGCGGTGACGATACCGATCGGCAGCCTCTCCTTTTCCAGCGATGGTCCCTGTTCGATATGGAGCTCGATATAGCCGGAGATCGGCATGCCGAGGGGGCGAAAGGTTGCCTCTGGCAAGGCGGAGATGGTTGCCGCGAGTTCCTCCGCGAGGGACGCACCGTCGCTGCCGACTATGGATTGCCATGCGGAAATATCGGCGCCGGTGAAGGCCATGGAGCCCATCACACCCGGCGCGAACCGGCTACCCTCTTCGTTGGCCCAGGCGACGACCTCGATCGGCATTCGAGTTTCGACCTTCGCGTCCTCCACGGCTTCGAGCGTCTCGAAGGCGGAAAGCGTGCCGAGCGCTCCATCGAAGCGCCCGCCGGTCGGCTGGCTGTCGAGGTGGCTGCCGATCAGCAGCGGCGGCAGCGTGGCATCCGTGCCCTCGCGGCGGATGAAGAGGTTCGCCATTGCGTCCTGAAAAACCGCGAAGCCGCGCTCGAGCGCCAATCCCGCCAGCAGGCGCCGGGCGCTGCGATCCTCAATGCTGAACGCCTGTCGGTTTACGCCGCCGGCTGGTGTCGCGCCGATCCGGGCGAAGGCATCGAGGCGGCCCAGCAGCCGCTCGCCGTCGATCTCCGGCACCGAAGTCACCGCTTGAGGCCTCGGATAAAGCCGTTCACCCGTTGCGGGTCGACTTGGTTCCACCACACGCCATCGTGCTTAAGCGAACTGGCGACAATGACGCCGTCGACGATGGCGAGGATATCGTTGGCGTTGTCGGGCGTCACCCCGCTGCCGACAAGGGTCGGCAGTCCGGCGGCGTCCTTGATCATCCTGATGTAGCCGAGATCAGCGGCGTGGCCAGTGCGCTGGCCAGTGGCAATCACCGCGTCGGCATCGAAGAACACCAGATCCTTGACCTGTTCCTCGACCGGCCGGTCGCCGACGATGGCGTGGGCGCCATGCTTGACATGCGCATCGGCGAAGATGCGGATGCCATTGGCCCTAAGCCTGGCGCGGAAGCGCATGGCGCGCGCCGCTTCACCTTCGATAAGGCCCTCATTGGCGACATAGGCGTTGGCCCACTGATTGACGCGGACGAAGGAAGCGCCGGAGGCACTGGCGATCGACAGCGCGGGAATGGAAGCATTGGCAAGCACGTTGATGCCGATCGGCCGGCCGAGTTCCCTGCGGATCCGGTCTGAGACGACGGACATGTAGGCGGAGGTTTCCGGCCCGATATCATCGGGCTTGGCAAACGGAACGTCGCCGTGGTTCTCGACGATCACGCCATCGCAACCGCCGTGCAAATAGGCTTTGGCGTCGTCGAGGCCACGTTGATAGATGGCCTCGACCGCTTCACCATCATAGCGCGGCGCACCTGGAAGAGGCGCCAGATGAACAACGCCGATCACCACCTTGCTTCTGCCGAAGATCGACTGCAGCGCATCATTCGTCGCCTGGCCGACCGGTTTTGAGGATTTTGTCATGCGGTTTCCGCTTCCGTCGTTTCCATGAGCAGTTTCATCTCCCGCCTGTCGGGGCAGGAGCCGAGCGTGCCGGCACGCCCGACCGAGATGGCTGCGGCGCGGACCGCGATCCGCGCTGCCGCGACGAGGTCCATGCCGGCTGCAAGACAGCCGGCGAGGCAACCGCAAAAGACATCGCCCGCGCCGCTTGTGTCTACCACGGCTACCCTCGGCGCCACGAACCGGTCGATCCGTCCTTCGCCATCGGCGACCAGGCAGCCGAGCGCGCCAAGCGTCACGACGGCGGTTCCCGCGCCTTGACGGATTATTTCGCGGGCTGCCTCGTCAGGATTGCTCATTCCGGTCAGCTGCGCCGCTTCGCCTGCATTGGCGATGGCGAGACTGACGTCGCTCAAACCCGCTCTATGGCCGGCCGCAAGCGGGCTTGGATTGAAGACCGTCGTTGCCCCCGCGCCCCGCGCCACCTTTAGGCAAGCGGTCGTTATATCAGGGTCCAGATTACCTTGAACCACGACGATGTCGCCGCGTTCGACCGATCGGATAAAATCGCCGTCGGCCAGGGGATTGAAGGCTGCGGCGCAACTGGCGCCGGTGACGATGAGGTTCTCGCCCCGCGCATCGACCATGATCGTCGACCGATCGCTGGGCAGCTGCAGCATCGTCAGATGGCTGGCATCGAGCTCGCGGCTCAACTGCTCTGTGATCCAGGCTCCGGCGGCATCGTTGCCGATCGCCGCACGGAAGCGGACATCGGCTCCGGTGCGCGCCGCGGCCACCGCCTGGTTCGCACCCTTACCGCCAAGTCCATCGGCATGTTCCGATGCGTTCAGCGTCTCGCCTGCCGCCGGAAACCGGTCCAGCCGAAACGTCGTATCGACACAGACATTGCCGACGACATGGACGCGCATGGCTAATCCCTGGCCGTTGCCCAGCCCAGCATCTGTTCGAACAGTGTCTTGTAGCCATTCCAGGCGATGAAGCCCGGCGGCAGCCAGTGCGGGCCGACATCCGAGGCCCAGGCGACGGTGCGGCCTTGGCCATATTTGCCGGTCACCAGCAGTGGCAGCGAACGGTAGTCGGAGGAAACGGTGGCGAGAACTTCCGCACCGTCCTTGACCGTGACTTCGTTGAAGCCGAGCAGGATCGGCCAATCCTTGCCGAGGCCCTTAAGGATCGGATGGTTCTGCGGGCCGACAACGACCGGCGCATAACCTTCGGGAACCTCGACGCGGTCGTCCACCGGCAGGCAGGTGACGGGCAGAACGTCCTCGACCGGCGTCTTGTGATAGCGCGCGCCGCCATTGATGCCCTGGAAGCTGTAATAGCCGCCGAACATCAACAGGCCGCCGCCATTGCCGACATAGTCGCGCAACAGGCGCAGCCGGTTCGGCGTCGGTTTGGAGTGGACCCACGTGTCCGGGTGGAGCAACAGCGTGTTGGCACCAAGATCGGAAAGCACGACCGCGTCGTAGGCCGAAAGCGTTTCCATGGTCTGCGGGAAATTCCGCTGCGCCTCATGCGCCGGCATGAAGGTGACGTCGAACGGACCGTCCTTCAGCGCGGCCAGCAGCTCATCGGCACCGGTGTGATAGGTCACGGTCGGAAACTGGTCGAAGCCTTTGATGTGGGTCGCGGTCGAGACCCAGGACTCGCCTGCGAGAAGAACCTTCTTCCTGGACATGTAGACTCCTACCTTGTTTGGAGCCGCGGCTCAGAGGCCCTCGGCGAACACAGTCTTTGGATTGTCGATGAGCATCGTGTCGATTGCCGATTGCTCGACACCATGGCGCTTCAGTCTCGGCACGAAATGCTTGAGGATGAAGCCGTAGCCGAAACCGCCGAAGCGGGTCAGCATGATCTTGAGAAAAACGTCCTGCGACAGCAGAATCCGGTCGAGTAGCCCCATGTCGATCAGCGAGCGGATCGCCCGTGCATTCTGCTCGTCGGACGGCGACTGCGCATCCTGGTCGGCATAATAGAAATCCATGCCGATCATGTCGTATTCCAGGAAGGCACCGCGCGCGGCGAGGCTTTGCTGATAGGCAAGATCGTTGTGGCTCGGGTTCATGTGGCAAAGCACCGTATGCCGGAGATCGGCGCCTTCCGCCTCGACCACGTCGAGCACGTCATGCGCCAGCCGCTCCCAGCCCGGCAGATGAATGGTCAGCGGCACGCCGGTGATCTTGGCCGTGCGGGCCGAAGCCCGCAGTGACTTGCGTTCCTCGTCGGTGAAATCCTTGCTGACGCCGACCTCGCCGATGATGCCGGCCATGATTTCGGGTTGGGCCGACCCGCCGCCGACATCGTTGACGAGGAATTCGGTGACGTCGTCGACGTCCATCGCTTTCAGCCAGTCGGGGTGGGTATGCTGCAGGTAGAAGCCTGTCCCCATGACGATCCGCAATCCCGAGGCGCGGGCAATGCGTGCCAGCTTCACCGGATCGCGGCCAATGCCGATATTGGTAGCATCGACCACGGTGTGGCCGCCGAGCGCCCGGTATTTCGCCAGCTCCGAAAGCGCTAGGTCGCTGTCGTCGAGCGAGACGTTGTCGCGGTTCATGTAGGGGTTCATCCGCAACTCGCCGATGATCTCCATGCTGACCGGCTGCTCGGCGATCTTCTTCTCGTCGGGATGGCAGGGGCATTTCCACGATTTCGCGCCATCGAGCAGGATATGCTCGTGCATAAGCGTCACGCCCATGTCGGCGATCGCGACCGGGCCGGTAACAGTCATCACGGTGCCGGAGCGGACACCGATGGGCGCCCGTTCCCTTGGTTTGTCTTCGAACAGATGATCCATGTCAGCGGCTCCGCGTTGCGCCCTTGAACAGCCGGAAATTCAGCCAGATGGCAACGAGGATGATTGTGCCGGTGACGATCGGCGTCAGGAAGGGCGACATGTGCGACAGGATCAGGCCGTTGCCGATAACGGCGACGGTCAACGCGCCGAGCACGGTGCCGATGATCGTGCCGCGCCCGCCGAACAGGCTGGTGCCGCCAAGCACCACGGCGGCAATGACATCGAGTTCGAAACCCTGGCCGGAATTCGACGAGCCGGAACCGAGCCGGGCGGCAAGAACAACGCCGGCCACCGCCGCCGCCATGCCCGACAGGACATAGACGAACAGCGTCATGAAGCGCGTATCGACACCGGCGCGGCGCACGGCTTCGGCATTGGCCCCGATGCCGGTGACATAGCGGCCGAATGGCGTCTGGTTGAATGCGAGATAGGCAACGATCAGGACGACGAGGGCGAGCAGTGCCGGTACCGGCACACCGAGAAACCAGGCCCTGCCGATGTTGACGAAGAAGCTGGTCGGCTCAACCGGGATCGAATAGCCGCCGGTGATCAGCAACGCCACGCCGCGGATGATCGAGAGTCCGGCAAGTGTGACGATGAAGGCCGGTATCCGCTCATAGGCGATGAAGAAGCCTTGTAAAGCACCGATCGCCGCGCCGAGTGCCAGCATGGCGGCGACGACGAGCGGCCACGGCAGGCCGGACTGCAGCAAGACAGCCGACAGCGTCGCAGTCAGCGCCAGCACGGACCCGACCGAAAGGTCGATACCGCCGGTTGTGATGACGAAGGTCATGGCTGCCGCAACGATCAGCAGCGGCGCCGACTGGCGCACGATATTGAGCAGATTGGGCGTCGTCAGGAAAGAGCCGGTGGTCAGCGAGAAGACCACGCAGACGACGAGGAAGAACAGCGCTATCGAGACGACGCTGCCATTGGCTATCGCCACATCCTTCCAGGTGGTGTCGTGGCCGCGTTTGGGCGGCGAGGCGCTGATATCCCTGGGTGATGACGTGACATTCATGGCTGCGCTGCCTCATCACGGCTGGCGCGGGCCGAACGCGCCGTGAACTTGCGGCCGACGATGAGGTTGACGACCTCTTCGATGCTGGTGTCGCCGATCTTGCGTTCGGCGACATTGCAACCCTCATACATGACCTGGATGCGATCGCAGACCAGGAACAGATCCTGCAGCCGATGGGTGATGAGGATAACGCTGACGCCGCGGGCGCTGACGGCGCGGATGAGCTCCAGAACCGCTTCGACTTCCGCCACCGCAAGAGCCGCTGTCGGTTCGTCCATGATCAGCACCGACGGATCGAAAGAGGCGGCGCGGCCGATGGCGATCGACTGGCGCTGCCCACCGGAGAGGTTTTCGACCTTGAGCCTGGTATCGGCTATGACGATGCCGAGCCGGTCGAGCATCTGGCGCGTCTGATCATGCATGCGCTTGTTGTCGAGAAAGGGGACGCCGAGAACGCGGCGGCGCGGCTCGCGGCCGAGGAAGAGATTGCCCGCCACATCAATCGTGTCGCAGAGCGAAAGGTCCTGGTAGACCATCTCCACCCGTGCGGCGCGGGCATCGGCCGGTGAGGAAAAGGAGACAGCCTTGCCGTCGATCTCGATGGTGCCGGAATCCGGAATGACCGCACCGGATAGAACCTTGCTCAAGGTGGATTTGCCGGCTCCATTGTCGCCGACCAGGCCAAGCACCTCGCCAGGCTTCAGGTCCAGCGAAACGTCGTCCAGCGTCTGGATAGGGCCGTATCGTTTGGAAATACCGGTCATCCTGACGCGGTAGGATTCGCCATCGCTCATCACGGTTCCAGTTCTCAAGGCAACAAGTTCAATCGGTCGCCGGGGCGGGGGGGGCCCGCACAGGGGGTTGGGCGGGCCGGGGGGGGGGGGGGGGGGGGAAGGGAACAGGTGGGTGGTCGGGGGGGAATTGTGGGTGGGGGCGGGGGGGGTGGGGGGAGTTG
>NZ_JAMYKW010000024.1:0-79627 GCF_040317555.1 Mesorhizobium sp. M1406 | reverse complement strand
TTGGCGCGCCGACGAACCAATCATAAGGGGGAAAACTGTTACCTATGTATCCGGTTCAAACTGTTACCCATCTATCGGCTGGACAGCTGTCGTCGATGGTTTCGCCAATCACCATCGTAGCAAGAAGAAATGCCGAGGTTGTGGCCGGCCTCCTTCTCCCCGTCCCTATGAGGGGCGGCGCCGACTTTCGACAATGGGTTGGTTTCCAAGAATGGGGAGCTGTCTTTGTCTGAAGCCATTCTATTGGAGGAGCAGATCAGGCCTTCATCAGCCATTCGTGCTCGGGCGCGTTGTGGAATTTCCACGTCCGCTTCGGCCCGGCCATCACGTTGAGATAGTAGAGGTCGTAGCCGTGACAGGCGGCGCAGGGATGATAGCCCTTGGGCACCAGCACGACATCGCCGTCCTCGATCGCCATCGCTTCGTCGAGCGCGCGATGACCATTCTGGTCGGCGTCGGTGTAGACGCGCTGAAAGGCAAAGCCCTGCGGCGGGTTGAGCCGGTGATAGTAGGTTTCCTCGAGATAGGATTCATCAGGCAGATTGTCCTGGTCATGCTTGTGCGGCGGATAGCTCGACGTATGGCCGCCGGGCGTGATGACCTCGACCACCAGCAGCGAATCGGCCGGCTTGCCCTCCGGCAGGATGTTGGTGACGTAGCGCGTGTTGGTGCCCTTGCCGCGCACCTCCTGGCCGAGATCGTCCGGTGCGATGACCCGCACCGGCAGGCCGCCGCCAAGGCCCGGCGCCGAGCAGACCGCGAGTTCCAGGTCGGTATCCGCGGTTACCGACCAGTCGGAGCCCTCAGGCACATACACCGACCACGGCTTGCCTTCGAAGGGCGACATGCGCTCGCCGAGCAGGCCGAGTTCCTTGCCGCCGGCTCTCGCATTGCCCTTGCCGGTGACGAACACCAGGCAGACTTCGCGATCATCCGTCTTCCCGAACGCGCTCTCGCCCGGCTTCAGCCGATGCAGGTCGAAACCAACATAGGTCCAGCCCGCGATTTGCGGCGTCACATGAGCGACGCGGCCATGGCCCTTATTGGCCTTCACCAACAGCTTCGACATTGTGTCTCTCCTATTCCATGGCTTGACGGGCTACAGGCCTTTGAAACCAAGCCGTTTGTTTGAAAGGACTATCGCAAATCTTCGAGTTTGGCCGGCGCTTACAACTTCGTCATCCTAGGGCGTAGCAGGAGCGAAGCTCCGTCGCGAAGACCCTAGGATCCATGCCGCAACCCCAGTCCAAGAGCGCAGCGGAACGGAATTCTGCACCGCAGCGGCTGTTTTGACATCACGGCATGGATCCCGGGGTCTGCGCCGCGTCGCTTCGCTCCTTGCTTCGCCCCAGGATGACGAAGCTAGAGGCCTTGCGGCTAGTCTCCAACGCACGCGATCCATCATGCGCGCAGTGCTCAAGCCGTAAGCCTTCTGCGTCATAGGCCGCTCTATTCCTTCGGCTCGGCGTTGCCGTCGTCCGCGGGCTTGTAGAGGTAAAAAAACTGCCAGACCGCGTAGCCGGCGAAGCCGAGGGCAAGCACGCCCCAGAACGGCGTGCCGGTTGTGAATTCGATGATCGACCAGATAACGCAGACCGCAACGACGGCGACACGCCGCCACAACGGCCGGAAGAAGGGGTGCTCGGAATCTTTCATCGGGCCAATCTACAGCAATCGGCTTCGCCGGGAACCCATCGCAAAAGGCCCCCCCTTGATCAGACATTGGGAAACCCTTGCGTCTCGACCGTATAGCCGGCGGCGGTCATCACGCGCATCAATTCCTTGTAGCCGACCTGAGCCATCCTGAGCGGCGGGTTCTTCTTCGGATCCTGCTCGGCCTCGACCACGAACCAGCCCTCATAGCCATGGTCGGCAAAGCGCTGCACGATGGCGCCGAAATCCAGCGAGCCGTCGCCCGGCACCGTGAAGGCACCCAGCGCCACCGCGTCGAGGAAGGACTGTTTCGTGCGGTCGAGTTTCTCGATCACGCCCATGCGCACGTCCTTCACATGCACATGGCTGATGCGCTTGTGATGGTTGTCGATGGCGCGCAACACGTCGCCGCCGGCAAAGGCCAGATGTCCGGCATCGAGCAGCAGCGGAATGCCGGCGCCGGAATGGCGCATGAAGGCATCGAGTTCCGGCTCCGTCTCGACCACTGCCGCCATATGGTGGTGGTAGGAGAGCGGCATGCCCTGTTCGGCGCACCACTCGCCGAATTCGGTGACGCGTCTGGCATAGGTCTTCATCTCGTCGTCCGACAGCTTCGGCTTGGTGGCAAGCGGCTTCGAACGGTCCCCCTGGATCGAGCGGCCGACCTCGCCATAGACGATGCAAGGCGCATTCACCGCCTTGAACAGGTCGATCATCGGCTGGATGCGATCCTTGTTGTCGGCCATCTCGCCATCGACCAGCGTGCCGGAGAACCAGCCGCCGCACAGAGTCACGTCGGCCGCCTTGAGGATCGGCAGCATGACATCGGGGTCATTGGGAAAACGCCGGCCCATTTCCATGCCGGTGAAGCCGGCCGAACGCGACTGGCGCAAACACTCCTCCAGCGACACGTCATCGCTGAGTTCCGCAAGATCGTCGTTCCACCACGCAATGGGGGACATGCCCAGTTTGGCTTTCAAGTCGTCACTCCGGTCCTTGTTCACCCTTCCCCTTGTGGGGAGGGTCGCTGCGAAGCAGCGGGGTGGGGGTGCGGCGCCGGGGGCGCCCCCCCCGCGCGGGGGGGGGGGCCGCCCCCCCCGGCGGGGGGGGGGGGGGGGGGGGGGGCGGCCGCGGCGGGGGGGGGGGGGGCCGGCGGCGCCGGCCCCCCACCCGGACCTTCGGTCCGACCTCCCCACAAGGGGGAGGTAGGGGCTTGGCCGCGTTTTACATCAATCGCCGACGGTCTGCATCTTCCGCCTCTCATCATAGGCCTTGCGCGCCGCGTTCACCTGGCTGCGCGCCGACACCTCGGGCACCGCCACATCCCACCAGTGGCCGCCGGCATCGGTGGAAACCAGCGGGTCGGTGTCGATGACCAGCACGGTGGTGCGGCTGTTCGTCTTCGCCTTCTCCAGCGCGTCTTCCAGCCCGGCGATCGACGGTACTTTCTCCGCTATAGCGCCCATGCTCGCGGCATGCGCGGCGAAGTCGATATCGGGCAGAACTTCGTGGCGCGAGTCCTTCAGGAGATTGTTGAAGTTGGCGCCACCGGTCGCCATCTGCAGCCGGTTGATGCAGCCATAGCCTCTGTTGTCGAGCAGCACGATGGTGAGCTTGAGGCCGAGCATCACCGAGGTGGCGATCTCGGAATTCAGCATCAGATAGGAGCCGTCGCCGATCATGACGACCACCTCCTCGTCGGGCTTGGCCATCTTCGTGCCGAGCCCGCCGGCGATCTCGTAGCCCATGGTCGAGAAGCCGTATTCGGCGTGATAGGAGCCAGGCGCGCCAGCCTGCCAGAGCTTGTGCAACTCGCCCGGCAGGCCGCCGGCGGCATGCAGCAGCGTCACGCCAGAGCCCATCGCGCGCTGCACGGCGCCGATCACTTGTGCGTCCGACGGATAGGCGGCATTGGTCGACGCGGTCACCTTGGCCGCCTCGGCCTGCCAGGCTGTCTTTCCGGTGGCCGCATTGTCGGTCCAGGTGGAAGGTGCCTTCCAACCTTTAAGCGCTGCACCCAGTTCGGCCAGACCCTCGGCTGCGTCAGTGACCAGCGGGAGCGCGCGGTGCTTGCCGGCGTCGAAAGGCTGCACGTTGAGCCCGATGATGGTCTTGCCGGAGTTCTTGAACAGCGCCCACGAGCCCGTTGTGAAATCCTGCAGGCGCGTGCCGATGGCAATCACGACATCGGCTTCCTCGGCCAGCCGGTTGGCGGCCGAGGTGCCGGTGACGCCGACCGCCGCCATGTTGAGCGGATGGTCGTCCGGCAGCGAGGATTTGCCGCCTTGCGTCTCGCAGACGGGGATACCGGCGTTTTCCACGAATTTCGCCAGCTCGTTCGAGGCCTGGGAATAGAGGACGCCACCACCGGCGATCACCAGCGGCTTTTTTGCTCCCTTGAGCGCGGCGACAGCCGCCGCAAGCTCATGACGGTCCGGGCGCGGCCGGCGCTGATGCCAGACCCGCTCGGCGAAAAAACTCTCGGGATAATCATAGGCCTCGGCCTGGACGTCCTGGCACAGCGACAGCGTCACCGGGCCGCATTCGGCCGGATCGGTCAGCACCTGCATGGCACGGCTCAGCGCCGGAATGATCTGCTCCGGCCGGGTGATGCGGTCGAAATAGCGCGACACCGGACGGAAGCAATCATTGACCGTCGCCGTGCCGTCGGAAAAGTCCTCGGCCTGCTGCAGCACCGGATCGGGGATGCGGTTGGCGAAGACATCGCCGGGGAGAAACAGGACGGGCAACCTGTTTACATGGGCGAGCGCCGCCGCCGTCACCATGTTGAGCGCGCCCGGACCGATCGAAGAGGTCGCCGCCATGAAACGGCGGCGGAAATTGGCCTTGGCATAGGCGATCGCCGCATGCGCCATCGCCTGTTCGTTGTGGGCGCGGAAGGTCGGCAGTTCGTCGCGCACCTGATAAAGCGCCTCGCCGATGCCGGCGACATTGCCATGACCGAAGATCGCCCAGACGCCGCCGAAGATCGGCATGGTCTTGCCGTCGATCTCGGTCATCTGCTTGCTGAGAAAGCGGGTCAGCGCCTGCGCCATCGTCAGGCGGATTGTTTTGCTCATGGTGTCTCCTCCGCAGTCGTTGTGCCGCGCTTCTTATGCCGCTTTGCGGCCGCGCGCGGCAAGCCACGCTTCGGTCAGCTGTTCGAAGCGTTGCGCCATGTCGGCGATAGCCTCGTCATCCGACATCCTGCCGGCCAGCCATTGTTCGGCAGCGTGGACGAAGATGGTGCGGCCGACGGCAAAGCCTTTGACCATAGGTGCCTTGGCGGTGGCGGCGAACGCGGCTTCGAGTTCGTCCTGCGGCGCCTCCAGGCCAAGCAGCACGACGCCCCGGCACCACGGATCGTGCTTCAGGATCACCGCTTCGATCTTCGCCCAGGCTCCGCTCGACGCCTGCGGCTCGAGCTTCCACCAGTCCGGCTTGATGCCGAGCGCATAGAGTTCCTCCAGCGCGCGCGAGATCGTCGTGTCGTCGAGCTTGCCATGCTTGCCGGCAATGATCTCGATGAGAAGTTCCCGGCCTACTTTCCGCGCAGCCTCGAACAGCGCGCGCAGCTTCTGCTGCTGTTCTTCCTTGAGCGCCGCCGGATCGTCGGGATGATAGAAGCACAGGCACTTGATGCAGTGGTCGACCGGCCATTCGGTGAGCTGCGAGCCGATGTCCTGCGAGAATTCGAAGCGCAGCGGCCGCGAGCCCGGCAGTTCGACCGGCCGGCCGAGCCAGGCGAAGGGGTGGCGGGCGAATTCGAACATCGCCTCGCGGCCATGCTTCTCGTCGATCAGCATGCCGTAGCCGTCGCGGCCGGCGGCGACCTTCGCCGCTGCCTTGACCGCCAGCACCTTGAAGTCACGGATGCGCGCCGGATCGGCACCGGCCTTCGCCGCCACATCCTCGAGCTGCACGCGGTGGTCGCAGGCGAGTGCCATCAGCGAGGGGACGTCGCGGCGGCGCGTCGTCGCCCAATGGATGTGGTTGATCGCCTCGTCCTTGCGCAGCGCCAGATGCTTGCTGCCGTTCTTCAGGAAGAACCGCAGCTCCTCGAAGGTCGGATACTCCGGCGCGCAGAGCAGCCGCGATACGGCGAAGGCGCCGCAGGCGTTGGCCCAGGTCGCGGCCGTCGCATGGTCTTCTCCGCCCAGCCAGCCGCGCAGGAAACCGGACATGAAGGCGTCGCCGGCGCCGAGCACATTATAGATCTCGATCGGAAAGCCCTTGCCGACGACGCCGTCCTCGAGATCGTCACTGATCGGTCCGTCATAGACGATGCAGCCCATGGCGCCGCGCTTCAGAACGATGGTGGCGGACGACAGCGAGCGGATCGTCTTCAGCGCGCTCAGGCAGTCGTCGGCGCCCGACGCGATCATGATCTCTTCCTCGGTGCCGACGATGAGGTCGCAATCGGGCAGCACCGTCTTCAGCTGGGCCGAGACCCGGTCCGATTTCACATAGCGCTCGAACCCTTCGGCATGGCCGGCAAGACCCCAGAGATTGGGCCGGTAGTCGATGTCGAACACCACCTTGCCGCCCTTGGCCTTCATGATGCGGATCGCCTTGCGCTGGGCGGCATCGCTGTTGGGCCGGGAAAAATGGGTGCCGGTGACGACGATCGACCGGGCCGAGGCGATGAAGGCCTCGTCAATGTCTTCCGGCGCCAGCGCCATGTCGGCGCAGTCCGAACGGTAGAAGATCATCGGCGAAACGCCTTCGTCCTCGACCGACAGCAGCACCAGCGCAGTCAGCCGCTCCTTGTCGGTCTTCAGGCCGTCGACATTGACGCCCTCGCGCTTGAGCTGCTCGCGGATGAAGCGGCCCATCTGCTCGTCGCCGACGCGGGTCAGCAGCGCCGAGCGCAGGCCGAGCCTGGCCGTGCCGACCGAAATGTTGGCCGGACAGCCGCCGACCGACTTGGCGAAGGAGGTGATATCCTCCAGCCGCGAGCCGATCTGCTGGCCGTAAAGGTCCACGGAAGCGCGACCGATGGTGATGACGTCGAGCGGCGCCTGTTTCGCGTCCACGGCTTCGCTCATTGGAACCTCCCGTCGGCCTTGTTGTCATGAACAACATTGTTGGGTAACACGCGCGAGCGGCAGCGTGGCGCCAGGAATATGAAATAATAATTCCAATCCATAGTCAATATGGAATGAGCGTTCCTTCGTTTAAAAGTGCCACCAAATGATGCGCAGGGGAGGAAACTTTGGTGGGTCTGTCTCCGTTCACCACGGAAGCGGGCCATCGTCGTTGAAGTACCCGGCGTTCGGACCATCGGCATCCAGGGTCGCCAGGCGTATGACGATCTCGGCCGCCTGCTGCACGGTGCGGTGGCCCTTAAATCCATTCAGGTCGGTGGCGGTATAGCCCGGCGCCGCTGCATTGATCTTGATGCCTTGCGGCGCAAGCTCGCGGGCGAAGGCGACGGTGATGGCATTCAGGGCCGTCTTGGAACTGCCGTAACCCATCAGATTGACCGAATGGTTCGGCGTGCCGGAATCCAGCGCCCTGCCGATGGAACCCGTGGAACTGCTCACCATCACGATGCGGGCGGCCGGCGCTGCAAGCAGCAGCGGCAGGAAGGCTTGGGTCACGCGGATCGGCCCGAAGACATTGACGTCATAGGTCGCCATGACATCCGCAATGTGCTGCTGGCTCGGCGGCAGCTCGTAGTTGATGGCGACGCCGGCATTGTTCACCAGCACGTCGAGACGAGGGCTTTCCGCCCCGACAGTCTTGGCGCCCGCCGCCACGCTTTCGTCCTGTGTGACATCCAGCTCGAGCCATCGAACGTCCAGACCTTCGGCGCGCAATTCCTGTGCCGCCGCCATGCCACGCTCGGCATTCCTGGCGCCAAGCCAGACCTTGAAGCCCGTCGTCGCCAGACGCCGGGCGATTTCGTGGCCGATGCCCTTGTTGGCGCCTGTCACCACCGCGGTTTTCGATTTCATCATTTGTATCTCCATCTCTTCCTGTCGAAGACCCCAGAGATGGCGCCCTGCAGGAAATGCCGCGCGCCGAAAACTCTTCGGCTCTTGCCTAATCCTCTCATACGGGTTGCGCGACCCACCTGGATGCGCGATGCTGACATCATGAGCGAGGCATTGCAGGAGCTGATCGAAATCGCCGGCCGTCATGCGCGCGGGCGACGAACGACAACGGCGATCCCTCGCGTTTCGATCGGCCGCAGCGAAGTCGCCACGGCGCCAATGGCGGGGGTATGGGGATCGGGGGTGCTGTTCGTGCTGCAGGGTGCGAAAACGGTTCTGATCGGGGGCCGGACCCTTCGATACAATCCCGCCAGCTATTTCATCTACACCGTCGACACTCCCACCATCAGCCAGTTGGTCGAAGCGAGCGCCAAACATCCCTACCTGGCGATTGGCTTCACCCTCGACCTGCAGGCCGTCGCCGCCCTCCTCGTCGAGCATGAACCCGCGCTCGGCGGCGACAGTTTCTCCACCTCGCCCGTCAATGACGACCTGCTCGACGCCTTACGTCGAATAATGCGGCTGCTCGACCGGCCAGGGGAGATTCCCGTGCTGGCGGCCATGCTCGAACGCGAGATGTTGTTTCGGCTGCTGCAAGGCCCCCAGGGCGGAAAGCTGCGCCAGCTCGCGCGCGCCGACGGCCATCTGTCCCGGATCGGCCAGGCGATTGCCTGGATCCGGTCACATTGCCATCAGCCGGTCCGGGTCAGCGATCTGGCTGAAATCGCCCATATGAGCAACGCCGCATTTTACCGCCACTTCAAGGCGGCGACGGCCATGAGCCCGATCCAATATCAGAAACAAATCCGGCTCCTGGAAGCCCGCCATTTGCTGGCTGCCCAGCCAGGCAATGTTGCAAGCGTCGCCTTCGCCGTCGGCTACGAGAGTGCCTCCCAGTTCAGCCGGGAGTATGCCCGCCAGTTCGGCTTTCCGCCCGCGCGCGACGCGGCGCGGCTTTTAGCGACAGAAGAGGCGTCCGTAGAGGTTCTCTAAGCTTTGCGCTTGCGGCCCGTGTCGCGTCGCTTCTCGCCGACGCCGACGGTCAGCGCCATGGCCAGCGCCATCGTCGCCGACAGCGAGCGGAAGCCGGCGAAATCGGCCTCGGCAACCTCGAACCAGACCTTGGCGAACTGGGCGAGCGGCGAAAACGAGCTGTCGGTGATGGCGACGATCGGCACGCCCTGCTCCGAAATGCTGCGCGCCTCCTCGATGGTGGCCGGCGCATAGGGTGAGAAGGAAATGGCGATGACGGCATCCGCCGGCGTGGCGAAGGCGATCATCTCGGCATTCAGGCCGGCCGCTGATTCGATCAACTGGTTGCGGATCTTCAGCTTGCCCAGCGCATAGGCAATGTAGGACGCCACCGGATAGGAGCGGCGCTTGGCCAGCACATAGATGGTCTCGGCCTTCGCCAGCAACGAAATCGCATCTTCCAGATGCGTGTCGTCCAGCGTGCGCGAGATGTCATTGAGCGAGGTGGAGGCGGCAGCGACGAAGCCGTCGAAGATCGCCCGGTGGCCGGCGGCGCCCTCGGCCTTGGCGCGCAAGGCCTGAAGCCTTTCGTCATAGGATGAGTTGCGCTCGCGCAGCCGCTCGCGAAACACCTGCTGCAGGCTGGTGAAACCGTCGAAGCCAAGCTGCTGGGCAAAACGGATCAAGGTCGAAGGCTGCACACCGGCCGAAGCGGCGATGCTGGCGGCGGTGCCGAAGGCAATGTCGTCGGGATTGTCGAGCGCATAGGCGGCGATCTGGGCGATGCGCTTGGGCAGGCTTTCGCGCCGATCGAGGATCGTTGCGCGCAGCGTCTCGAAGTCGCGAGGTACCCGTTCGTCCATCGTCGCCCTGTCCAAGCTCATGCGTGAAGCGTCCCTCTGTGCCTCATCATAGTGAGCCTGCGCAAGAACGCCATAAAAAATGAGACATACATTCCATTCCAAGAGAAAATGGATTAATTCATCCACGAAGCGCTTCAGGCAGTGGAGGGAACGGAAAATGGTCGGCGTCGGTCTCATCGGCACGGGTTTCATGGGCAAGTGTCACGCCATCGCATGGAGCGCCGTCGGCGCCGTCTTTCCAGACGTGCCTAAACCCCGGCTGGTCCATCTCGGCGAGGTCAATGAGGAGCTTGCCCGGCGCAAGGCGGGCGAGTTCGGCTTCGCCAAGGCCTCCGGTGACTGGCGCGCCGTCGTCGACGACCCGGAGGTCGATATCGTCTCGCTGACCACGCCCAACCAGTTCCATCCGGAAATGGCCATCGCTATCCTCGAGGCCGGCAAGCATCTGTGGTGCGAAAAGCCGATGGCGCCAAGCTTCATCGAGGCCGAAGCGATGGCGGCGGCGGCGAAAAAGTCCGGCAAGGTTGCCGCGCTCGGCTACAACTACATCCAGAGCCCGGCGATCCGTCATATCGGCATGCTGCTCGATGAGAAGATCATCGGCGAGGTCAACCATCTGCGCATCGAGATGGATGAGGATTTTATGGCCGATCCCGAAGCGCTGTTCTTCTGGAAGCACGAAGCCGCTTCCGGCTACGGCGCGCTCGACGATTTCGCCGTGCATCCGCTGTCGCTGGTCTCAACCCTGTTCGGCCGGGTCGCCAGCGTCATCTGCGACATGGCGAAACCCTATGCCGATCGCAAGGTGGCCAGTGGCGGTCGTCGCGCGGTGGAGACCTATGACATCGCCAGCGTGCTCATGCATCTGGAGAACGGCATTGCCGGCACGCTGCTGGTCAACCGCTCGGCCTGGGGCCGCAAGGGCCGCATCGCCGTCCAGATATTCGGCTCGAAAGGATCGATCCTGTTCGACCAGGAACGATCGAACGAATTCCAACTCTATCTCACCGCCGATCGGCCGACCGAACAGGGCTACCGCACCATCCTGGTGGCGCCGCACCACAAGCCCTACGATGCTTTCCTGCCGGCGCCAGGCCATGGCCTCGGCTTCAACGACCTCAAGATCATCGAATGCCACGAATTGCTGACGCGGCTTGCCGGCAAGCCGGCGCGGCTCATCGAGTTTGCCGAAGGGCTGGAGATCGAGCGCACGGTGCACGCGATGGCGCGCTCCTTCGAGGAAAAGCGCTGGGTCGATGTCAGGTAGAGCCATGTAGTTCGTCGACGGGGAAGGTTACCGACTCTCGGCGGGCAAGATTTCACCATTCATTTGGTGACCCGTCGCAGACATTCGCGATTGGCCGAAGCCTCCCTGTCGCTTCGCTCCTTGCTTCGCCCCAGGATGACGAAGTAACGGGCGTTTCGGCCAATCCCCAAGGCATGCGACCTGCCAAGGCAAGCACCATCCGACCGGTCAAAAATTTCCACGCCAAGTATCTGCGGTCACCTCAGCCGCCAGCGGCCGGAGTGTCCCAGCCGCTGACCCAGACCTGCCGCAACCGGTCGCCAATCCCCGGGCGACCGCCTTTGCCGGCCGGGCGGCCGGACTGCTTCTGGTTGTGGTTTCGATGCTGACCGCTTGGCAAGGCTTGAAGGCGGCGTGAATCCAGGTCTGAACCTGAAAACCGCCGCCTTATCCCTACCGGCTTCACCAATCAGGCGGCTCCCTGGCGGCTGTCGATCATGGCGCGGCGCACGGAGCGGCGCCACTCGACGGCGCCGGCAAGGCCGTGCAGCACCGTCTCGGTGGTCGCCCAGTCGATGCAGCCATCGGTGATGCTCTGGCCATAGACGAGCGGCTTGCCTGCCACCACGTCCTGCCGGCCGGCGACGAGATTGCTCTCGATCATCACGCCGATGATGCGCTCGTCGCCCGCCGCGACCTGGCCGGCGACATCGGCCGCCACCTTGGGCTGATTCTCCGGCTTCTTGGCTGAGTTGGCGTGGCTGACATCGATCATCAGACGGGGTGCGACACCGATGCGAGCAAGCTCCACTGAGGCGGCCTCGACGCTCGCCGCGTCATAATTCGGCTGAACGCCGCCGCGCAGGATGACGTGGCAGTCCTCATTGCCGGTGGTCGTCGCGATGCCGCTGCGCCCGCCCTTGGTCACCGCCATGAAATGATGCGGCTGCGCGGCGGATTTCACCGCCTCGGCGGCGATCCGCAAATTGCCGTCGGTGCCGTTCTTGAAGCCGACCGGGCAGGACAGGCCGGAGGCAAGCTCGCGGTGGATCTGGCTCTCGGTGGTGCGCGCGCCGATCGCGCCCCAGGCGACGAGGTCGGCGATGTATTGCGGCGTGGTCATGTCGAGGAATTCGGTCGCCGCCGGAAGGCCGAGATTGTTGACGGCGGAGAGCACATTGCGCGCCATCCTCAGTCCCTTGTCGATGTTGAAGCTGCCGTCGAGGTCGGGATCGTTGATCAGGCCCTTCCAGCCGACCGTCGTGCGCGGCTTTTCGAAATAGACCCGCATCACGATCTCAAGCCGATCCGACAGGCTCTCGCGCAGCGCCGCCAGACGGCTGGCATAGTCCACGGCGGCGACCGGATCGTGGATCGAACACGGCCCGACGATGACGAGCAGCCGGTCGTCGATGCCGTTCAAAATAGCGTGGATTGCGTTGCGTGAGGCGCTGACGGTGCGCGTTGCCGTCAGCGTGCGCGGTATCTCCCGCATCACCTGGTCCGGCGTACTCAATTCCCTGATTTCCTTGACCCGAAGATCATCTGTGGTGGTCAACACGGCTTTCTGCTCCTGTTTGAGGAACCTGCCGGCTGAAAACAAAAAAGCCGCCAGGTATGGCGGCTGTTCGGATCTTGTTGCTGCAATCTTCAGATCGAGCGCAATCCTCCCGCCGCCAGCGAGCTCCTAAAGTACCAATACGTGGCGGTCAGGTTGATCATGTGGTTGATATAGTCGAAGCGGAGGAGCTTGTCACGTGGGTGATCGGGCTTACCAGCGCGGATCAGGCCATTCGACGTTATCCCACTCCAGAAGGTCTCCAGGTGACAAAAGATTCTTCTCACCACGTTGAAGGCGGTATGTGTAGAGGGTTTCGTACATGGGCTCGAAACTGGATAGTAGGTCCAGAAAATGCCGCCTCCGCTCGGATTTTGACCATGAGCAGAAAATTGCGGTACGGCTCCGGAGACCATCGAAAACATTGCGGTATGCTGGATCCAGCCGCTGCCAACGCGCGACTGCTTCAGCGCCAAGCGCTGCGAAATCCTCCTTGAGAGCCTCCTCGATTACGGCTTCCAGAGCATAGACAATGGCCTGGGTTTTTGCGGTGTGTTCGAGATACGCCAGCGATACCCTCAGCATCCTTTGCTGAAGAAGAATAACGGGCCACAGCGCCTGGACACCATAACGGATGCCCATTTCCTCATGATCTGAGGAGGGGTGTAGAATCTCGCGTTGGCGTTCGTAGGCCTTCCGGACATCGTAGGCTAGATTTAAGAACAGGCCTTCCCTGTTCTTAATGAGTGGCGATCGCTCATTGACCTCATGCACGACCGTGCGGAGCCATTGAAGAGATGTATAGTCACCAACCAGAAGAATGCCGGCGTGATTTTTCAGTAAGCGATATGAGAGCAAACGCACCCTCCTGTCTCAGGCGGCTTTCCAGACATGCTGCACCGAGCGGCTCATGCAGTCCAGGGATCGAAGAGTTCAATTCCAAAGCCTTCGAAATCCTTCGTATTGCGCGTTGCCAAGGTGAGTTCTTGCGCAATCGCCGTGGCTGCGATCAGGCCGTCCATCGACGCCAGACCGCGACCGCGGCGCTTCGCAAGGCCCATCAGGTCGCCCCAGGCTAAGGCAACCAGTTCGTCCACCGGAATAACCCGCTGCTCGAAGCGCTGCGGCAGGTCCCGAGCAAGCCACTCGGCCAGTGCCTCACGTTTCCGGCCCTCATCCATGAGGGCAACGCCGCGCCGGATCTTGGCAATTGACACGACGCTGATAAATGAGCGGTCCTCATCAAGCCCGTCCAGCCAGTCCAGAACGCGTGCGTCCGGTGCCGGCCTTGTCACCTCGGACAAGACATTCGTATCGAGCAGTAGCCTCACAGCGGCAGATCACGCGGTTCGTCACGCTGACGCTCAAGGTCGAGATCGGCGCCGCGCAGCGGCGACTCCAGCAGGAACTCCGCAAGCGTACCCTTGCGCGCGGTCTTCCGCTGCCATTCCTCGGCCGAGACGACAACCACGCTTGGTTTGCCGTTTCTAGTGATCGTCTGCGGTGAAGACTGTGCGCGCTCGATAACTTCCGAGAGCCGGGCTTTTGCCCCGGCGACCGTCCAGTTGGTATTCTCTTTGGGCGCAGATAGCATTGCGACCTCCATGACCAGTCTGACTATCCTGACTATATGGGAATGGCGATGCGGCGGCAACAGGGCGCGGGGGCTAACCGATGGTAGCCAATTGCGGGATGGGCCGAAGCCTCTCGACTTCGTTATCCCTGGGCGAAGCAGGAGCGAAGCTCCGTCGGGGAGACCCTGGGACCCATGCCGGGACGCCAATCGAAGAGTGCAGCGGAGCAGAAGTCTGCACCGCAGCGGCGCTCACATGTCGCGGCATGGATCCTCGGGTCTGCGCCGCGTCGCTACGCTCCTTGCTCCGCCCGTGGATGACGAAGTGATGGGCGCCTCCGCCAGACTTGCCGACGCTACTCCGGCGATGACCCTGCGACGCTCTGGTCGTAGTCGACCAGCGATCCGGTCATGACGCCTGACTGCGGGCTGACCATGTAGCTGATCAGCCGCGCGAGCTGGTCGGGCTTCACCAACTGGCCCATCGGCTGCGCCGCCTCGGCCTTTGCCAGCCAGTCGTCGGGCGCGGCGTGCCATTTCTTCTGCACGATGTCCTCGCCCTCGGTGTCCATCCAGCCGGGCAGCACGGCGTTGCTGCGGATGCGATTGTGTCGATACGCATTGGCGACATTCTTGGTCAGCGTCATTAGCGCGCCCTTGCTCGTGGAATAGGGCGTCAGGAAAGACTGGCCGCAATGAGCCGACATGGACAGCACATTGACGATCGAGCCGGGCGCCTTCTTCTCGAGCAGATGCGCCACCACGCCCTGCATCAGGAAAAACGGCCCGCGCACATTGGTGTCGAAAATACTGTCGAAAAGCTCTTCGCTGGTTTCGACCAGCGAACCACGCGCCGACGTCGCGGCGGCGTTGACCAGCGCGTTGATGGTGCCGAAATGCGAGATCGCGGTGGCGACCGCGCGCTTGCAGTCGGCGACCTTCGAGACGTCCGCGCTGATGAAGATCGCGTCGACACCCAATTTCCTGAAATGGGCAACGGCCTTGTCGCCCTTCTCCTGCGAGCGGCCGATGAGCGCCAGCGCCCGGCAGCCCTCGTCGGCCAGCGCCTCGGCAACGGCAAAGCCGATGCCTTGCGCACCGCCGGTGACGATGGCGCGTGTCTGCGAATTGCGATCGGCGGATGCACTCATCGCTATGCTCCTGGGTCTGGGGTCTGGGGTCTGGGGTCCGGATTCCGGTTCTTACTTGTCGAGGCGGACGGTCTTGCCCGATGTCGCGGATTTCAGCGCCGCATCCGCCAGCTTCAGCGCCACCAGCCCGTCCGCGCCGCTTGGCGCCGCCTTCTTGCCCGACGTCGCCGCTGCGATGAAGGCAGCGATCTCGTTGGCATAGGCGTCGAGATAGCGGGTCATGAAGAAGTCATGCAATGGCGGGCGGGTGTAGCCCTTCTCGTTGGCCAGTTCGATCGACACCGGGCGTTGGTTCTCGGCCGCGATCATGCCTTTCGAGCCATGCACCTCGATGCGCTGGTCGTAGCCATAGGTGGCGCGGCGCGAATTGGAGATGACGGCCTGCTTGCCCGAAGCGGTCTCGAGGATGACACTGACGCTGTCGAAATCGCCAGCCGCGCCGATCTTCTTGTCGACCAGCACCGAGGCATGGGCGCTGACCGCCACCGGCTCCTCGCCGAGCAGGAAGCGCGCCATGTCGAAATCATGGATGGTCATGTCGCGAAAAATGCCGCCCGAGCGCTTGATGTAGTCGATCGGCGGCGCACCCGGATCGCGCGAGGTGATGGTGACCATCTCGACGGTGCCGATGGCGCCGTCGTCGATCGCCTTGCGCACGGCGGCGAAATGCGGATCGAAGCGCCTGTTGAAGCCGACCATCAGCGTCGCCTTGGTCTTGTCGACCACCGCTAGGCATTTCTCGACCCGCTTGACGTTCAAATCGATCGGCTTCTCGCAGAAGATCGCCTTGCCGGCCTTGGCGAAACGCTCGATCAGATCGGCATGGGTGTCGGTCGGCGTGCAGATGACGACGGCGTCGATGTCCTTGGATTTCTCAATGGCGTCGATTGTGCGCACTTCGGCACCGTAGGCGCTCGCCAACTCGGTCGCCGCCTTTTCGAACGCGTCGGCGACGGCAACCAGTTTGGCCTGCGGATTGGAGCCGACGGCGCGGGCGTGGACCTTGCCGATGCGGCCGGCACCGAGGAGGGCGAAGCGGAGAGTCATGGAAATTTCCTCTAGGGATGGGGTTCGAGTGGTGTCTCCACCTTGCTGTCAGCGAAAGGTGGCAGGGGTATTTTTCCAGCGAGCCAGATTGTTCCTAAACCGGGTGACCACCCTGTTTAGGCCGCGAGTTCCGCCTCGCCGGTCTTGGCGCCGGTGATGTAGGAGACGATATCGTTTCCGTCGGTGTTTTCCTTGCGCAAATTGGCGACGATGCGGCCGCGCCGGAACACGACGATGCGATCACAAAGATCGAACACCTGGCGCATGTTGTGGCTGATCAGGATCAGCGGCTCGCCATTGTCCTTCAGCGTGCGGATGATGTTTTCGACCTGCGCCGTCTCCTGCACGCCGAGTGCGGCCGTCGGCTCATCCATGATGATCAGCTTTGAAGCGAAGGTCGCGGTCCGGGCGATCGCCACGCACTGGCGCTGGCCTCCGGACATGTGGCGGATGGTGTTGGACAGATTGGGGATCTTCACCGCCGTGCGGATCAGCGCCGCCTCGGTCGCCTTGCGCATATATTTGCGGTCGAGGATCGAGAACGGCCCGAGATTGAACAGCACCTTTTCGCGGCCGAGGAACAGGTTCGAGGGCACGTCGAGATCGTCGGCCAGCGCCAGGTTCTGGAACACTGTCTCGATGCCCGCCGTGCGGGCCTCGATCGGCCCGGTGAAATTCACTTCCTTGCCGTCGAACCAGATCTGGCCGCTGGTGCGCTGCTCGACGGCGGTGATCTGGCGAACGAAGGTCGACTTGCCGGCGCCGTTATCGCCCATGATGGCGACATGCTCGCCCTTGCGCAGCTCGAAGTTCGCGCCTTCCAGCGCATGCACGCCGCCATAGCGCTTGGTCAGGTTTTCGGTCTTCAGGACGATGTCTGACATGGTCAAGCCCTCATTGCCCGCAGGCGTTGGCGCCACTGGTCGAGAACCACCGCACCGACGATGATCACGCCCTTGACCATCTCCTGGTAGTAGGCGTCGAGGCGCAGGAAGGTGAAGCCGGAGATGATGACGCCGAAGATCAGCGAGCCTATCACCGTGCCGATGATCGAGCCGCGGCCACCCGACAATGAGACGCCGCCGATGACCGCCATGGCGATGGCGTCGAGTTCGTACATCACGCCCATGCCGGACTGCGCGGTCAGGTTCTTGGAGCTCAGCACCACGGCGGCGAGTGCGGCAAGCACACCGGCGATGACGTAGACGAGGATCTTGTGGTTGGCGATCTTGATGCCGGACATGCGCGCGGCATCCTCATTGGAGCCGATCGCGTAACAGTGCTTGCCGTACCTGGTGTAGGTCATGATCAGCTGGAACAGCACCGCCAGCGACAGGAAGATGATGACGGGCATCAGGCCTTTGCCGATGCCAGCGAAACTCTCGGTGGGAAACGAGATCGGCTGGCCCTTGGACCACCATTTGGCGATGCCGCGCGCGGTCACCATCATGCCGAGCGTGGCGATGAACGGCGGTATGCGCGTGTAGGCGATCAAGGCGCCGTTGACCAGGCCGGCAAACAGGCCGCAGCCGATCGCGACCAGCACCGGCACGATCACCGGCAGGTCGGTCCAGCCCTGTGCGAGGAACATCGCCTTGGGATTGGGATTGCCGTTGACGGTCGCCACCTGGGCAAAACTCATCGCAATCATCGCGGTCGCGCCGACGATCGAACCCGAGGACAGGTCGATGCCGCCGGTGATGATCACCTGCGTCACGCCGATGGCGATGATGCCGACGATCGACACCTGCAGGATGATGATCTGCAGGCGGGCTTCGTTGAAGATCGCGCTGACGTCGCCGCGGGTGTTGAACAGGAAGCTGTCGCCAAGAAAGATGCGGCCGATCAGTTCGAAGACGACAACAAGAATGACGAGCGCCAGGAAAACGTTGAGCTCGGCAGGCCATGCGCGCTTCTTCGCGTCATAGCCAACTCCGCCGACGCCATGAGATGTTTGTGCCACGTGTTCTGTCCTCCGTCAGCCGCGGTCGCCCTTGCTGCCTTGTCGGCGCCGAGGGGAAAGAGGAGCGGCGCTGTGAGCGCCGCTCCGTATGTCCGCCGCTCAGTTCTTCTTCAGGAACTTGTCGATGTTGGCCGGCGTCACCAGCTGGAAGGGGACGTAGACCTTGTGTTCGACCTTTTCGCCCTTGGAGAGCTTGAGCGCCGCATCCAGCGCACCGGCGCCCTGGCCGGCCGCGTCCTGGAACACGGTTGCGTCGAGGTCGCCGGCCTGCATGGCGGCAAGCGCGTCCTGGGTGGCATCGACGCCGCCGACCACGACCGTCTTCATGTCGATGTTGGCGGCCTTCATCGCCTGGATGGCGCCGATGGCGCTTTCGTCATTGTTGGCGATGACGCCGTCGAATGGCTTGCCGGTCGACAGCCAGTTGGTCATCAGGTTCTGCGCCTCGTCGCGGTTCCAGTTCGATGTCTGCTTGTCGATGATCTTGATGAAGCTGCAAACCGGCGTGGCGATCACCTCTTCGATATCCTTGGTGCGCTGCACGGCGGCCTGGTTGGAGAGCTCGCCCATGATCACGTAGACGTTGGCTTCCTTCTTGCCGGCTTCCTTGAACAAGCGGCAGACTTCCTTGGTCTCGAGCGTGCCGGAATCGGCCTCGTTCGAGGCGACGAAGGCCTGGTTGTCGGGCAGGGTGTCGACGTTGACCGGCTCGCGGTTGACGTAGACCAGCGGGATCTTGGCCGCGGCGGCAGCGTCCGACATTGCCTGCGTGGCCGAGGTGTCGACCGGATTGACGATGATCGCGTCGACGCCCGAAGCGGCGAAGTTCTTGATCTGGTCGAGCTGCTTGGCGACGTCGTTTTGCGCGTCCTCGACCTGCAGTTCGACGCCGCTCATGCCCTTGGCCTGCTCGATCATGCCGTTGCGCAGCACGGTCAGGAAGTTGTCGTCGAACTTGGCCATCGACACGCCAACCTTGGCGGCCATGGCGGATGAACTCATCAGCGCCGCGAAAGCGACGCCCAAAATCAGTTTCTTCATTGTGTTTCTCCTCCACATGCTGGTGTCCGGTTTCACCGATTTATCCGGAATCCCCGATCTCCCCGGGGAATCTCTCCCTGATATCGTTTCTGTTCCGGGTGACGCCTTGCCGTTTGCTGGAACGCCAACCCCTCCGTTTGAAACAGATGTTCCGGAACGAAAGAACCAAAATATATAGTTGGTGAAATATTTATTCCATTTCACATCCGGGCGTCAAGGGCGATTCAGAGGCCTGCCGGCCGATTTATGCATCGCCCTGATAGATTCTATCATTTGCCTCGGCGGCTCGCGCGACGGAAGCTAGATGTTTTCCGGCAGATAGATGTCAAAGGGCAGGAAGGTCTGGCCTGGAGCGTTGGCGGCGCCGGTTTCGATGGCATGCGCCATCAGGTCGACAAGCTCACGACATAGAGCGGCGAGCGGCGTCGAGATCACCATGGTGAGGATGTTGTCGGCGAGTGCCGCGCGCGATTCGGCGTTGATCTCGTTGCAAACGACCACCGGCATGTTCGCGGGCCTTGCTGCCCGCAGCGCCGAAACCGCGCCTTCCATGCCCCCGCCGGCGACGTAGCAGCCGACAAGATCCGGATAACGCGCCAGAAGATCGATCATCGCATCATGGGTCACCTGGTTGGCTTCCAGATTGACCAGCGTTTCAAGCACGCTGAAGTCCGGCGCATGCTCGCGAAAGAAGGAGCGAAAGCCGATCTCGCGCAGCTCGTGGCCGTGGAAGCGGTGGCTGCCGACGAAGAGGGCGACCTTGCCAGGCTTCTTCGCTGCCTTGGAGATCATCCATGCGGCGGTGCGCCCGACCTTGCGGTTGTCGAGGCCGATATATCCCTCCCGGATGCCGGCGGCAAAGTCGGACAGCACCGAAAAGACCGGCTGGCCTCTCGCCTTCAAGGCTTCCACGACCGCTGTCAGGGTCGGATGGTCCGGGCCGACAACGGCGATAGCCCGCGATTTTGCCGCCAGCTTGCGCATCTGGGAGGCGATCTCGTCGGGAGCCAGGGAACTGGCGAAGTCGATGGTCGCAACACCGCGGAAGCGTTTCGATTGCGAGATGGCCAGTTCGAGTTCACGCGCGAAGTCACCGTAGAAGGCATCATTGCCCCGCAGCAGCAGGAAGCCCAGCCGGTACTCAGGCAATTCCTGGCGCATGCGCTGCTTGATAAGTCCGGCGGCGTGATAGCCGATATCGGTAGCGGCCTCGTAGACGCGGCGCGCGGTCTCCTCGCGCACCGGCAGCCGGTTGTTCAGCACGCGGTCGACGGTGGCGACACTGACGCCTGAGACGCGCGCCAGATCAGTGATGGTCGGCCGTTTCGCCATGCTTGCCTCATTGGAATTGCCTGAGGCTTCCTACACTATTCTGATGGGAAATGATAGAAACTATCTTTATGATGTTGAGTCTATCATGATCCAGCGCTATTTTTCAGGCTCGAAGACAAGGGATCTCAGGCATTCGTTCCGGCGAGTGCCGTGCCGAGGGAGGCAACCATGCACGCTGCGCCGTCCCGGCGTGACTACAGCCTGATCGGCCGCGACGCCAAGCTCGCCGTCGAGACCGGCCTGTCCGCGGCCGAGTGGTATCACACCGACGTGTCCCGCAAGCAGATGAAGGAGCTGATGCAGCGCTCCGACGGGCCGGCGATCCGCGATACAGCGATCTGGTTCGCCGCGCTGATCGTCAGCGGCGCCGGCGGCGCCTGGTTCTGGGGCACATGGTGGTGCGTGCCGTTCTTCTTCGTCTATGGCGTTCTCTACGGCTCCTCGACGGATTCGCGCTGGCACGAATGCGGCCATGGCACCGCTTTCCGGACGCAGTGGATGAATGATGTGGTCTATCAGATCGCCTGCTTCATGATCATGCGCAATCCGGTGACCTGGCGCTGGAGCCACACGCGCCACCATACCGACACCATCATCGTCGGCCGCGACCCGGAGATCTCGGTGATGCGGCCGCCGGACCTGGTTCGCGCCGTGCTGGGCTTCGTCGGTGTGCTCGACGCCTGGCATGCGATGAGCGACATGCTGCGCAATGCCGCCGGCAACATCAGCGCCGCGGAAAAGACCTTCATTCCAGAACAGGAACAGCCGAAGGCGATCCGCGCCGCCCGCGTCTGGACGGCGATCTATGCCGCGACCATTGTGTTGGCGCTCTACACCGGCTCGTTCCTGCCACTGATGCTGGTCGGCCTGCCCAGGCTCTATGGCGCCTGGCACCACGTCATGGTCGGCCTGCTGCAGCATGGCGGCCTGGCCGACAATGTCATCGATCACCGGCTCAACAGCCGCACTGTCTACATGAACCCGATCAGCCGCTTCATCTATTGGAACATGAACTACCATGTCGAGCATCACATGTTTCCGATGGTGCCCTATCATGCGCTGCCGAAGCTGCACGAATTGATCAAGCACGACCTGCCGACGCCGACACCGTCGATCCTGGCCGGCTACCGCGAGATGATCCCGGTCTTCCTGCGCCAGCTGCGCAACGAGGACTATTTCCTCAAGCGCGAATTGCCGCCGACCGCCCGGCCATATCGCGAGGAATTCCACAACGATGCCGTCGCGGCGGCGGCGGAATGATCGTGCTGCTATCCGATTTCCAGGGGAGGACTGAATGAGCGACTGGGTTGAGGCCTGTGGCGCGGAGGATATCGACGAGGAGGACGTGATGCGCTTCGACCATGGCGGCCGCACCTTCGCCATCTATCGCAGCCCCGACAATGAGTTCTTCGCCACCGACGGCCTCTGCACGCACGAAAAGGTGCATCTGGCCGACGGGCTGGTGATGGACGACATCATCGAATGCCCCAAGCACAATGGCCGCTTCAACTACAAGACGGGTGACGCACGAGGCGCGCCGGTCTGCGTCAATCTCAAGACCTATCCAGTGCGGATCGAAGCTGGCAAGGTCATGATCGAGATCGGATGACTGATATGGCGCGGGGAATGGTCATCATCGGCGCCGGCGAATGCGGCGGGCGCGCAGCGTTGGCTCTGCGGGAGCTGGGCTATGACGGGCCGGTGACGCTGGTCGGCGACGAGCCGCATCTGCCCTACGAGCGCCCGCCGCTGTCCAAGGACGCGATGGTCAGCGATACGCCCGAAATCAAGGCGATCGCCAGCGACGCGATTCTGGCCGAGAAATCGATCCGGCATATCCATTCCGTCGAGGCCGTGGCGATCGATCGCGCGGCGAATGCGGTGCGGCTGTCGGACGGCTCGGTCCTGCCTTACGACAAGCTCCTGCTGGCGACCGGTTCGACGCCGCGCAAGCTGCCGATGCCCGGATTGGGTTCGCGCTGCGTTTACCTCCGCACCTTCGCCGATGCACTCGCCATTCGCGCGCATCTCAAGGCCGGCAATCGGATCGCCATCATCGGCGGCGGCTTCATCGGCCTCGAACTCGCCGCCGCGGCACGCAAGCTTGGAGCGTCGGTCGCCGTCATCGAGGCGCAGCCGCGCATCCTGATGCGCGGCGTGCCGCCCGAAATCGCCGAGATCATCCATGAGGCGCATGTCGCCGAGGGCGTGACGATCCGGTGCGGGACCGGCATCGCGTCCATCGCCGACGATGGCAACGAGGTGCGCATCACGCTTGCCGGCGGACAGCAGATATCAGCCGACCTCGCCGTCATCGGCATCGGGGCCGTGCCGGTGACCGGGCTTGCCGCCGAAGCAGGGCTGACAATCAACAACGGCATATCAGTCGATGGGCAACTGCGCACCACCGATCCCGACATCTTTGCCGCCGGAGATTGCTGCTCGTTTCCGCTCGCCGTTTATGGCGGCCGGCGCGTGCGGCTGGAAGCCTGGCGCAACGCCCAGGAGCAGGGCGCGCTGGCGGCGAAAAACATGCTGGGTGCCGGCGAGGAGCATGCGGCGGTGCCATGGTTCTGGTCGGATCAGTACGACCTGAGCCTGCAGATCGCAGGGCTCTCCGACGAGGGCCGCAGCACGGTGCGCCGCGATCTCGACGATGGTGCCTTCATCCTCTTCCATTTGGCCGAGGACGGCCGGCTGGTCGCCGCCAGCGGTATCGGCCCCGGCAACGCTGTCGCCCGCGACATCCGGCTGGCCGAAATGCTGATCGGCAAGCAGGCGAAACCGACGCCGGAGGCGCTGGGATCGCAGGCCGTCAAGCTGAAGTCGTTGCTGGCGGCTTGAGCCACCGCGCCGCTTTTCGAGATCGGCGCCGCCCCTCATCTGCCTGCCGGCATCTTCTCCCCGTATAGTGACGGGGAGAAGGGGGCTATCATCTCCGGTTTCGCCAGTCACCAGCACTGCAAGAAGGCGCCGAGGTCGCGGCCAGCTACTTTCTCCCCGTCACTATACGGGGAGAAATGCCCGGCAGGGCAATGAGGGGCGGCGCAAACGTCAGCGAGTTCGCTGCTGAATCCGCAACGCGCCCTAAAACAGCGCCTTCAGCTCCGGTAGCTTGTCGTTGACCAGCCAGCCGTAATAATTCTCCTCCGGCAGCTTCTCCGGCTCGCCGGCGGCGCGGCGCCTGCCGTTCTCCGCCTTCAGCGCATAGGCGCGCTGCTCCGGATTGCCGACATTGTAGAGCGTGGCGCTCAGTCCCGGATTGCCCGAAATGTCGAAGCCGGCGATGCTCTTGTAGGCGTCGATCGATTTCCTGATCGTCGCGGCGACGTAAGGCAGCGTCAGGTCGGGATCCATGATGGTCTTGTAGACCGAGTTGGGATCGGCGACGTCGAGTTTCGGCAGGCCGGAAACCTTGTGCACCAGGTCGCTCATCTGCAGGGCGGTCAGCGGATTGAGCTGGCCGAGGCCGAAGGTCTGGCCGGCATAATAGGGCTGGAAGAAGGTGGCGCCGAAGCGGTCGTCGGGAAAGCTTGTCCCGCCGACGCTCTTGCCGCGAAACGAATGGTTCCACACCTGCTCGCGGCATTCCCACAGATCGTAGCTGTCCGACACCCCGGCGCATTTCTTGAATTCCGGCCGCTGCACGAAATCCGTGATGTCCTCGCCGTCATAGGCGAAGGACAGCTTGCTGGAGAGATATGAGATCGCCTTGACATAGTAGGTCTGCAGCCGGTCGTAGGCGTCGACATTGTAGGTGTGCTCGCCGACGATGGCGCCGACGATGTGCAGGGGATCGATGCCGTAGGTGGCCGCTGCCTTCTTGATCTTGCCGCGCAGGTCGGCGTCGTTCTGTAGCAAGGCGTAAACCTTGCGGTACTTCGCCTGGAAGGTGGTGTTGGTCGCCTGCGTGCGCCGGCTTGAAGCGCCGGGAATGTCCGGCTGTACGGCATTGCGGTTTCCCGCCGGCACCAATGTCGCCGCCTCAGTGGCGAACAGGGTCGCCGCCAGCGTCAAGCCGAGAATGAGGAGGATCAGTTTTTTCATGCGCCGCCGCCCAAGCAATTCCAGGAAAAGTGTGAAACGGTTTTACGTCCGGAATTGCGTCAACCAAGAGATCGAGAATGCCGCGCAAACTAGGTAAAGCTCTTGATCGAGTCGAGAGCACCCCTTCACCCAGCATTACGAAAGATGGCCAGATGGTACCATCTGGCCACACCCGAAACTTGTTTGCCCGACGTGTCGCCTGGACCGGCGCCGGGATGACCCGGCGCCGCCGTTTAAAGGATGAATCGCGACAAATCCGTGTTGCGCGACAGATCGCCGACGTGCTTTTCCACATAGGCGGCGTCGATCGTGACGCTCGTTCCGTTGCGGTCCGGCGCGTCATAGGAGATTTCGTCCAGCACCCGCTCCATCACCGTCTGCAGCCGCCTTGCGCCGATGTTCTCCACGCTGGCGTTGAGGTCGACGGCGATGCCGGCCAGCGAATCGATGGCGTCGTCGGTGAAGGTCAGGTCGACGCCTTCGGTCTTCATCAGCGCGATATACTGCTTGATCAGGCTGGCCTCGGTCTCGGTCAGGATGCGGACGAAATCGTCCTTCTCCAGCGCGCGCAGCTCGACGCGGATCGGCAGTCGGCCCTGCAATTCCGGCAAAAGGTCGGACGGTTTGGAAACGTGGAACGCGCCCGAGGCGATGAACAGGATGTGGTCGGTCTTCAACGGTCCGTATTTGGTCGCCACCGTCGTGCCCTCGATCAGCGGCAGCAGGTCGCGCTGCACGCCTTCGCGGGAAACGCCGGCGCCCATGCCGCCTTCCCGTGACGCGATCTTGTCGATCTCGTCGAGGAAGACGATGCCGTCATTTTCCGTCGCGTCGAGCGCCCGGCGCACCACTTCGTCCTGATCGAGCAGCTTGTCGGACTCATCATTGACCAGCAGCGCGTAGGATTCCTTGACCGTCGTCTTGCGCGACTTGGTCTTCTTGCCGCCCATCGCCTTCGACAGCATGTCGTTGATGTTGAGCACGCCGATATTGGCGCCCGGCATGCCGGGAATCTCGAAGCCGGGCATGCCGCCAGTGCCGGTGTCGGCGACTTCGATCTCGATCTCCTTGTCGTCGAGCTCACCGTCGCGCAGCTTCTTGCGAAAGCTATCGCGGGTGGCCGGGCTCGCCGTCTTGCCGACAAGCGATTCCAGCACGCGTTCCTCGGCATTGATATGGGCGCGCGCCTTGACGTCCTCGCGCATCTTCTCGCGCACCAGGCCGATGGCGATCTCGACCAGATCGCGGATGATCTGCTCGACATCGCGGCCGACATAACCGACTTCGGTGAATTTGGTCGCCTCGACCTTGACGAAAGGCGCACCGGCCAGCCGCGCCAGGCGGCGCGAAATCTCGGTCTTGCCGACGCCCGTCGGCCCGATCATCAGGATGTTCTTCGGCATCACCTCTTCGCGCATCTGGCCTTCCAGCTGCTGGCGGCGCCAGCGGTTGCGCAAGGCGATGGCCACGGCGCGCTTGGCGTCCTTCTGGCCGATGATGAAACGGTCGAGTTCCGAAACGATTTCGCGGGGAGAAAATGTGCTCATATGACTAAATTCCACTTTGCCACTGCTTGATGGCCTCTAACGGATGCAGCAGCATGATCACGTTGAGTGTCAGATTGTCCCGGATGAGATAGCCGGTACCCAGTTCGAAGATGACGGCCAGGCTGACGATCACCCATATAGGTAGCGTTCGCGCCATCACAAATCCCAGCACCATGGCCAGTGTGTCGGACACCGAATTGATGATGCTGTCGCCGTAATAATCGAGCGAGATGGTGCCGGCGCGGTAGCGGTCGATGATGAACGGGCTGTTCTCGACCAGCTCCCAGCCGCCTTCGATGAGGACAGCGAATGCCAGCCTCAGTCCGATCGGTGAGCGTGGAAACAAAAACCGCGCCAAGGCATAGAACAGGAAGCCGTGGATGAAATGCGATGGCGTGTACCAGTCGGAAATATGCTGGGAATTCTCCGAGCTCTGCACGACACCATGCCAGAGTTTGACGTAGCCGCAGGTGCAGATCGGTGTCCGTCCCATCAAATAGAGCGTGACGGCCTGGACGATGATCAGTCCAAGCACGATGAGAACCCCCATCCGCCAACTGTTTTCGTAGGCCGATAGGTTTTTGTCCTCGCCGGATGCTTTCATGCCGTCATTCCCCCTCATGCCCTTCGAACTCTTCGGTCATCGCAGCCCGCTACGCCTTCAGCGGCGGCAGCCAGCGGATTACGGCCGCCGGCAAAGTGGGCTTGACGACAATTCGCCGGATACGCTGCCAGCCCGCCCCGAAAAGGATGATCAACGCGCCGACAACGACCTAAATCAAGGCAAAAGGCGGAATGCCAGTCGAATGGGAGGCGGAGTTGACCAGATAGTAGATGCCCAGCGAGCCGAAATAGGCCAATGTGGGAACTAACAGCGAACGGCGGTCTATGGCGAGCGCAACATAAACGAAGCTAAGGATCAGGATCGTCAGCATGATGGTCGCATTGGCGTCGGGTGCGATATGTCCGAATGCGACGTTCTGGCCAGTTGCCATGATAAAGAGCGGATGCACCAGCATGGGCGCCGATACGACATGCAGCCAGAACGCACAATCGGACCAGATCTTGCGTCGATCTCGGTCGTGGATGTCGAAAGCCACGGCCGTCGAGAATACGATTAGGCCGCAGATCAGCGGCATGTAGAGTGCCGCGCGGAGCAATTCGGGAACATCCTCGAGGCTTGGCGGCGCAACCGCGCCCGTCGTCACGCCGTCGTACAGGATTATCGCCGTTTGCAGGAAAGCAAGTAGGGTGAAGGCGATGGCGATGACCCCGGCAAGGACGGGGACGCGAAAGCGCCAGAAATAGATCACCGCCGCCGCTATTCCCCCGCCGAGAAACAGATATCCGGCCCGGGAAGCCGTTTGGCGCAACGCCAATAGCTGCCAGATGGTCTCCGGCATGCGGATGTCAAAGCTGGCCCTAACCCCCAGCGCCAGCGCGACCAGGATGGCGACAATGAAGATCAGGGCAAGCACGGAAGAAGACAATTTCATCCGGTGCTGGCGCGTGACAATTTCGGCGAGCGCCCAGGCGAAAACCGCAAGAATGCAGGCAATCCAGAACGTCTGACCAGGAAGCATGGTGATGAGGACGAAGAAAATACCGGCGTTGAGCAGAACAGTCCCCACGGTGATGAACAGATCATTGCCGCCGCCGACCAGTCGCAGGTTTTCCTCGTCACCCTCATCATCGACGCGCTGGGCCTCAGCCGCGACCGAGCGTTCCATGGCCTCAAGTTGATCCCGCAGCGCCTGCGAAATCAGACCCGAGGCGATTGCCTTGTCGAGTGTTTCCGCGCGGATCAATCGGGCTCCTGTGGCGCGTCGCGCGCCATCATCAATGCTGGCCCGTATTCCGATATTCTGGTGTCAAAGGCAACAAAGCCGGCCTTTTCATAAGCGCGGATAGCCCGCCCGTTGGCGGGATCCGGGTCGATGATGACGCGCGGCACGCCTTCCTCGAACAGTTGTTCGACGAACTGGCGCACGATTGCCGAGCCGTGGCCGAGCCCGAGCAGTTCCGGACGGCCGATCGACAGGTCGATGCCGAGCGTTCCGTAAGGCTGGTCGGCATAGGGGTGGTCGTCTTCCAGATGCGGGTCGTAGCTCTGCAGATAGGCGATCGGCTTGCCGTCGAATTCGACGATCAGCGGCTCGACCGAAATCGAGTCGATATGATCGCGAATCTCGGCGATTTCCGTTTCGGGATCGTCCCACCACTCCGCCACATGCGGCTCGGCGAGCCAGCCGGCGATCATCGGCAAGTCCTTCTCCGTCACCGGCCGAAAATCATACCTATCTTCTTGTTGCACCATGATCTTTCCCGAAAACCGGTTGCCACTTTTCGGGATCATGGTCGGCGGCCGGGTCAGCCGGCATCGAGCGTTTCGAAGACGAAATTGTTGTTGGTGTAGACGCAGATATCGGATGCGATCTGCATCGCCTTGCGGGCGATCTCCTCGGCGTCCTTGTCGCTGTCCATCAGGGCGCGCGCCGCGGCCAGCGCGTAATTGCCGCCCGAACCGATGGCCATGACGCCATGTTCGGGCTCGAGCACGTCGCCGGTGCCGGTCAGCGCCAGCGAGACTGACTTGTCGGCAACCAGCATCATCGCTTCCAGCCGGCGCAGATAGCGGTCGGTGCGCCAGTCCTTGGCGAGTTCGACGCAGGCGCGCGTCAGCTGGTCGGGATATTGTTCGAGCTTGGCTTCAAGCCGCTCCAGAAGCGTGAAGGCGTCGGCCGTGGCGCCGGCGAAACCGGCGATCACATTGCCGCCCTTGCCGATGCGACGAACCTTTTTGGCGTTGCCCTTCATGATGGTCTGGCCAAGGCTGACCTGGCCGTCGCCGGCGATCACCACCTTGTTGCCTTTGCGCACCGTCACGATGGTCGTGGCGTGCATGGTCAGTTCGTTCGACATTTCCTGGCTCCGAGCAGCGCTATCCCAAAAGGCGATTGGCGCGGTACGAGTGACTTGATCGGCCATATGTATGCATGGGCCCGATGATTGCAAACCGCTCGATACCGACCCGGATGGCAACTGGCAATCGCCGGATCATGCTGCTAGAAGGCTCTCGTTTTCAAGCCGGTGAGGGCTTGAAAGCGTGAAACCCTGGGACAAGGACAAGGTCATGTCGCCCCGCTCCGCCGAAGCCAGCCGCAAGACCAAGGAAACCGATATCGCGGTATCGGTCGATGTCGACGGCTCGGGCAAGTCGGACATTTCGACGGGCGTCGGCTTCTTCGACCATATGCTGGACCAGCTTTCGCGCCACTCGCTGATCGATATGACGGTCACGGCCAAGGGCGACCTGCATATCGACGATCACCACACGGTCGAGGACACCGGCATCGCGCTCGGCCAGGCGCTGGCCAAGGCGCTCGGCGAACGGCGCGGCATCATGCGCTATGCCTCGATCGACCTTGCCATGGACGAGACGCTGACGCGTGCGGCGATCGACGTGTCCGGCCGTCCGTTCCTGGTCTGGAACGTTTCTTTCTCGTCGCCGAAAATCGGCACGTTCGACACCGAACTGGTGCGAGAGTTCTTCCAGGCGCTGGCGCAGAACGCCGGCATCACGCTGCATGTCACCAACCATTATGGCGCCAACAACCACCACATCGCCGAGACTTGCTTCAAGGCGGTGGCGCGTGCGCTGCGCACGGCACTTGAACGCGACCCGCGCCAGCCGGACGCGGTACCCTCCACCAAAGGATCTTTGAAGGGATAGCGTCATGGCCGCCTATGTCGTCATGGAACCGCCCGGCCGCGGCGAGAAGGCCGATACGACGGCCTTTGTCCGCGATGGCTTCGCCTGGCTGGGTTTTCTGGTGCCGCCACTCTGGTTCGCCTGGCATCGGCTGTGGATCGAAGCAGGCCTTGCCTTCGTCGTCATGGGCCTGCTTTCCATGCTTGGCCAAAAGCTCGGCCTTGGGCCGGCCGCATCGCTGCTGTCGTTGCTGGTTTCGCTGTATGTCGGACTGGAAGGACAGGTGCTGCGCATGTCGGCGCTTCGCCGGCGCGGCTGGCACGAATGGGGCGTGGTCGAGGCCGGATGGCTCGACGATGCCGATACCCGCTATGCGCTCGAGACGGAAGCGCTTTCCGATCAACCCGCACCGGCACCGCGCATGGTCCCGGACGCTGCCCTGGCGCGGCCGTCGCAGCCGGGCATCGCGCTGGGGCTGACCCACATTCCGGGAAGACGCTGACATGCGGGTTGCCATCATCGATTACGGCTCGGGCAATCTGCGCTCGGCCACCAAGGCATTCGAGCGCGCCGCGCGTGAAGCCGGCATATCCGCGGAAATCGACCTGACCGCCGATGCGGACAGGGTGCGCACGGCCGACCGCATCGTCCTGCCCGGCGTCGGCGCCTATGCCGACTGCGCGGCCGGCTTGCATGCCGTCGAAGGCATGTGGGAAGCGGTCGAGGAGGTCGCGATCGCCAAGGGCCGGCCTTTCCTCGGCATCTGCGTCGGCATGCAGCTGATGTCGCAGCGCGGCTTGGAAAAGACTGTCACCAACGGCTTCGGCTGGATTTCGGGCGACGTCAAGGAGATCACGCCGGCCGATCCGGCGCTGAAAATCCCGCAGATCGGCTGGAACACGATCGACCTCAAACGCCAGCATCCGCTGTTTGCCGGCATTCCGACCGGGCCGGACGGGCTGCATGCCTATTTCGTGCATTCCTACCATCTCGATGCGCGCAAGGCGGATGAAGTCCTGGCGGTCGCCGATTATGGCGGCTCGGTGACGGCGACCGTCGCCCGCGACAATCTCGTCGGCACGCAGTTCCATCCTGAAAAGAGCCAGGCGCTGGGCCTGGCGCTGATCACCAATTTCCTGCGCTGGAGGCCCTGAAACACATGAGCAAGAAGGGCTATTGGATGGCGATGATCGATGTCCGCGATCCCGATGTTTACAAGCAGTATATCGAGGCGAATGCGGTGGCCTTTGCGAAATACGGCGCGAAATTCCCAGTGCGGGCCGGTCGCTACGAGAATCCCGAAGGACCGACCGGCAACCGTCATGTGCTGGTCGAGTTCGACTCCTACGACAAGGCGGTCGAATGCTATCATTCGCCGGAATATCAGTACGCCTCGAAGTTCCGGCTTGCCGCCTCATCAGGCCATTTCGTCATCGTTGAAGGCGCCTGAACGGATGATCCTTTTCCCCGCCATCGATCTCAAGGACGGCCAATGCGTGCGCCTCAAGCACGGCGACATGGCCACCGCGACCATCTACAATGACGACCCGGCGGCCCAGGCCAAAGCCTTCGAGCAACAGGGCTTCGAGTGGCTGCATGTCGTCGACCTCAATGGCGCCTTCCAGGGCCAGAGCGTCAACAGTGCGGCGGTTGGCGCCATCCTCAAGGCGACGAAAAACCCGGTGCAACTCGGCGGCGGCATCCGCACGCTGGCGCAGATCGAGGACTGGCTCGATCGCGGGCTGGCCCGCGTCATCCTCGGCACGGTGGCGGTGCGCGATCCCGACCTGGTCAAGCAGGCCTGCAAGACGTTCCCGGGCAAGGTGGCCGTCGGCATCGACGCCAAGGACGGCAAGGTCGCCGTCGAGGGCTGGGCCGAGGCGTCGAGCCTCGGCGTCATCGAACTGGCGAAAAAATTCGAGGGCGCCGGCGTCGCCGCCATCATCTACACCGACATCGACCGCGACGGCGTGCTGACCGGCATCAACTGGGATGCCACTATCGATCTCGCCGACGCCGTGTCGATCCCGGTGATCGCGTCCGGCGGCCTCGCCTCGATCGCCGACATCGTGCGCATGACCATGCCCGACGCGCGAAAGCTCGAAGGCGCGATCTCAGGCCGTGCCCTCTATGATGGCCGCATCGATCCGTCCGAGGCGCTGGCGATCCTGAAAGGCCGGCCGGCGGCGGAGACGCGGTCGTGAAAATCTCCATCATTCTGGCCTCCTATGACAGCGGCCATTACCACGGCGGCATGGGCCAAGGCCCGGATGCGCTGATATCGGGCGGTCTTGTCGATGCGCTGACCATGGCTGGCCACGATGTCGCCGTGGAAGACATCGGCAAGGTCGGAGACAACCAGGAGCGCGAGATCGCCACCGGCTTTGCCGTCTGCAACGCGGTTGCGACCGAGGTTCGCCTTGCCCTGGATGGTGGCCGCTTTCCCATCGTTCTCGCCGGAAACTGCCTGACCAGTGCCGGTGCGGTCGCCGGTGAGGGCGCCGATGCGATCATCTGGGCCGACCAGCATGGTGACCTCAACACACCCGAGACATCCATATATGGCTTTCTCGACGGAATGGCGCTGGCCACTGTTCTGGGCCTGTGCTGGCGGCCGATGGCGGCGGCCATTCCCGGCTTCAAGCCGATCGATCCGTCACGCTGCGTGCTCGTCAACGCACGCGATCTCGATCGGGGCGGAAAAGCAGGTCCTCGAGACATTGCCGATCATCCGGACGGAATGTCCTGGGGTGGCCCAGGCGACCGAAAGATTGAAGGTCGCCGGCGCCAGACGCGTGCACATGCATCTCGATCTCGACGTGCATGATCCCCAGGAGCTGCAGGCCAACCGCTACGTCAGTTCCGGCGGGCCGAGCCCGGAACAGTTGCGCGACGCGGCTTGCGCCGTGGCGCTTGCGGTGCCGGTCGTCGGCATCACTGTTTCCGCCTATGATCCGGCCTTCGACGCGCAGGGCGATGTCCCGCCGCTGGTCGGCCAGATGCTCAACGATCTCATCGCCACGATAGAGGGCCGCTGATGCTGAAAGCCCGTGTCATCCCTTGCCTCGACGTCAAGAACGGCCGTGTCGTGAAGGGTGTCAACTTCGTCGATCTGATCGATGCCGGCGATCCGGTCGAGGCGGCCAAGGCCTATGACGCGGCCGGCGCCGACGAGCTTTGCTTTCTCGACATCACCGCTTCGTCGGACAATCGCGAGACCATCTTCGACATCGTCGCCCGCACCGCCGAACAATGCTTCATGCCGCTGACCGTCGGCGGCGGCGTGCGCCAGGTCGCCGACATCAGGAAGCTGCTGCTGGCCGGCGCCGACAAGGTGTCGATCAACACGGCGGCGGTGAAGAGCCCGGATTTCGTCGCCGAGGCGGCCGACAAGTTCGGCAACCAGTGCATCGTCGTCGCCATCGACGCCAAGAAAGTGTCCGGCGTCGGCGAGGCCGATCGCTGGGAGATATTCACCCATGGCGGGCGTGAGAAGACCGGCATCGACGCGGTCGAATTCGCTCGGCTGATGGTCGATCGCGGCGCCGGCGAGATCCTGCTGACGTCGATGGATCGCGACGGCACCAAGGCCGGCTACGACATCGCGCTGACCCGCGCCGTCGCCGACGCGGTGCGCGCGCCGGTGATCGCTTCCGGCGGTGTCGGTACGCTCGATCACATGGTCGAAGGCATTCGCGATGGCCATGCCGGCGCGGTGCTGGCGGCCTCCATCTTCCATTTCGGCACCTACACGATAGCGCAGGCCAAGGCGCATATGGCCGCCGCAGGGCTGCCGATGCGGCTGGACTCCCTCGGTAATCGGTCTTAAAGCATGATCCCGAAAAGCGGGAACCGGTTTTCGGAAAAAGATCATGCTTAAACAAGCAGATAGATGACGGTCATGACCGAGTTTTCGCTATCCGACCTGGAAAAAATCGTCGGGGAACGCGCCCATTCCGGTGATCCGGACTCCTGGACCGCAAACCTGTTTGCGCGCGGCATCGACAAGGCGGCGCAGAAGCTTGGCGAAGAGGCGGTCGAGACCGTCATTGCCGCCGTCAAGGGCGATAAGCAGGCCCTCGTTTCGGAAAGTGCCGATCTTGTATATCATTGGCTCGTCGTTCTCGGCCTCTCCGGGGTTCCGCTGAGCGACGTGCTGAGGGAACTCGAAGGCCGCACCAGGCGTTCGGGCATCGCCGAGAAGGCGTCACGGCCCAAGGGCTGACCGCGAGGAGGGCAGGTATCTCGATGGATCAGCTCGCGCCAACCGAGAAATATTCCCCCTTTCGTTTCTTCACCGCCGAGCAATGGTCGCAATTCCGCGCCGACACGCCATTGACGCTGAGCGCGGACGAATTCCGCCGCTTGCGTTCGCTCAACGACCCGATCGACCTCGAAGAGGTCAAGCGCATCTATCTGTCGCTGTCGCGGCTTTTGTCCGCGCATGTCGAGGCGAGCCAGCTGCTGTTCAGGCAACGCCAGGCCTTCTTCAACGCGGTGGACATCGTCAAGACGCCTTTTATCATCGGCATTGCCGGTTCTGTCGCGGTCGGCAAATCGACCACGGCGCGCGTGTTGAAGGAGCTGTTGGCGCGTTGGCCGTCGAGCCCCAAGGTGGACCTTATCACCACCGACGGCTTCCTGCTTCCCAACGAGGTCCTGCGCCGCGAGAACCTGATGGAACGCAAGGGGTTTCCCGACAGCTACGATGTCGGCGCGCTGCTGCGCTTTCTCTCGGGCATCAAGTCGGCGCTGCCCGATATCCGCGCGCCGGTCTATTCGCATCTGACCTACGACGTCATTCCCGGCGAGTTCGTCACCATCGATCGGCCCGACATCCTGATCTTCGAAGGCATCAATGTCCTGCAGCCCGGCAAGCTGCCGCAGGATGGCAAGATCGTGCCCTTCCTGTCGGATTTTTTCGACTTCGCCATCTACATCGATGCCGACGAGAAGCTGATCCACAACTGGTACATCTCCCGCTTCATGCGGCTGCGCGAGACAGCCTTCCGCAATCCGGACTCCTTCTTTCACCGCTACTCGCAGCTCTCGGAGGGTTCGGCGCGCGCCATCGCCGAAGGTCTGTGGACCAACATCAACCTGAAGAATCTGCGCGAGAACATCCTGCCGACGCGGGCCCGCGCCGACTTGATCCTGCGCAAGGGCGCCGACCACCTGATCGAGGAAGTGGCGCTCAGGAAACTCTGAATTTCCGGGACGTTCCTTGATTTCTGGGGCCCTTAAAGTCATCTTAACCCCGCTTTCCTACTGTCGAACCGAGGACACTTCGCGGGCTCCGACAGGCAATGAACGCGCCTTTCATTCACATTGGTTGGCCGGGATGAGCGCGATCGCGGTCCGTCCTGGTCCTGATGCTCGCGCCGCCAGCGGCCGGACCGAGCGGCTTTGGCCGCTTGTTCTGTCGATGGCCGTTCTGGCCATTGCCGTCCCTTGGCAGATGCACTGGGGCGTCAATGGCGATACGAGCTGGAACATCACAATCAGTGAGCGGCTGCTGGCCGGCGATCGCCTCTATATCGATGTGATCGAGACCAATCCGCCCTTCACCATATGGCTATACCTGCCGGCGGTGTACCTCGCGAAACTGCTCGGCGTCGTGCCGGAATATCTGGTCTATGCCTACAGCTATGCATTGTGCATTTTCGGCCTGTGGTTTGCCAGCTTCGTTGCGCGTCGCGCCCGATTCCCCGAAAATTCCGGGCTCTACACGCTGTTACCGGCGTTTCTGGCTTTGCTCGTGCTGTTTCCCGGCAACAGTTTCAGCGAGCGCGAGAATCTGGGGGTCGCCCTGCTCTTGCCGTTGCTGGTGCTCATGGCCTGGCGCGCGGCGAATGACCCGTCATCGCCGCTGGAATGGTGGGTAGCCGCATTGGCCGGTCTGTCCGGCAGTGCCATGGTGCTGGTGAAGCCCTACTATGCGATCATGATCATAGCGCCGGCATCTTATGTGGCAGCATCAGGTCGCTGTTTGCAATCGAATACTGGATCGTCGGCTTTGTCTGCCTGAGCTATCTGGCCGCAGTGCTCTGGCTTTATCCCGAGTTCATGCGCGACGTCTACCCGAATCTAGCCGACACCTACTTGCGCTACAAACAGTACGGGCCGGTGCTCGCCACCTACGGCGGAGCATACCTTGTTTCGATCTGCTTCCTCCTGTTTTTGCGCAACGGCCGGGCGCTGTCGCCACTGGTCATGGTGCTGGCGATCGGTTCTGTTGCCGGCTTTGTTCCCCTGGTCTACCAGGGCAAGGGTTGGGCCTATCATGCCTATCCGGCGCTGGCGCTGATGCTGGCGGCGATCACCTGCTGTGCTGTCGAGCGGTCATCGGCACGCGGCGTGGCGCGGTTGGACATTGTCCAGAAAATGCTGCTGGCCGCCATCGTTGCAGTCAATTGGTTGCCTTTCAAATATACCGGGAAACCCGCGGCAGACTTTGTTGCGAGCCTGCGCGCCGCAGTCGATCATCCCACCATCGGCTTGATCGGCTCGGGTATGGAAAGCGGCCATCCGCTTACTCGGACGATCGGAGGCCGATGGATATCTGCCTATTGCAGCGATTGGCTTGGCGGCCTCGCTGTCCTTTTTGCGAGAATTGCACGTGCGCAGGGCAACACGGTCGAAGCGGCACGTCTTGACGCGATCGTGCGCAATTTTCTCGACGCCAAGATACGCGAGCTGAAGGCCGCGAAGCCCGACCTGATGATCGTCCAGAAAACGGATACTTTCTGGATTTCACGCGTCATGCAACGTGACGATTTTTCGAGCTTCATGAATGACTATCGAGTTCTGAGCGAAGATGAGAACATTCGCGTCTACCTTCGCAAGGGTTCAGGAAAACTCACCTCGATCAACTGAGAGTCACGGGTTGACCCGCCGCAACGTCAGATTGATCCTGCCGCCATTTTTCAGCAGCGCCGAAGTCGAGGGGTAGATGCGGTCGACGCCATGAAAGCACAGCCGCCCTTCGCCGCCGAGCACCACGACGTCACCGCTTTGCAGCCTGAACGACTTCGTGGCGCCGTCACGCGTCGTCTGGCCGACCCGGAACAGGCAATCATCACCCAGTGAGACGGAAACCACCGGCGCCGAAAAATCGGCCTCGTCGCGGTCTTGGTGCAGGCCCATTTTTGCCTCCGGCGTATAGAAATTGACCAGGCACGCTTCCGGCGGATGCGGACAGCCCGAGACCTGTCGCCACAGTTCGAGCAGGCTATTCGGGATTGGCGGCCATGGCGCTCCGGTCACTGGATGCGTCGGCTGATAGCGGTAGCCTTGCTCCTTGTCGGTGACCCAGCCGAGCGGGCCGCAATTGGTCATGCGCACGCTCATCTCCTTGCCGGTGCGCGGCATGGCCGGCACGAACAGCGGCGCCTGCTGCACGATGCTTCTCACCTTATCGACCAGCGCTTCCTGCACGCTGCGTGACAGGTAAGCCGGCATGTGGCGGACGCCTTTGGGCAGGACGAGCACGGATTCGGGCACCTTGCGGAGGGTTCGGAACCGTAGAATGTCACGATCGAACAAAAAGGGCGACCCGAAAGCCGCCGCTCATGTCTAGCTGGCGATCGCCCCGGTCAGGCGAGGTCTGGTATCCGCGGCAATCTTGCCGGCATGGGTCACATCGGTATGGCCTCGAAAACGACCGTGTTGTTGGCGCTTGCCGTAGCTTCTTGTGCTCGCCATTGGGGTGTAGTGCTTAGTCGTTCTCCACCCGGCCGCGCAGTTTCTTGATCGTGCCGCGTCCGGCCTTGCTCTTCAGCCGCCGCTCCACCGCACCCTTCGATGGCCGCGTCTTCTTGCGCGGCGGCGGCGGCGGTTCGGCGGCCTTGGCGACCAGCGCCGTGAGCCGGGCCCGTGCGTCCGCCCGGTTCTGTTCCTGGGTGCGGAAGCGGCCTGCCTCGATGACGATGACCCCGTCCTTGGTGGCACGTTGGCCGGCAAGCTTGATCGTCCGCTCGCGCACGCGCTCCGACAGGCCCGTTGCGTTGGCTGCGTCGAAGCGCAACTGCACCGCCGTCGCCACCTTGTTGACGTTCTGGCCGCCCGGACCGGACGAACGGATGAAGTCCTCGTGCAGGTCGCCCGGGTAGATCACCGCATCGCCTGATATGATGATGTTGTCGTCGCTCGCCATGCCGCAGTCATGGCGCGGCGGATCGAAAAAGAAAAGGCCCGATCGAAGCCGTCCGATCGAAGCCGGGCCTTTCAACGACTGCTGAGTCCGATGGCGTGATTACTCCGCCGCTTCCTGCATGCGCGGGGCGGCACCCAGCACCACGGCGTCGACATGGCATTCGAATTTCTCGAAGTTGACGGCGAACATGCCGACCAGCCTTGCCGCCTGCCGGTCATATCCGGCCTTGTCGGCCCAGGTCGAGCGCGGGTCGAGAATGGCGCTGTCGACGCCGCGAACCGCCACCGGCACCTCGAAACCGAAATGAGGGTCGGTGCGGAACTCGGCCGTCTTCAGCGAGCCGTCGAGTGCGGCGGCAAGCAAGGCCCGCGTCGCCTTGATCGGCATGCGCTTACCGGTACCGTAGGCGCCGCCGGTCCAGCCGGTGTTGACCAGCCAGCAATCGGCGCCATGCCGGGCGATCAGCTCGCGCAGCAGATTGCCATATTCCGATGGATGGCGCGGCATGAACGGCGCGCCGAAGCAGGTCGAAAACGTCGCTTCGGGCTCGGTCACGCCCTTTTCGGTCCCGGCCACCTTGGCGGTGTAGCCGGACAGGAAATGATACATCGCCTGCGCCGGGCTCAGCCGGGCGATCGGCGGCATCACGCCGAAGGCGTCGGCGGTCAGCATGATGATGTTCTTCGGATGATTGGCGCGCCCGGTCTTGCTGGCGTTGGGGATGAAATCCAGCGGGTAGGCGCAGCGCGTGTTTTCGGTGAGCCTTCCATCGTTGAAATCCGGCACGCCATCAGCGTCGAGCACGACATTTTCCAGCACGGTGCCGAAGCGCTGCGTGGTGGCGAATATTTCCGGCTCGGCTTCCGCCGACAGCTTGATCGTCTTGGCGTAGCAGCCACCTTCGAAATTGAAGATGCCGTGCGGGCCCCAGCCATGCTCGTCGTCGCCGATCAGCGTGCGCGAGGGATCGGCCGAGAGCGTCGTCTTGCCGGTGCCCGACAGGCCGAAGAAGATGGCTGCATCGCCGGCCGCGCCCTCATTGGCCGAGCAATGCATCGGCATCACGCCTTTCGCCGGCAGCAGATAGTTGAGCATGGTGAACACCGACTTCTTCATCTCGCCGGCATAGGAGGTGCCGCCGATCAGCACGATCTTGCGCGTGAGGTCGACGGCGATCACCGTTTCGGTGCGGCTGCCGTGGCGGGCGGGATCGGCGCGGAAGGACGGCAGGTCGATGATCGTCATCTCGGGCACGAAATGCTCGAGTTCGGCGGCATTCGGGCGGATGAGCAGATTGCGGATGAACAGCGAGTGCCAGGCAAACTCGGTGATGACCCTGGTGGGCAGCTTCAGCTCCTCATCGGCGCCGCCGACCAGATCCTGGACGTAAAGATCCTTGTCCGCGGCATGCGCCTGGAAATCGGCAAGCAGCGTGTCGAACCGGGCCGGCGAGATCGCCTTGTTGTTGTCCCACCAGATATGCGGCTCGGTGGCGCCGTCGCGGACGACGAATTTGTCCTTGGGCGAGCGGCCGGTGTGCTGGCCGGTCTCGGCGAGCAGTGCGCCATGCGCGGTCAGCCTGGCTTCACCGCGTCGGATCGATTCCTCATAAAGGGCTGCCGCACCGAAATTATAGCGCACTACGCCGGTGGTTTTCAGGCCGATATGATAGATCGCGCAGGCAGGATTGCGTTTGCCGACTTCCGACATGGGGGTCCCTTCTTGGATTTGCCGCATCGTTTGCCGGCGTGTTTCCGGCAAGCCCGCACTGCGGACTGAAATGGTCAGAACCAGAAAAGCCAAATGATATCAAATCATTAATCGATTTAAAAATTTTGAAAGTTGTTTAAATCGTTTATATGTGCAAAAAGTTCCGCGGTTGCCCAAAGGATTGGCGATGTTCGTTCGTCCAATCCATATCGAGGTAGGATTGTGGCCGCCGGCATGCCGCGCGTGACAGCGGACAAGGCCTATGCCACATTTTGTACCTAATTTGTCCTGCAAAAGCCCCTTCTCTACGAAAGAAGGGACAGCTCATGAGGGAGCCGCTTGAAATGGCAACAATCGCGCTTGTCGATGACGACCGCAACATTCTAACATCGGTGTCGATCGCCCTCGAATCCGAGGGGTATCGCGTCGAGACCTACACGGATGGTGCGTCAGCGCTGGAAGGATTGGCGGCACGCCCGCCGAATCTTGCCATCCTCGACATCAAGATGCCGCGCATGGACGGCATGGAACTGCTGCGCCGGATGCGCCAGAAGTCCGACCTCCCGGTGATCTTCCTGACCTCGAAGGACGACGAGATCGATGAATTGTTCGGCCTCAAGATGGGCGCCGACGATTTCATCCGCAAACCGTTCTCGCAGCGTCTGCTGGTCGAGCGGGTGCGCGCCGTGCTGCGCCGTGCCAGTGCCCGCGAGGCCGCCGCCAAGACACCCAGCCAACAGGCCCGCTCGCTTGAGCGCGGTCAGCTCGTCATGGACCAGGAACGTCATACCTGCACCTGGAAGGGCGAACCGGTGACGCTCACGGTCACCGAGTTCCTGATCCTGCATTCGCTGGCGCAGCGTCCCGGTGTCGTAAAAAGCCGTGATGCGCTGATGGATTCGGCCTATGATGAACAGGTCTATGTCGACGACCGTACCATCGACAGCCACATCAAGCGGCTGCGCAAGAAGTTCAAGGCCGTCGACGACGACTTCGAGATGATCGAAACCCTTTACGGAGTCGGATACCGGTTCCGCGAGGCGTGAATAGGCAATAGGCAGTAGGGAATAGTCGGTAGTCATTTTTGAATGGTGCGAGCGGCACTCATGCATAGCCGCGATCTCAGCCAACCATTTCTCTATTCCCTACTGCCTACTCACTACCGACTAATTACTAGGCAGGACCTGCTATTCGATGGCAGTCGAAGCACAGCGAACAAGACCGGCGGGCGCCTCCAGGCGGCCGTCGCGGATCATGCCGTCCTTCGTGTCGAAGATCACGGTGCCGATGCGCCGCTTCCTCGGCCATCATATCTTTTCCAGCCTGACGCGGCGTATCCTTTTCCTCAACCTTGCCGGCCTTGCCGTCCTGGTGACCGGCATCCTCTATCTCAACACTTTCCGCGACGGGCTGATCGACGCCCGCGTCGAAAGCCTGATGACACAGGGCGAGATCATCGCCGGCGCGATCGCGGCGTCGGCGACGGTCGAGACGGATTCGATCAGCATCGACCCGGAAAAGCTGCTTGAGCTGCAGGCCGGCGAAAGCCTGGGGCCGGGCTCCGACCAGCTCGACAATCTCGACTTCCCGATCAATCCGGAGCGCGTCGCGCCGGTGCTGAGAAGGCTGATCTCGCCGACCCGGACCCGCGCCCGCATCTATGACCGCGACGCCAATCTGCTGCTCGATTCACGCCATCTCTACTCGCGCGGCCAGATCCTGCGCTACGACCTGCCGCCGGTCGAAGAGGAAGAGCCCGATCTGGTCGAGCGCATCCAGAAATTCGTCTTCGACTTCTTCCGCAACACCGAACTGCCGGTCTATCACGAGCAGCCGGGCGGCAATGGCGCCGCCTTCCCGGAAGTGGTCAAGGCGCTCACCGGCAGCCCGTCGACCATCGTGCGCGTCTCGGAGCAGGGCGAGCAGATCGTTTCCGTGGCGGTGCCGATCCAGCGCTTCCGCGCCGTTCTCGGCGTGCTGATGCTGTCGACCGAAGGCGGCGACATCGACAAGATCGTCGCCGCCGAACGCAAGGCGATCCTGCGCGTCTTCGGTATCGCGGCCCTGGTCACCGCCATCCTGTCGATGCTGCTCGCCTCCACCATCGCCAATCCGCTGCGCCGGCTGTCGGCGGCGGCGGTTCGGGTTAGGCGCGGCGTCAAGAGCCGTGAGGAAATCCCCGACTTTTCCGACCGCCAGGACGAGATCGGCAATCTGTCGATCGCCATACGCGACATGACCAACGCGCTCTACGCCCGCATCGAGGCGATCGAAAGCTTCGCGGCCGACGTGTCGCACGAATTGAAGAACCCGCTGACATCGCTGCGCAGCGCGGTGGAAACCTTGCCGCTTGCCAAGAACGACGATTCGCGCGGCCGGTTGATGGACGTCATCCAGCACGACGTCAGGCGGCTGGACCGGCTCATCACCGATATTTCCGACGCCTCACGCCTTGATGCGGAACTCGCGCGCGAAGATGCTGGGACCGTCGACCTGAAGAAATTCATCACCGATCTCGTCGCCGTTTCGCGTGAAGCCACGCGCAACAAGAAGGCGGTCGAGATCGAGTTCAAGGTCGCCAAGCTGCCGCAGGGCGTCAAAGGTTATTTCGTCGTCGGGCATGATCTGCGCATCGGCCAGGTCATCACCAACCTGATCGAGAACGCCCGTTCCTTCGTTCCCGAGGATCATGGCCACATCGGCCTGTCGCTGGCGCGCGCCGGCAAGTTCAACATCGTCACCGTCGACGACAATGGTCCCGGCATCCGGGCCGACAACATCGACCGCATCTTCGAACGCTTCTACACCGACCGGCCGGCCGGCGAGGCGTTCGGCCAGAATTCTGGCCTTGGCCTGTCGATATCCAGGCAGATCGTCGAGGCCCATGGCGGCACGCTGACCGCCGAGAACATCCCGGGCACCAAACCCGGCGAGATCAAGGGCGCGCGCTTTGTCGTGACGCTGCCGGCCGAAGCATGATCCCGAAAAGTGGGAACCGGTTTTCGGACAAGATCATGCTTCATCCAACAGGCATGATCCCGAAAAGTGGGAACCGGTTTTCGGACAAGATCATGCTTCAAAGTGGAAACCGGGTTTCGGACAAGATCATCATGCTTCAACCAAAAACATGATCGTGCAAGATCGTGCCTGATCCAGTTGCGCAGCTTGAAAACATTCACGGAACCGCGATCCTGATCGGCGAGCGCGGCGTCCTTATCACCGGGCCGTCCGGCGCCGGCAAGACGACGCTGGCGCTCACACTCCTGGACCATTGCCGCGCGCGCGGGCTGTTCTCGCGGCTGATCGGCGACGACAGGCTGCTTGCCGCGGCCCGCGCCGGGCGGCTGGTCTGTCGCGTGCCGGCGACCATCGCCGGTCTCGCCGAAGTGCCTGGGTTCATGCCGCGCCCGCTGCCATTCGAGCCAGGCGGAGTGATCGACCTGCATGTGAGGCTGGTGCCGAAGGCAGAGATGGCCCGTTTCCAGGAGGAAATCAGCGAGCCGGTCGCAGGCTGCCCAGTGCCGCGTATCGACCTTGCCGAGCGTAACGCCGCCACGGCCTTGCCCGCCGTGATGGCGCGGCTGTCGATCGCGCCTTTTCTATGATCCGCCCCGGGTTTTTTGCTGCAATGCGTCAAAATGGCATGGGCCTGCGCAATTTTGGGCTTGTCAACGGGCCGTGCGTCGACAAGATAGCGCTCCCGCTGCCTGGAATGGCTGGCGAGCATAAAATGCGCCTGTGAAGCGGCGATGACGGGAGCCACCAAAGAATGATCGGACTCGTGCTTGTAACGCACGGTCAACTGGCCGCCGAGTTTCGACATGCCGTGGAACATGTCGTCGGGCCACAAGACAATTTCGAAACCGTGGCGATCGGCGCCGACGACGATATGGAGCAGCGTCGCCGCGACATCATCGACGCCGTTGCCCGTGTCGACACCGGGGCGGGGGTCATCGTGCTGACCGACATGTTCGGCGGCACGCCCTCCAACCTCGCCATCTCGGTAATGGAATCCGGCCGCACCGAGGTGATCGCCGGCATGAACCTGCCGATGCTGATCAAGCTCTCTTCGATCCGCAAGGGCGACAATATGGCCGCCGCACTCGACGAGGCTCAGGCGGCCGGCCGCAAATACATCAATGTCGCCAGCCAGCTCTTGAGCAGCAAATGAACGCGCTGTCCCCGGAAAAAGCTCAGATCGCCAAAGATACCATCACCAGGGACTTTCCCATCATCAACCAGCGCGGCCTGCACGCGCGCGCCTCGGCGAAGTTCGTCCAGCTGGCCAGCGGCTTCGACGCCTCGGTGCATGTCGAGAAGGACGGCGTCAAGGTCGGCGGCACCTCGATCATGGGCCTGATGATGCTGGCGGCAAGCCCCGGCTACTCGATCCGCGTCACCGCCAGCGGGCCGGAGGCCCAGGAGGTCATCGACGCCCTGGAGCAGCTGGTGGCGTCCCGCTTCGGCGAGGAAAGCTGATCTGCCAAACCGCCAATGCATGTCCGGGAGACATGCAGGGATAAAGATTTCTTTATATCCCATTGTCGTCTTCGCCCTGATCTGCTAGTCAGGCCGGCAATTCGCGCCCTTCGACGCGCCGACCGGCGCGGGCGCATCCGCAACCAATTCGCAGCACAACAATTCGGAGCACTGCCATGACGGGTAGCAAGGACTATGTGGTCGCCGACATCTCGCTGGCCGGCTGGGGCCGCAAGGAAATCGAGATCGCCGAGACCGAGATGCCGGGCCTGATGGCCAGCCGCGAGGAATTCGGCGACAAGCAGCCGCTCAAGGGCGCGCGCATCACCGGCTCGCTGCACATGACCATCCAGACGGCGGTGCTGATCGAGACCCTGAAGGCGCTCGGCGCCGATATCCGCTGGGCCTCCTGCAACATCTTCTCGACGCAGGATCACGCGGCCGCGGCCATCGCCGAGGCTGGCATCCCGGTATTCGCCGTCAAGGGCGAGAGCCTCGAGCAGTACTGGGACTACACCGACAAGATTTTCCAGTGGACCGACGGTGGCCTCTCCAACATGATCCTCGATGATGGCGGCGACGCCACCATGTACATCCTTATCGGCGCCCGCGCCGAGGCCGGCGAGGACGTGCTGTCCAACCCGCAGAGCGAGGAGGAAGAGTACTTCTATGCGCAGGTCAAGAAGCGCCTGAAGGCCTCGCCCGGCTTCTTCACCAAGCAGAAGGCTGCGATCCGCGGCGTCACCGAAGAGACCACGACCGGCGTCAACCGGCTTTACCAGCTGCAGAAGAAGGGCCTGCTGCCCTTCCCCGCCATCAACGTCAACGACTCAGTCACCAAGTCGAAGTTCGACAACAAGTACGGCTGCAAGGAATCGCTGGTCGACGGTATCCGTCGCGGCACCGACACGATGATGGCCGGCAAGGTCGCCGTCGTCTGCGGCTATGGCGACGTCGGAAAGGGCTCGTCGGCCTCGCTCAAGGGCGCCGGCGCCCGCGTCAAGGTCACCGAGGTCGATCCGATCTGCGCCCTGCAGGCGGCGATGGACGGTTTTGAAGTCGTCACTCTGGAAGACGCGGCCCCCACCGCCGACATCGTCATCACCACCACCGGCAACAAGGATGTCGTCACCCTCGACCACATGCGCTCGATGAAGGACATGGTGATCGTCGGCAACATCGGTCACTTCGACAACGAGATTCAGGTGGCCGCGCTGCGCAACCTGAAATGGACCAACGTCAAGCCGCAGGTCGACATGATCACCTTCCCGGACGGCAAGCGGATGATCCTTCTGTCGGAAGGCCGGCTGCTCAATCTCGGTAACGCCACCGGCCATCCGAGCTTCGTCATGTCGGCGTCCTTCACCAACCAGGTGCTGGCTCAGATCGAGCTGTACACCAAGCCCGGCCAGTACGAGAACCAGGTCTACGTCCTGCCCAAGCATCTCGACGAAAAGGTCGCGCGCCTGCATCTCGACAAGCTTGGCGCCCGCCTGACCGCACTGTCCGATGAGCAGGCCGCCTATATCGGCGTCACGCCTCAGGGTCCGTTCAAGCCGGAACACTACCGCTATTAACCAAACCGAAAATTGCTACCAGATATTGAGGCCGGGCGATTGACTTTTCGCCCGGCTTTATTTTTGCGCGCAATCGCCTTCACGACGATTCGGCGAGGGGTTATTGTCAGGTGATTCGCGACGCTTCCAGCCCGAGAGGGGTTCAAGAGAGGTGTGCATCAGGGCGGTCTTGCATTCAGGCGGCGGAGAGGACCAAGACATGCCGGGGCAACACCCGCACAGAGCGGGACGGGCCGTTTCCGGCGGCCACGACGATTCAAGGATCACTGGCTCCGCCTTGCAAGGCGGGGGCCTGTCCTGGCGCGCCCGTGCGTCGATCTTCCTTGCCACCTCCGCGCTTGCCGGCCCCTTGGCAGGTGCCGTCGCCCATGCCGAGACCGCCGGTTCCGCCGTCGCCGGATTGTCGATGAGCGCCGTCGAGGTGATGCAGCTTGCCGTCTTTGTCGGCGTGACGGGTGCCGCACTTCTGTCGGCCATCGTCCTCATCCGCGAAAGAGCCCGCACCTCGGCGGAGAATGTCGAACTCAGGAGCCGCCTCGCCGACATCAACGCGGCGCTCCGCCGCTCGGAGGCGCTGCTCAATCTGCGCGACCAGCGCGTGGTCGTCTGGGCCGCGGAAAACAAGAAGCCCGAACTCATCGGCACATTGCCCCTCGAAAGCGGCGCTCCGGAGGACCGGGCCGCTTTCCTCGCTTTCGGCCGCTGGCTGATGCCGCGTTCGGCGGCAGCACTTGAACATGCCGTTGCGGGATTGCGTGAAAAAGCGAAACCCTTCGACCTCGTCATCGAATCGCAGGCCGGCGCGCCGCTCGAAGTGCATGGCCGCAAGAGCGCGGCGCATGTGCTCGTGCGCTTCGTCTCGCTTTCGGAGACGCAGCGCAGCCAGGCCAGGCTGAAGATCGACAACCAGCGGCTGGCCGCCGACCATGACACGATGATCGGCCTGCTCGACGCGCTGAACATGCCGGCATGGCTTCGCAGCGAGGATGGGCGGCTGAAGTGGGTCAACCGGGCCTATGCCGATGCGGTCGAGGCCGAAAATGCCGAGGCCGCGGTTCGGGAGGCCAAAGAGTTCCTCGGCGGCCAGGCACGCGACGCGATTACCGCCCAGCACAAGACGCATCCGGTCTTCGCGCAGTCGCTTTCCACCGTGATCGAAGGCGATCGCCGTGTGTTTGCGGTCACCGATTTCGCCGGCAGCGATGGCTCGGCCGGCCTTGCTTGCGACACCAGCGCCATCGAGACGGTTCGCGGCGAATACGAGCGGACCGTCAGGAGCCACGCCGATACGCTCGACCAGCTCAATACGGCGGTCGCCATTTTCGATACCGACGAGAAGCTGCGGTTCTTCAATCAGGCTTTCCAGAAGTTGTGGGGGCTCGACAGCGGCTTCCTGCACAGTGCTCCCGACAATGCGCTGCTGCTGGACCGGCTGCGCAGCGAGGGCAAGATCGCCGAGCAACCTGAATGGCGCCGCTGGAAGGAAGGTCTGCTCGGCGCCTATCGTGCCGTGGAATCCCAGGAGCATTGGTGGCATCTGCCGGACGGCAAGACCATCCGCGTCGTCGCCAACCCGCAGCCCAAGGGTGGCGTGACCTGGGTATTCGAGAACCTGACCGAGAAGATGGACCTCGAAAGCCGCTACCAGACAGCGGTGCGGGTCCAGGGCGAGACGCTCGACAATCTTGCCGAAGGCGTGGCGGTGTTCGGCCCCGACGGCAGGCTTCGGCTGTCGAATCCCGCCTTTGCCACACTCTGGGGTTTGAGCGGCGAAGCGGCCAAGCCGAATGTGCACGTGTCCACGATCCGCGACCTTTGCGACCGGCAGGCGGCGGACAGCCCCTGGCCTGGCTTCGTAGCCGCCATCACCGGCTTTGACGACGAGCGCCGCGACCGCCACGGCCAAACCGAACTCAACAACGGCAATGTTCTGAGCTACGCCATAATCCCGTTACCCAACGGGCAGGTGATGATGACCTTCGTCGACGTTACCGACAGCGTTCATGTCGAAAGGGCGCTGAAGGACAAGAACGAGGCGCTGCAAAAATCCGACCAGCTCAAGAACGAATTCGTCCAGCACGTCTCCTATGAACTGCGCTCGCCGCTGACCAACATCATCGGCTTCACCGAACTGCTGTCGTTGCCCACGACCGGTCCGCTGACGCAGAAGCAGCGCGAATATGTCGAGCATGTCAGCTCGTCGTCCTCGGTGCTGCTCACCATCGTCAACGACATCCTCGACCTGGCGACGGTGGACGCCGGCATCATGCAGCTCGACATTTCCGAGGTGCACGTCGATCGCACCATTGCGGCCGCGGCCGAACTGGTCGCCGACCGGCTGGAAGAGCATTCGATCAGGCTCGAGGTCGACGCCACCGCTGCGCCGAAGACGTTCCACGGCGACGAAATCCGCGTCCGCCAGATACTCTACAATCTGCTCAGCAACGCCGCCAACTACGCGCCGGAAGCCAGCACCATCCGGCTCACTTGCCGCCATCTGGCGGACGGGGTGGAATTCTCGGTTCATGACGACGGCCCCGGCATGCCGCCGGATCTGCTCGATTCGGTGTTTCGCCGTTTCGAGCCGCGCGCCAATGGCGGCCGCCGGCGCGGCGCCGGCCTCGGCCTGTCGATCGTCAAGAGCTTTGTCGATCTGCATGGCGGCAGCGTTCGTATCGAAACCGGCAGGGACAAGGGCACGACCGTCATCTGCACCTTTCCCGACATGCCGGGCATCCGCGCCGCGGCTGAGTAGCGCGCTCGATGACAGGATTGGTGCTGGAGCGTTTACTCGCCGACGAGACACAGACAGCGCGGCTGGGCGAGGATCTGGCGCTGTCGCTGCGCCCGGGCGATGTGCTTGCCCTCAAGGGCGATCTCGGCGCCGGCAAGTCGACGTTGGCCCGGGCCTTGATCAGGGCCTTGGCCGACGATGCCGGCCTCGATGTGCCGAGCCCGACCTTCACGCTGGTGCAGAGCTACGACACCCGCGTCCCGGTCCATCATTTCGATCTCTACCGCCTGTCCTCGGCCGCCGAGATCGATGAGCTCGGGTTCGACGAGGCCCTGGCCCAAGGCGCCGCGTTGGTCGAATGGCCGGAACGAGCGGAAGATTATCTGCCGAAGACCACGGTCCTGATCGAACTCGTCCAGCAAGGCGACGGCCGGCTGGCGCGATTGTCGGGGCAGGGCGCTGCCTTCGATCGGGCGGCACGGTCGCTGGCCATGCGCGACTTTCTCGAAAATACAGGCTGGGGGCAAGCGCGGCGTCGCCATTTCATCGGCGATGCTTCGGCTCGCTCCTACGAGATCGTTTCGCTGCCGAACCGGAAGCCGCGAGTGCTGATGAACTCGCCCCGGCTGGTGCTCGGCCCGCCGGTGCGCGACGGCAAGCCCTATGCCGAGATCGCTCATACCGCCCAGTCGGTCTCCGCCTTCGTCGCCATCGACCGCGCCTTGAAGGCCGGCGGCGTCAGCGTTCCGGAAATCCATGCCGAGGATCAGGAGCAGGGGTTTTTGCTGCTCGAACATCTTGGTTCCGAAGGGTTTCTCGGCGGCGATGGTCAGCCGCTGGCCGATCGCTACGCGGCGGCGGCCGAGCTGCTGGCCATGATGCATGGCAGGACCTGGCCGCGGCGCCTGGAAACAGGGTTGGGCGGCTTCCATGAAGTGCCGCCCTTCGACCGCGACGCCATGATGATCGAAGCCGATCTGCTGGTCGACTGGTACGTGCCGGCGCTATCGGGCAGCCCGGCAAGCGACAGCTTGCGCGCCGGCTACCACAGGGAGTGGAACGCGCTTCTCGACCGGCTGCACGACCGCGAAGTCACGCTGATGCTGCGCGACTTCCATTCGCCCAACATCATCTGGCGCGGCGACCGCTCCGGTCATGACCGGCTGGGCATCGTCGACTTCCAGGACGCGCTGATCGGCCCGTCCGCCTATGACGTCGCCTCGCTCGCCATGGACGCGCGCGTCACCATGTCACCCGAGATCGAGAAACAGACGCTGAATGCCTATATCGGGGCGCGCCACGCAGCCGGCACTTTCGACGAAGCAAGTTTCCTGGAATCCTACGCAATCATGGCGGCGCAGCGGAACTCCAAGATCCTCGGCATCTTCGTCCGGCTCGAAAAGCGTGACGGCAAGCCCTATTATCTAAAGCACCTGCCGCGCATTCGCGATTATCTGCGCCGGGCCTTGTCTCACCCGGCGCTGGCAAGCCTGCGCGATTTCTACAACGCCAACGGTTTGCTGGAGGAGCGAGCGCTGTGACAGCAAGACCGGACACTGCCATCGTACTCGCCGCCGGGCTCGGCAAACGCATGCGGCCGATCACCGACACCATTCCCAAGCCGCTGGTCAGGGTCGCCGGCAAGCCGTTGCTCGACTGGAGTCTCGACAGCCTGGCCGCCGCCGGTGTCGGCAAGGCCGTGGTCAACGTCCATTATTTTCCCGAACAGATCGTCGCCCATGTCGCCGCGCGCCGCGCACCGCGGATCGTCATTTCCGATGAGAGCGAAAGACTGCTCGATTCCGCCGGCGGCATCGTCAAGGCGTTGCCGGAACTGGGCTCGCAGCCCTTCTATATCCTCAACGCCGACACGTTCTGGATCGACGACGGTCCTCTCAATCTCCAGCGCCTCGCCCTTGCATGGGACGCGGCGAAAATGGATATTCTGCTGATGCTGGCAGATCTCCATCAGGCGACCGGACACTGCGGCAGCACCGATTTCCTGGTGGCGCCGGATGGCCGCTTGCGGCGTTCAAAGGGGGATCCGGCGGGCTTGATCTATGCCGGCGCGGCGATCGTCCATCCGCGTCTGTTCAAGGGCGCACCGGCCGGGCCGCACTCGCTCAATGCCTATTTCGATACGGCCATAGCCGCAGGGCGCCTGTTCGGCATGCCGATGCATGGCCATTGGATCACCGTCGGCACGCCCGATGCCATCGCGCTCGCGGAAACGGCGGTCGCCGGCGCGCTAGCCGAGTTGCAATGAGCGGCTCAAGCCGCGTTTTCTCAATTCCCCCCGGAGCGCCGTTTCTGCCGACGCTTGCCGAGGCGCTGCTTGCCGGCCGCCTCGTTCCAGGTTTTCGGTTTGACGGCGACCCGCTCGCTCTGGCCGATGTCACCATCTATGTGCCGACGCGCCGCGCGGCGCGCGCTCTGCGGGGTGTCTTCGTCGACAGCCTGGCAACTCGCGGCGGCGGCGGTTCGGCGATCCTGCCGGTCATCCGGCCACTCGGCGAGTTCGACGAGGACGAGGCGGCGTTCGAGACCGAGGCAGCGGCGGCCATCGATCTCGCGCCGCCGATCGCCGCTTCTGAGCGCCTGTTGCTGCTGACGCCGCTGGTGCGCGCCTGGAAACGCCGGCTGCCGGCACATGTCGCCGCCCTCTTCGCCGAGGAGATCGTCATCCCGGCCTCCACCGCCGACGCGATCTGGCTGGCGCGCGATCTCGCGGGGCTGATGGACGAGATCGAGACGGAAGGCACGGACTGGGCCAAGCTCACCGATCTGGTGACCGGCAACCTTGCCGGATGGTGGCAGGTGACGCTCGAATTCCTCGGTATCGTCACCGACGCCTGGCCGAAATTCCTTGCAGAAAGCGATCGCTCCAACCCGGCCGCGCATCGCAGCGCGCTCATCCGCGCCGAGGCCGCCCGGCTGCAGCGCAATCCGCCCGCCGGGCCCGTCATCGCGGCGGGGTCCACCGGCTCGATACCAGCCACCGCCGAACTGCTTGCCGCGATCTCGCGCTTGCCCGGCGGCGCCATCGTGCTGCCCGGCCTCGACCGGACGCTGGACGAGGCGTCCTTCCAGGCAATCGCCGCGGCCGGTGCCCGCCCGGCCGTGCTTGGCCACCCGCAATACGGTCTCGCCAGGCTGATCGGCAAGATCGGCGTGTTGCGCGGCGATGTCGAGGAGATCGGCGCGGCCGAGCCACGGCTTGCGCTGCGCGCCGCCCTTGTCGGCGAAGCCCTGCGGCCGGCCGAGACCACCGAATTGTGGGCCGAGACGCGCAATGGCTTTTCAGCGTCCGACATCGCCGGGGCATTCGCCGGCGTGACCTTGCTCGAAGCGGCCAGCGAACGCGATGAAGCCGTGGCCATTGCCGTCGCGCTGAAGCGCGCGGTCGAAGTATCAGGCCAAAGGGCCGCTCTCGTCACCGGCGACCGCGCGCTGGCGCGACGCGTTTCGGTCGAGCTCCAGCGCTTCGGCGTCGTCGCCGACGATTCCGGCGGCACGCCGCTCGCCAACACCCCGGCGGCCAGCCTGCTCAGACTGGCGCTCGAAGCGGTGTTCCGGCCAGGCGATCCGGTTGGCCTGCTGTCGCTGCTCAAGCATCCGTTGCTCGGGCTTGGCCTCGAACGTGCCGATGTGCGCCATGCGGCGGAACTGATCGAACTGGTGGCGCTGCGTGGCGGCACCGGCCGCCCGGACATCGTTTCGCTGCCGGAACTGTTTGATAGCCGCCTCACCGAATTGGGCAGCGGCCGCCGGCCGCCCTTCTGGTTTTCCCGGCTGACCGTGCGCTCCATCGAAGGCGCTCGGAATTTGCTCGACCGTCTCAGACAGGCGCTTGCGCCGCTCGCGGCTTTCCGTGGCCAAGCGGACGCCGACCTTGCCGCGCTGGTCACAGCCAGTGTCGTCGCCCTCGAAAATCTCGGCCGCACCGTCGATGGCGGCCTTGCCGAACTCTATGCCGGTGACGCCGGCGAAAAGCTTGCCGAACTGCTGCGCGGGCTGGTCGCGGCTTCCGCATCGCTGTCCTTCGCGGCGAACGAGTGGCCCGATGTGATGGCGGCGCTGATCGCGCCTGAAACTGTCAAGCCGGCGCAAGGCACCGACAGGAACATCGCGATCTGGGGCGCGCTGGAAGCGCGCTTGCAGACTGTCGATACGCTGGTCATCGGCGGGCTCAACGAGGGCGTGTGGCCGCGCAAGCCAGAGAGCGACCGCTTCATGTCGCGGCTGATGAAGACCGGCATCGACCTCGAACCGCCGGAACGGCGCATCGGCCTTGCCGCGCATGATTTCCAGATGGCCATGGGCGCCAGGAAGGTGGTGCTGGCCCGCTCGGCGCGCGCCGGTGACGCACCCGCCGTGCCGTCGCGCTGGCTGCAGCGCCTGCTCACCTTCATCGGCAACGACCAGGCAGCTGAATTGCGCCGGCGTGGCGACGAACTGCTCACATGGACGCGCGCGCTCGACAGTGGTCCAAGGCAGGATTTCGCGCCACGGCCGCAGCCGAAGCCGCCACTGTCCGTGCGTCCCGGCCATTTCTCGGTCACCGAGATCGAGACCCTCCGCCGTGACCCCTACGCCGTCTATGCGAGACGCATTCTAGGACTGATGCCGCTCGACCCGGTCATTCGAGACCCAGGTGCGGCCGAGCGCGGCACACTGTTTCACGCCATCCTGCATCTGTTCTCGGCGCGGGTGGCTGACCCGCGCGCGCCCGATGCGCTCGCCGGCCTCATTGCCGCGGGCCGCGCCTGTTTTGCCGAAGTCGCTCTTCCGGCGGATGTCGAGGCGGTGTGGTGGCCGCGTTTCGAAAAACTCGCCGCCAACATCATCGAATGGGAGCGCACGCGCGCCGACGCGGTGATCCGGCGCCATGCCGAGGAGCGCGCCGGAAAGACCGTCGTCGGCCAGTCCGGCGTGACGCTGTCCGGCTATGCCGACCGTGTCGACCTGCTGGCTGGCGGCATGGCCGACATATTGGACTACAAGACCGGCTCCTCGCCGTCCAAGGCGCAGGCGCACACGCTGCTGGCGCCGCAACTGGCACTGGAGGGCGCGCTGCTCAGGCGCGGCGCCTTCAAGGATTTGGGCGCGCGCGAGCCCTCGCAACTGGCCTTCATCAGGTTGAAGCCGAATGGCGAGGTGTTCGAAGAATCCATCCTCGAACACAACCGCCAGCCGCGAACCGCCACCGATCTGGCCGAAGAGGCCTGGGCGCGGCTGGAAAAGCTCTTGATCCACTACGCAGACCCGGGAACCGGCTATCTGTCGCGCGCACTGCCGTTTCGCGAAGGCGAGACCGATGGCGACTACGACCATCTGGCCCGCGTGCTCGAATGGTCGGCCGGCGGCGACGCCGGTGACGAGGGAGGGGAGGCATGAAGAAGGCCTATCCTATCCCCAGCGACACCGCGACCAGCCAGGCCCGCGCCGCCGATCCTCAGAATTCCGCCTGGGTCTCGGCGAACGCCGGCTCCGGCAAGACCCATGTGCTGGCCCAGCGCGTCATCCGGCTGCTGCTGCGCGGCACCGATCCGTCGAAGATCCTGTGTCTGACCTACACGCGCGCCGCCGCCGCCAACATGTCCAATCGGGTGTTCTCGACATTGTCGGAATGGACGACGCTCGGTGACGCGGATCTGGCGTCGAAGGTCGAGGCGCTGGAAGGGCGCCGGCCCGATATCGAGACCATGCGCCGGGCGCGGCGCCTGTTCGCCGAGGCGCTGGAAACGCCCGGTGGGCTCAAGATCCAGACCATTCACGCCTTCTGCGAATCGGTGCTGCACCAGTTCCCGCTGGAAGCCAACATCCCGGCCCATTTCGAGATGCTCGACGGCCAGATGGAGGCATCGCTGTTTGCCGCCGCGCGCCGCGACATGATCTCCGGAACCGCCGCCGGCGACAGGGATCTGGCCGAGGCCTTTGCCACCATCCTCGACCGTGGCGGCGAAGCCGGGCTCGACGCCTTGCTGGGCGAGATCGTGCGCAAGCGCGACGGCTTGCGCAATTTCATCGACGCGGTCGGGCGCGAGGGCACGCGCTTCCAGGCGCTGTTCGACGAATTCCATTTCCGCCCCGGCCAGACCGCCGAAGGCATAGCGGCATCGGCCTGGCCGCTGCCGGGTTTCTTGCCGGACTATTTTGCCGGCTTCGCCCAGGCCGCCGACGCCACCGATGCGAGAGCGGTGCTGAACAACATCCTACCCTATGCGCGCCAGGCTTTCGTCGAAAGCGATCCCATTCGTCGCCTGCAATTGCTCGCAAGAGCCTTCCTCAAGACCGATGGCGACGCCTACGACCCGGCAAAAGCCTTCAAGAAGGCGCTGGTCGACCGACTGCCGGATCTGGCGGAGCGCTATCTCTCAGCGGCCAGCACGATCGTTGAAACAGTCGATCGGCTGGCCCTGTTCCGGATGCTGGAAGGCACGGTTGCCGCGCTGACCATCGCCGACTGGCTGATCGCCCGCTACGAAGTGCTGAAGCGCAGCCGCGGCTTTCTCGACTTCAACGACCTGATCATCCGCACCGTCAACCTTCTGGCGCGGCCCGATGCCGGCCCCTGGGTGCAATACAAGCTCGACCAGGGCATCGACCACATCCTGCTCGACGAGGCGCAGGACACCAGCCCGGATCAATGGGAGGTTGTGAAGCGGCTGGCGGAAGAGTTCTTCGCCGGCTTCGGCGCCCGCGACAGGGTCCATCGCACGGTCTTCGCCGTCGGTGACGAGAAGCAGTCCATCTATTCGTTCCAGGGTGCGGCGCCGGATTCCTTCGCCGACAGCCGGCTGTTGTTTGCCGGCAGGGTGCGCGACGCCGAGGCGTCCTTCGCCGATTTGAAGCTGACCTGGTCGTTCCGCTCGACCGACGACGTTCTTGCCGCCGTTGACCGCGTCTTCGCCGATCCCGTCGTGCGGCGCGGCATCAGCCACGATCCCGATCCGCTGAGCCACAAGGCGATCCGCACCGATGCGCCGGGCTATGTCGAGGTGTGGCCGTCGGTCGGCGCCGATGTCGTCGACGAGCCGGACGACTGGACGCAAGCCATCGACCATGCGCATGCGCCGGCGGTGCGCGTCGCCGAGAACGTCGCGGCCACCATTGCCGGCTGGATCGGCACCACGGAGATCATCGAAGGCCGTGGCAAGCGGCTGCGGCCTGGCGACGTGCTGGTGCTGGTGCGCAAGCGCGACCGCTTCGTCCATGCGTTGACTCGCGCCTTGAAACGCCGAGACATCCCGGTCGCCGGCGCCGACCGGCTGAGCTTGCCCGGCCATATCGCGGTCAAGGACCTGATCGCGCTCGGCCATTTCCTCATCCAGCCGCAGGACGATTTGTCGCTCGCCGCCGTGCTGCGCAGCCCGGTCTTCGATCTGCCCGAGGAGACGCTGTTCACGATCGCCTCGCAGAGGCCGGCTGGCCTGTCGTTGATCGCATCGCTGCGACAGCATGCGGGCGAAAGCGAGCGACTTGCAGCTGTTGTCACCCAGCTCGACACCTGGACGAACGAGGCCGCCTTCAAGCCGGTGTTCGAATTCTATGCCGGGCTGCTGGCGCGCGATGGAGTGCGCCGCAGGATGATCGCGCGGCTCGGGCCCGAGGCCGGCGACATTCTCGACGAGTTCCTGAGTTTCTGCCTCGCCGAGGAGCGAACCGGCCTGCCGGGGCTGGAAGCCTTCCTGTCGACGCTGGAAAACGCCGGTCCCGAGATCAAGCGTGAGATGGATCAGACCCGCGACGAGGTCCGGGTCATGACCGTGCACGCCGCCAAGGGCCTGGAAGCGCCGGTCGTGTTCCTGGTCGATGGCGGTTCCGCCCCGTTCAGCGACCAGCATCTGCCGCGCTTGATGCCCTTCGATGGTTCCGGCGCAAACTGGGACGGCAAGGGCTATCTCTGGCGCTCGGCCAGCGATGTTGCCAACGGCTTTTCCAAAGCAGCGGCAGCGCGGGCACGAGAACTCGCCGACGACGAATACCGCCGGCTGCTCTATGTCGGCATGACCCGTGCCGAGGATAGGCTGATCGTCTGCGGCTATCACGGCAAGCGGGCGCCGAACGCCGGCACCTGGCACTCGATCGTCAGCCGCGCGCTGCTCGGCGCTCCGGAAAGCGAGCAGCGTCCGCATCCCGCCGGTGGTGAGCCGGTGCATCGATTCCATGTCACCAGACTGCCGCCTGTTGCGCTGGCTTCCAGCGAGCCGGCACGGCAGGCCGACGCTTTCGAGCCTTTGCCGACGGGCCTGTTCCGGCCCTTGCCGCCGTTCGAGGACCTGCCGCGTCCGCTGTCGCCATCCGGCGCCTCGGCACTGATCGACGAAAGCAAGGAAGCCGTGGTCGACAAGGCCTCGCCGGTGCTGGATGCCGAGACCGAGCCGGGCTTTGCCGTGCTGCGCGGGCTTGCCCTGCACAAACTGCTGCAGATGCTGCCCGGCATCGCCGAGCCCGAGCGCCTGGGCGCGGCGGAACGTTATCTCGCACGAACGGGCGCACAGTGGTCCCCGTCGGAGCGGGAGAAAGCCCTGGCTTCGGTCACATCAATCCTTGCCGACGCCAGCTTCGGTCCGCTGTTTGCGCCGTCGTCGCGTGCCGAGGTCGCGATCATGGGCAGCCTGGAGGTCAAGGGCAAAAAACGCTCGATTTCCGGCAAGATCGACCGGCTGGCGGTGACGCCGGACGCGATTTCGATCGTCGACTACAAGACCAATCGGCCTGCGCCCGGCTCTCTGGCCGAGGTTCCGCCGGCCTATGTCCTGCAGCTCGCGCTCTATCGCGCCCTGCTGCAGCCGCTTTATCCCGGACGCGACGTCAAGGCGGCCCTGCTGTTCACCGAAGCGCCGCGGCTGATCGAACTGCCGGCCAAGGCCATGGACGACGCCCTTGCTCGACTCACGGGAGCGTGACACAACACCTGCTTGAAGAAGGGCGCGATCACCACCACATTTGGTGGGACAAAAATTTTCGAAAGGATTTCCGCATGGGTGCCACCGTCAAGGTCGACAAGAGCAATTTTCAGGCCGATGTGCTTGATGCCAACGTACCGGTCGTCGTCGATTTCTGGGCGGAATGGTGCGGTCCCTGCAAGATGATCGCGCCGGCGCTCGAAGACATAGCCACCGAACTCGGCGCAAGGGTGAAGATCGCCAAGCTGAACATCGACGAGAATCCCGAACTCGCCGCCCAGTTCGGCGTGCGCTCGATCCCGACACTGATGATCTTCAAGGGCGGCGAAATGGCCGACATGAAGGTGGGTGCCGCGCCGAAGACAGCGCTGTCGCACTGGATCAATGGCAACCTCGCCTGATCCGTCTGAAATTCCTGATATATCAAGCCCGGCCTTCGCGCCGGGCTTTTTGTTGGCGTCACCTACAGCGCCGCGCGTCCTTGGGTCATGCGCTGGGCCGCTCTGGCCCTGACGTCCGCGCACTCCATGTCTTCTGTTGGCAGCGCCAACAGGGAGAAACGACATGACCGGATCCGCCAAGGCCACCGTCTTCATCGACAACGAGCGTGTCATCGTCACCGAGTACCGCTTCGCGCCGGGCGACAACACCGGCTGGCATCGCCATGGCCATGACTATGTCGTGGTGCCGCTGATGGACGGCAAGGTGAAGCTGTTGACCAAGGACGGCGAGAGCTTCGCCGAGATGAAGAAGGGCGCGCCCTATTTCCGCAGGGAAGGCGTCGAGCACGACGTCATCAACGCCAACGAAGGGGAGTATGCCTTCATCGAGATCGAACTGAAGTGATGGCATGCCATCAGTTGCCATCTTGATGGCAGGCGCAGGAAAGACTATATCTTTCTCAAAAGGGAGTTTGAATGGCCGAACCCCAGCTTTCCGTCCGCAGCGCAAAAGCACGTGATCTTGCGCATCGACTCGCTCGTCGCGAAAACCGCTCAATAGCTGATATCGTCGAGCGCGCGCTTGAATCCTATGAGATTCGGGAGGCCGGGCGAGAACCGGCATCCGCCTTCTACTCTCGCCTGACGGCAAGCGTTGGCGTCGACATCGATCTGGAAGAAATCATCCGGGAAAGCCGCAAGGTCCATACAGGGCCGGAGCTTTGATTTTCGTCGACACCAATGTGATTTCGGAGAGCCTTAGAAAGGCGCCTGACGCTGCTGTCATGGCTTGGCTGGTCCGCAACGATGCCGAGCTGGCGCTTCCCACGGTGGCGATTGCCGAAATCGCTTTCGGCATCCAGAAGATACGACCTGATGAACGTGCCGATCGCCTGGAGCAAGGACTCTCCCAATGGCGCCATCGCTTTGCCGACCGTATTTTTGGGCTGACGGAGGAGGCGGCTCTGGCTTATGGCGAGATTATGGGAACCGCGACGCGTCAGGGCCGGGGCATGTCGGCACCCGATGGCATGATTGCAGCGATAGTGCGCGTGAACGGCGGTCGGCTGGCAACACGTAATCTCAACGACTTCGGCCCGGCCAACCTTGAGCTGATCTCGCCTTGGGATTTCTAGAGCGTTTCACCGTTTCACGGAAAAGGCGGAATGCTCTACCAGTCGGCGATACGATCGCCTCCGGCGAATTGCGCGCTTTTTTCGGTATATTCGAACAACTCGATCTTCACGTCGTTGGGGTCGCGAATCCAGGCCTGGAAGGTGTCGTCGCAGGCCAGTTTCTTAGACGTGACGTCGATGCCCTTCGACCTGATATGGGCGATCGCGGCATCGATATTTTCCACTTCGAGGCAGAAATGGTTGATCTGATTGAGCTCGCTGTAGCTGGCCCCGTCCTTCTGGAACACCTCGATATGGCTGCGCCCGCCGCAATCGAGATAGAACCCGAAAATCTTGCCGTCACGCAGGAAATTGAAGCGGGTGTCCATGCCCAGCACGTCGCGGTAAAAGCTTCGCGTCACCTCCAGGTCGTCAGCGAAGATACAGACGTGAGCGAGCTGCTTGACCTTGATCATGACTGGTTCCTCGCGGTCGCCGATATCCAACCTCAGGTCGGCGGCGTGCCGTTCTCGGCCAGCACCGCGCCGGCTAGGTACAATGAACCGCCGATCAGGATGCGCGGCGGCGGGCCGTCCCAGGTGTCGCGCAGCAGCATCAGCGCATTGGCAACGGAACTCACCGGCTCGGCCGTCAGTCCCGCTTCCGTCGCGCAGATCGCCAGTTCGTCGTTCGGCACGCCGGCCTCGCTGAGGCTCACCGGCACTGTGTAGACATGCCGGGCCAAGCCTTTGAAGGCGCGGAAATAGCCGCTCTGGTCCTTGGTGTTGATCATGCCGGAGATGAGCAAGAGCGGACGCGGGTTCTTTTCTTCCTGCTCCGCCAGTGCTTCGGCAATAACCACGCCGGCGCCCGGGTTGTGGCCGCCGTCCAGCCAGATGTCGGCACCCTTCGGCGCCAGTTCGGCCAGCCGGCCCTGCGCCAGCTTCTGCATGCGGCCGGGCCAGGCGACATTGATCATCGCCTTTTCGGCGGCGCGATGGCTGATCTCGAAACCGGCCGCCTTGACCGCGGCGATCGCCGCCGCCGCATTGGCGAATTGGTGGCGCCCCGGCAGCCGTGGCGGCGGCAGGTCCATCAAACCGTCCTCGTCCTGGTAGACCATGCGGCCGTTTTCCTCGAAGGCGAGGAAATCCTGGCCGTAGACGAAGGTCGGGCACTCCAACCGCTCCGCGGTTTCGATCAGCACCTGCAGCGCCGTCTCGCTTTCCTGTGCGCCGATGACCACCGGGCAGCCAGGCTTGATGATGCCGGCCTTTTCAGCGGCGATCAGTTCGACACGGTCGCCGAGATAGGCCTCGTGGTCGAGCGACACCGGCATGATCACCGATACGGCCGGCTCCTTGACGACATTGGTGGCGTCGAAGCGGCCGCCGAGCCCGACCTCGATGATGGCGGCATCGGCCTGGTGTTCGGAAAACAAGAGGAAGGTGACGGCGGTGAGGATCTCGAAGACGGTGATCGTCTCGCCTTCGTTGGCCCTGGCGACGCGGGCGATGGCATCGGCGAACACCCTGTCCTCGACCAGCCTGCCGCCGCCATCGGCGGCCAGCCGGTAGCGCTCGTGCCAGTTGACCAGATGCGGCGAGGTGTGGACATGGACGCGGTAGTCCGCCGCCTCGAGCAGGGCGCGCGAAAAGGCGGCGCACGAGCCCTTGCCATTGGTGCCGGCGATGTGGATGACCGGCGGCAGCCGGTCCTGCGGATTATCAAGCCGCTCCAGCAGCCGCGAAATGCGGTCGAGCGAAAGGTCGAAGCCTTTCGGGTGAAGCGCCATCAGGGCTTCGATTTCGCGGTCGGCGGCAAGCGTCATCATGGAAGAATCCTATGCGGGTCGCGAGGCGCGCGCAATCGCGGTCGCGGCGCACGATGTCGCGTCAGGCTTGCGGTCGGGCTTCCGTCGCAATGGTGGCCGGCGGCAGGATTTCCGGCTCCAGCGGCTTCTGCTCCTCCGGCAGCTTGAGCAGCATCTTGAGCAGCCGCGCGATGGTTTCGCGCAACTCCAGCCGCGACACCACCATATCGACCATGCCGTGCTCCATCAGATATTCGGAGCGCTGGAAGCCGTCCGGCAATTTCTCGCGGATCGTCTGTTCAATGACGCGCGGTCCGGCAAAGCCGATCAGCGCGCCGGGCTCGGCGATATGTACGTCGCCCAGCATGGCGTAGGAGGCAGTGACGCCGCCGGTGGTCGGGTTGGTCAAAACAACGATGTAGGGAAGGCCTGCTTCCTTCAGCCTGTCGACGCCGACCGTGGTCCTCGGCAATTGCATGAGCGACAAAATACCTTCCTGCATGCGGGCACCGCCGGAGGCGGCGAACAGGATCAACGGCCGCTTGCGCTGCAGGGCCGCTTCAAAGCCACGCACGATGGCGTCGCCCGCGGCCATACCGAGCGATCCGCCCATGAAGGCGAAGTCCTGCACCGTGACCACAACCGGCAGGCCCTCGACGGTCCCCAGCGCGTTGATGATCGCGTCTTCCAGGCCGGTCTTGGCCTTGGCGTCCCTCAGCCGGTCGACATAGCGCTTCTCGTCGCGGAATTTCAGCGGATCCTGCATGACCTTGGGGTTGTCCAGGGTCTCGTATTTGCCGTCGTCGAAGAAGAATTTCAGCCGCTCCTTGGCCGAGATCTTCATGTGATGACCTGACGAAGGGATGACGAACTGGTTGGATTCCAGATCCTTGTGGAACACCATCTCGCCGGTCTCCGGATCCTTGATCCAGAGATTCTCGGGCATGTCGGTGCGCCGGCCGAGCATCGAATTGATCTTCGGACGAACGTAATTGGTGATCCAGTTCATCGCTTCGGCTCCTGTCCTGACGAAGAGTTAGTGCATGTCGCCCAAAAGTGGAAACCGGTTTTGGGATAACGACATGCGCAAAGCTGAGGTAGGAGAACTATTCGGCGGCAGCAAGGCGGGCCGAGCGCACACCTTGCGCAAGGCCGCTGACCAGCGTGGCGACGGCTTCGGCAGGGTCGGCGGTCTTCTCGCCTTTCGGCCCCAGCACGTTGGCCACGGCATTGACGATCGCGGTGCCGACGACGACGCCGTCGGCATTGGCGCCGATCACGCGGGCCTGCTCGGCGGTCTTGACGCCGAAGCCGACGCAGACCGGCAGGTCGGTGTGGCCCTTGATGCGCTTGACCGCCGCCGCCACCTTGCCGGTGTCGGCCAGCGCCGAGCCGGTGATGCCGGTCATCGACACATAATAGACGAAGCCTGACGTGTTCTGCAGCACCTTGGGCAGGCGCTTGTCGTCGGTTGTCGGCGTTGCCAGCCGGATGAAGTTGATGCCGGCCTTGAGCGCCGGAATGCACAGTTCCTCGTCCATCTCCGGCGGCAGGTCGACGACGATTAGCCCATCGATGCCGCTGGCAATAGCATCCGTGAGGAAGCGGTCGACGCCGTAGATGTAGATCGGGTTGTAGTAGCCCATCAGCACGATCGGCGTCTCATTGTCGCCCGTCCGGAACTTCGACGCCATTTTCAGTGTCCTGACCAGCGTCTGGCCGCCTTTCAGCGCCCTGAGGCCCGCGGCCTGGATAGCCGGACCGTCGGCCATCGGGTCGGAAAACGGCATGCCGAGCTCGATGATGTCGGCGCCCGCGCCCGGCAGTGCCTTCATGATCGACAGCGAGGTGTCGTAGTCCGGGTCGCCGCCCATGAAATAGGTGACGAGCGCCGGGCGGCCTTCGGTCTTCAGCTTCGCCATGCGGCGATCGATGCGGGTCACCATGATCAGATCTCCATGCCCAGCATCGAGGCCACCGTATGCACGTCCTTGTCGCCACGACCGGACAGGTTGACGATGACGATCTGGTCCTTATCCATCCCAGGCACGATCTTCACCGCATGCGCGATGGCATGCGCCGATTCCAGCGCCGGGATGATGCCTTCGACCCGCGTCGTCAGCTTGAAGGCCTCCAGCGCCTCGTCGTCGAGAATGGGTACATATTCGACGCGGCCCGAGTCGCGCAGCCAGGAATGCTCTGGACCGACGCCGGGATAGTCGAGACCGGCCGAGATCGAATGCCCGTCCATGATCTGGCCGTCCGCATTCTGCAGGAGATAGGTGCGGTTGCCGTGCAGCACGCCGGGTTTTCCTGCATTCATCGAGGCGCAATGCTCGATGCCGTCGAGGCCGCGTCCGCCGGCCTCGATGCCGATGATGCGGACCTCTTTGTCGTCCAGGAACGGATGGAACAGGCCGATGGCGTTGGAACCGCCGCCGACAGCGGCGATGATGGTGTCCGGCAGCCGGCCTTCCTGTTCGAGGATCTGCGCCCGCGCCTCGATGCCGATCACCGACTGGAAGTCGCGCACCAGCTCCGGATAGGGATGCGGTCCGGCGGCGGTGCCGATCAGGTAATAAGTATCCTCGACATTGGTCACCCAATCACGAAGGGCTTCGTTCATGGCGTCCTTCAGCGTGCCGTGGCCGGCGGTTACCGGCCGCACTTCGGCGCCGAGCAGCTTCATGCGGAAGACATTGGGGCTTTGCCGGGCAACGTCGGTGGCCCCCATATAAACGACGCAGGGAAAGCCGAAGCGGGCCGCGACCGTGGCCGAGGCCACGCCGTGCTGGCCGGCACCGGTTTCGGCGATGATGCGCTTCTTGCCCATGCGCTTGGCCAGCAGGATCTGGCCGAGACAGTTGTTGATCTTGTGCGAACCGGTGTGGTTCAGATCCTCGCGCTTGAAATAGACTTTTGCACCACCGAGATGCCTAGTCAGCCCCTCGGCGAAATAGAGCTTTGAGGGCCGCCCGGCGTAGTGCGTGGACAGGTCGGTGAGTTCAGCCCTGAAATCCGCATCGTTCTTGACCTCGTTCCAGTGCCGCTCCAGGTCGAGGATCAGCGGCATCAGCGTTTCGGCAACGAAACGACCGCCGAAAATGCCGAACATGCCCTGTTCGTCGGGTCCGGTGCGGAAGGAATTGGGTGTCGCCGGCTTGTTCATCGCCGATCTCCTGGCATCTTGATGTCTTGAGCATGTCCTTGTCGGAAAACCGGTTCCCACATGCTCTGGATTGAACCGGTCAGGCGGCGCGGTTGTCTCGCGCTGCCCTGACGGCCCGGAAAAATTGTTCGATCAGCGCCGGATCCTTGACGCCCGGCGCGCTTTCCACGCCTGAGGAGATGTCTATTCCGGGCGGGTTGGCAAGCCGAAGGGCATCGCCGATGTTGACGGCGTTGAGCCCACCGGAAAGCATGTAATCGACGCCGCCGTCAAGGCCGGCAAGAATGCGCCAGTCGAAGGCAACACCATTGCCGCCCGGCAGTTCGGAGCCTTTCGGCGGCTTGGCATCGAACAGGAAGCGGTCGGCGACACCGATGAACGGCTTTATCCGCTCCAGATCGGCAACTTCACTGAGCGGCAGCGCCTTCATCACCGACAGGCCATAGCGGGCTTTGACCTCGGCCACCCGCTCCGGCGTTTCCGAGCCGTGCAACTGCAGCATATCGGGCTGCATCTTGGCAACGATTTCGTCCAGGAAGGCGTCGCTGGCATCGACGGTGACGGCAACCGCCATTGCCTTGCCGCGCGCAGCCTCGCGCAGGCGGCCAGCCTCGGCAGGCTCGACATAGCGTGGGCTTTTCGGGAAGAAAATAAAGCCGACATGGCTGGCGCCGCCGGCCAGCGCCGCAGCGAGTGCCCCGTCGGTCTTCAAGCCGCAGATCTTGATGTCGAGTGCCATGCGCGGGAATTGGCATGAAAAGCGAAAAGAGTCGAGAAAAAGCATACTGTTTGCCGGCAAGGCCAAAGGCGCTACTTATGGATGGACAAGGCGGGAGCAGGATCATGACCGAGAGAACCGTTGCCGAACTCAGGCAGAAGATTTCGCAGGCGCGCGAGGTCATCGCGCACCTGATGGACAAGGCCGCCTTCAACGGCGCCGAGGCTCACCGCGCTCTAGACTATTTCGGCAGCGATGCCTTCGACGGCAATTTTTTGCCGTGGCCGCATCATGGCGACGAGGGGTTGCGACCGGATGAACTCAACGCCGCGAATGACGATTGACGTTACTCGAACGCAATCGCCTGCAGCGCGCCGCCATTGCGCTTCAGCCAGGCCTTGCAGCGCTCGGTGTCCGGGCAAAGCTGCTCGCACAGCTTCCAGAATTTCGGACCGTGGTTCATTTCCTTGAGATGCGCAACCTCGTGCGCGACGAGATAATTTATGACCGGCGACGGCGCCATCATGATCCGCCAGGAAAAGGACAGATTGCCGTCGGAGGTGCAGGAGCCCCAGCGGCTCGACGTGTCCTTGAAGCGGACGGCCTTGGCGCGCTTGCCCAGCGCCTGCGTGTGCTTGAGCACCAGCTTCTCGATCTCCTTCTTGGCCTCGCGCTTGAGAAAGTCGGCGATGCGGCGCGGCAGGTGAATGCGGTCGCCATGCACGATCAGCAGCGGGCCGCGCTCATCGCTCGACACCGTCACGGTCCCGCGGTTTGAAGGCTCGTGGACGATGCGGTGCGCCACGCCACGCACCGGGATCTTGATGCCGGGGCGCACCTGCGGCCGAGCCGGGACCTTGGCCAGCCGTTGTTCCAGCCAGTCCTGATGGCGGTCGAGGAATTTTTCCACCTCGCCCCGGCGCAGGCCCGGCGGCACGGTGATGCGCAGGCCACGGCCACCGGAATCGATGCGCAGCGTCAGGCGCCTTGCGCGGTCGTTCTCGACGATCTTGAGCGGCAGCGAGCGGCCGGCAACGACATGCTCGCGCTCTTCGGGCGCGGGCTTGGGCTTTGTCAAATTGCGGAAGAAGCCGAAAGACATGGCCGGACGATACGTGATTCGAGGAAAACGAATAGAACAAAAAAGAAACGGCGCCGCTTTCGCGACGCCGTTTTTCACGATGTGACCAGTCGCCGGGTCATTAGAGCGACGTGCGTCCAATTGGACGCACAAAGTACGCTCTAACACTTTTGAATCTACGCATCGTGCTTTCCGAAAATCGAAGTCGATTTTCGGGCCGATGCGCTAGTCGTCAAGCAGGTTCGAGCCCTTGCCACGCTTGGTGGTCGTTCCGGTGCCCGGGTCGGTCTTCGTCGGCGCCGTCGACTTGTTGCGGTTGGCCATGAAGCGGTCGAACTCGTCCTGGTCCTTGGCGCGACGCAATTCGCGGGCGTACTCGTCGAACTGGGTGAGCATCTCGTCTAGCTTGCGGCGCTCTTCGTTCAGGCGCTCGAGTTCCTTTTCGCGCCAGTCGTCGAAAGCGACGTTGCCGGTGCGGGCGGAGCCGTGACCCCAGCGCGCGGCCTTGTCGGAACCGCGGCGGCAGCCGGCGAAGATGCCGTCGGTGGCACGGTTGACGTCACGCTTGAAGCCCTCGAGGCGGTCGCCCCAGATGATGTAGGCGAGCATGGCGAAGCCGAGTGGCCAGAACACCATGAAACCGATCACCATCAACGCGATGGTTGCCGGCGTCCAGGCCGGGCGGATCAATGCGGATGTGTTCATTTTCTCCCATTCCTTCGGTTGGAGACAGCCAAGACCGGCTGCGTGGAATCGAAATGGGAAGAAGAAAACGGCGATTCAAGACAATGTCCGCCAAATCCGGACAAGCGGCTGAAATGATTGTTGCTTTTTGAGTGCTTCGAGGAAAAGCAGGACCAATCCGGCGACAAGTCCCCAAAATGCCGCGCCGACGCCGAACAGCGTCAGCCCCGAAGCGGTGACGGCGAAGGTGACGGTGGCGGGCATGCGTTCGCCTTCGTCCTTCAAGGCGATCGACAAAGCATTGGCAAGCGGCGACATCAGCGCCAGACCCGCCACCAGCACGATCAGGCTCTGCGGCAGGACGGCGAAGATCGCCACCAGCGACGCGCCGAAAATGGCGAAGACGAGATAGGCGAGCGCATAGAACGGGCCGGTCTTCCAGCGCTCGGTGGGGTCCGGATGGACGTCGGGCCCGGTGCAGATCGCCGCCGAAATCGCCGCCAGATTGGTGGTCGAGCCGCCAAATGGCGCCGACAACAGCGAAAACAGGCCGGTGACGCCGATCAGCGGGCCCGGCTCCGGGTGATAGCCGGCGGCGCGCAGCACGGCGAGGCCGGACAGGTTCTGCGAAGCCATGGTGACGAGATAGAGCGGCAGTGCGAGACCGATGATCGCGGCGGCGCTGAACCGCGGCGCGATCAGCGTCAGCGTCGACAGTTCCAGTGTCGGCAGGCCGCCGACGCGGCCGGTGAGAAATGCCGCGAGGCCGCCGCCGATCAGCACGACCAGCACCGACACCGCCGGATTGAACAGCCTGATGACGAAAAAGGCCGCGATCAACGGCAGGATCAGCCAGGGATCGGCCGGGATGGCCTTGACCGCGTTGATGGCGAAGCTGACGAGGATGCCGGCCAGCATGCCGGATGCCACCGACGCCGGTATCCTGGCGATCAGCCGCGTCAGCGGTCCGAACAGGCCGGTGGCGATCAACAGGATGCCGGTGACGATGAAGGCGCCGACCGCCTCGTTCATCGAAAAGCCGCTCGACGCGGCGATCAGCGCCAGACCCAGCGTCGACCATGCGGTGATAACAGGCATTTTCGTGCGCCAGGACAGCCACAGGCACTCGATCGCCATCGCCAGGCAGATCGCCGTTACCCAACTCGCCGTCTCGATCTGCGTCGCGCCGACCGCCTTGGCGGCGGCAATGACGATGGCCAGCGTGCCCCCGAAGCCGACGATCGCCGCGACGAAGGCGGATATCGGAATGGAAAGGCGCATCAGTTTCCCCTTTGTGCCATCGTGTCTACGGCCCGCACCAGCATGTCGAGATCCTGCGGCCGCGACAGGCGGTGGTCGCCATCGGGGATCAGCGACAAGGTCACGTCGTCGGCCGGCAGCAGGCTGACCAGCTTCAGCGCATGGCTTGTCGGCACGTCCGTATCGGCCAGCCCCTGCAGGATGTGCACCGGGCAATGGGTGTCGATCGGGCCCGTCATCACCCTGTTGTCGCGCCCATCCTCGATCAGGGCGCGTGTGTAGATGTAGGGCTCGGCGGAATAGTCCGACGGCTCCTCGAAGAAGCCTTTTTTGGCGAGGTCGCGTTTCTGCGCCTTGGTCAGCACCGGTTCGACCAGTTCAGCGGTAAAGTCTGGCGCCGGAGCCAGCAGCACCAGGCCGGAGACGTTGCTGTCGCCCGCCTTGCGCAATTCCTGCAGCATGCGCAGCGCGATCCAGGCGCCCATCGAGGAGCCGACCAGGATCTGCCGGCCCTTGGTGAAATGCCGGAACACGGCAAGGCTTTGCGCAAGCCATGTCGAAATCGTGCCGTCGGCAAAGGCGCCGCCGGATTCGCCATGGCCGGAATAATCATGGCGCAGGAACGCGCGGCCTTCCCTTGCCGCCCAGTCCGACAGCGTCTGCGCCTTCGTGCCCAGCATGTCCGACTTGTAGCCGCCGAGCCAGACGATGCCGGGGGCGGAGCCGGCAGCATGGCGCACCGCGATGCGCGATCCATCGATATCCAGAAAGAGTGGGGGCGTGACAGTCATGGCTTTTTCCTCAACGTCGGTCTTGTGGCACAGCCAGCGGCGAGGCGGAAAGTGCTCGCGATGTTCTTTGTTTGGTGCAGGGCAGCGATCAGGGTGATTTTCTGTCAATGCTGTGCTATTGACTCCGCCCGCGCGCTCACCACATTGACGCGTCACGCATCAACACTGACAAACCCTGAACGAAACGGCCAAGGAGACCACGACCATTCGCAGACCTTTCAAAGCAGCGGCGCCGACCAAGGATGGCCCGCGCTCCAACCGTGATATCCGGGTTCCCCGGGTCCAGCTTATCGACGCCGAAGGCCAGAACCGCGGCGATGTTTCCATCAACGACGCATTGCTGCTCGCCGAAGAGGCTGGGCTCGATCTCGTCGAGATATCGCCCAATGCGGTGCCCCCCGTCGTCAAGATCCTCGATCTCGGCAAGTTGAAATACGCCAACCAGAAGAAGGCGGCCGAGGCGCGCAAGAACCAAAAGGTCATCGAGATCAAGGAGATCAAGATGCGCCCGAACATCGACAGCCATGACTACGAGACCAAGATGAAGGCGGTTCGCCGCTTCTTCGAGGAAGGCGACAAGGTCAAGCTGACGCTTCGGTTCCGTGGCCGCGAGATGGCGCATATGGAACTCGGCATGCAGCTTCTGAACAAGGTCCGCGAGGAAGTGGCGACCATCGCCAAGGTCGAGGCGGAACCGAAGCTCGAAGGCCGCCAGATGATGATGGTGCTGTCGCCGCGCTAAGGTGTGCTGGGCAACACACCTGAGACGCGATGGCGTCAGGCTTGGTATCGCGCTTAAATCCGCCTGAATTACATCCCAAGGCGTCCCGGCGATCGGCGGGACGCCCGTTTTCTTGGCCGAGGCTGCGATCGCCGGTTCTTTCTTATGTCGTCTTCCCAAAACCGGGGCCACTTTTGGGACGACATCAGGCTCTTCGACGATCGGATTCCAACCTTGGACAAAGAACTCAAATACGGGCTGGGTAACTACCAGCATACGCGCCGGATGGTGCTCGCCGGGCTCGTGGCGGTGCTGTTCGCGGCGCTGCTATTCGGCCAATCGACGTTTCCGCCCGACACGCCGGTGCATGAGTCGATTGAAATGTTCGGCGTGCTGCTGATTTTCCTCGGCATCGTCGGGCGCCTTTGGTCGACGCTCTACATAGGCGGGCGCAAATCTTCCGAGGTGGTGACCGGCGGGCCCTACTCGATCACCCGCAACCCCCTTTATGTGTTCTCGACCGTGGCCGCGGCCGGTGTCGGCGCCCAGATCGGCTCATTCTCCGGCATCATCTTGTTCGCGGTGCTGTGCGCGGGCGCCTTCCATATCGTCATCCTGCGCGAGGAGAAATTCCTCAAGGAAGCGCTTCCCGCCACATATCAGGCCTATCTGGCGAGAGTGCCGCGCTTCTTCCCGAAGCTTTCCCTCTACCAGGAGGGTGATACCGGCAGCTTCAAGCCGCGCCTGCTGTTGACCACGCTGCTCGACGGCCTGGTGTTCCTCGTCGCGCTGCCGGCCTTCGAGCTGATCGATGGCGCCCAGCAGTCGGGCATGTTGCCGGTGCTGTTCCGGCTGCCCTGACTCAAGGGCAGAGCCGCATCTCTACAGGTGTTGCACAGCAGCCGGCTTTGACGTATAGGACCGCCGTTCAAGAAAACCGCCCGGCAGGGCATGCCGTGGCGGTTTCATTTGCTTTTCGGGCTTTGGTCGGCCCGAAGCGAACAAGACAAGAGGCGTGGAGTGCCGGAGGCACGACAGGGACCTCATAGAAACGGAGTAGCAAAATGCCCAAGATGAAGACCAAGTCCGCTGCAAAAAAGCGGTTCAAGATCACAGGTACGGGTAAAGTCCTGTCGGCTGCGGCCGGCAAGCGTCACGGCATGATCAAGCGTTCCAACAAGTTCATTCGAAATGCCCGCGGCACGATGGTTCTGGCTGAACCGGATGGCAAGAAGGTCATCAAGAATTTTCTGCCGAACGGCCTCTAAGGCGTGATGCCAAAAAGTTGCAGACTTTTTGGATAACATCCCGCTCAAATAAGGCATTCGGTCCGGACACGCATTTGTTTTACGCAATTCCGAACGGAAAACCGCAAGGGCACTTTTCCTGGAATTGCTTTTAAGGAGATCATGACATGGCACGCGTAAAGAGAGGCGTCACCTCGCACGCCAAGCACAAGAAGGTCCTGAAAGCTGCGAAAGGCTTCTACGGCCGTCGCAAGAACACCATCCGCATCGCCAAGCAGGCGGTGGAAAAGTCGCTGCAGTACGCTTACCGCGACCGCAAGAACCGCAAGCGCTCGTTCCGCGCGCTGTGGATCCAGCGCATCAACGCGGCGACCCACGAGCATGGCCTGACCTACGGCCGCTTCATCGACGGCCTCAACAAGGCCGGCATCGAGATCGATCGCAAGATCCTGTCGGACATGGCCATCCACGAGCCGCAGGCTTTCGCAGCCCTGGTCGCCAAGGCCAAGGTGGCGCTCGAATATCTGAAGAACACCACGCCGAACGCTTTTGAAAGCGCTGTCGCCTAAGACCAGCGCTTCCCAAGCATTCGCAATTCTGATTTGGGGAACCCGCGCTGGCACGGCTGGCGCGGGTTTTTCTTATGCCTGATGTAAACAAAATGGTGACGACGAACCAAAATGGTGCCGGTCGCCCGATCGAGAGAGTTTCGCCGTGAACGACACAGCCGGAAATCTTGAAGCCCTGGAGGCCTCGCTGCTTGCCGACATCGCATCGGCCTCCGACGAGGCCTCGATCGAGGCCGTGCGCGTCGCGGCTCTTGGCAAGAAGGGCTCCATCTCCGAAATGCTGAAGACGCTCGGCGCCATGACCGCCGAGGAGCGTCAGGTGAAGGGTCCGGCCATCAACGGCCTCAAGAACCGCGTCACCGATGCCCTGACGGCCCGCAAGGCCGAGCTCAGGGATGTGGCGATCACAGCCCGCCTGGCCGCTGAAAAGGTCGACGTGACGCTGCCGGTGCGGCAGTCGCCGGCTGAGCGCGGCCGCATCCATCCGATCAGCCAGGTCATCGACGAGATCGCGGCGATCTTCGGCGATCTCGGTTTCTCCATAGCCGAAGGTCCGGATATCGAGAGCGATTACTACAATTTCACCGCGCTGAATTTCCCCGAAGGCCATCCGGCGCGCGAAATGCACGACACCTTTTTCTTCCAGCCGGACGAGAAGGGCGAGCGCAAGCTTTTGCGCACCCACACCTCGCCCGTGCAGATCCGCACCATGGAGACGAAGAAGCCGCCGATCCGCATCGTCATTCCGGGTAAGACCTATCGTCAGGATTCCGACGCTACCCACTCGCCGATGTTCCATCAGGTCGAGGGGCTGGTGATCGACAAGACGGCCAATGTCGCGAACATGAAGTGGGTGCTGGAGGAGTTCTGCAAGGCCTTCTTCGAGGTGCCGCAGGTTAAGATGCGCTTCCGGCCATCCTTCTTTCCGTTCACCGAGCCGAGCCTCGAGGTCGACATCCAGTGCGACCGCTCGCGGCCCGGCGAGGTGCGCTTCGGCGAAGGCTCCGACTGGATGGAGATCCTCGGCTGCGGTATGGTGCACCCCAACGTGCTGCGCCATGGCGGGCTCGATCCGGACGAGTATCAGGGCTTTGCCTGGGGCATGGGCATCGACCGCATCGCAATGCTGAAATACGGCATGCCGGACCTGCGCGCCTTCTTCGACGCCGATGTTCGCTGGCTGTCGCATTACGGCTTCAGGCCGCTCGACATGCCGACCTTGTTCGGAGGCCTAAGCGCATGACAGCGCCGCACACCGGCGGCTGTCGCTGCGGCGCCGTGCGGTTCGAGGCCTCGGCTGAACCGCATCACGTCAGCTATTGCCATTGCGGCGATTGCCGGCGGGCGAGCGGCGCGCCGGTATCGGCCTTTGTCGGCTTCCTGGCCGGTCAGGTCGCGTTCACCGGCAAGGCGCTGAAGATGTTCGAGAACGGCCCGGTGACGCGCTCCTTCTGCGGCGTCTGCGGCTCGCCCATCGCCTATGTCGACGAGCGGCTGGAGGACGACATCTATTTCATGCTCGGCGCCATGGACATGCCGGCCGATTTCAAGCCGACACTGCATGCCTATGTCAGCGAGCAGCTTCCCTTTCTACATATGTCCGACGACTTGCCGAGACATCTGAAATCAAGCGTCAAAAGACCAGACGGAATAGTCCAATGAAATTCACCCTCTCCTGGCTCAAGGACCACCTCGAGACCGACGCCTCGCTCGACGAGATCGTCGAGCGGCTGACCTCGATCGGCCTCGAAGTCGAGCATGTCGACGACAAGTCGAGCCTGAAACCCTTCGTCATCGCCAGGGTGCTGACGGCGGTGCAGCATCCCGATGCCGACCGGCTGCGCGTGCTCACCGTCGACACCGGCGACGGCAAGGCACCGGTGCAGGTCGTCTGCGGCGCGCCCAATGCCCGCGCCGGTCTGATCGGCGCCTTTGCCGCGCCCGGCACCTACGTGCCCGGCATCGACGTGACGCTGACGGTCGGCAAGATCAGGGGCGTCGAAAGCCACGGCATGATGTGTTCCGAGCGCGAGCTGGAACTGTCCGACGAGCACCACGGCATCATCGACCTGCCCCAGGATGCGCCTGTCGGCACCAGCTTCGCTGCCTACGCGCATCTCGACGATCCGGTCATCGAGATCAACCTGACGCCGAACCGGCCGGACGCCACCAGCGTCTACGGCATCGCCAGGGATCTGGCGGCGAGTGGACTTGGCCGTCTCGTCGGCGGCGCTATCATGCCCCATGTCGGCAACGGCATGTGCCCGGTCAAGGTGACGATCCTAGCGCCGGAACTCTGCCCCGGCTTCGCGCTGCGGCTGGTCAAGGGCGTCAAGAACGGCCCGTCGCCGAAATGGCTGCAGCAGCGGCTGATCGCCATTGGTCTCAGGCCGATCAGCGCGCTGGTCGACATCACCAATTACGTCACCTTCGACCGCGGTCGGCCCCTGCATGTGTTCGACGCCAGCAAAGTCGCCGGCAATCTGACCGTGCGCCGCGCGCGCGATGGCGAAAAGGTACAGGCGCTCGACGGCCGCGAATACACGCTGACGCCGGAGATGTGCGTCATATCAGATGAAGACGGCGTCGAATCGATCGCCGGCATCATGGGCGGCGAGCACTCGGGCTGCGACGAGAACACGTCGGACGTGCTGATCGAATCGGCACTTTGGGATCCGATCACCACGGCGCGCACCGGCCGCACGCTCGGCATCATCACCGACGCGCGCTATCGCTTTGAACGTGGCGTCGATCCTGAATTCATGGTTCCCGGCGTCGAGCTGGCGACCAGATTGGTGCTCGATTTCTGCGGCGGCACGCCGACGGAGATCGAAGTGGCCGGCTATGCGGGCCACACGCCCAAGATCGTCTCCTTCCCGCTTTCGGAAGTGAAGCGGCTGACGGGCATCGAGGTGGCGAAGGCGGAAAGCCTCGACATCCTGTCGCGCCTCGGCTTCAAGCCCGAGGGGTCGGGCGATACCGTCAACGTCGCCGTGCCGTCCTGGCGCCCCGATGTCGACGGCAAGGCCGATCTGGTCGAGGAGGTGATGCGTATCCACGGCGTCGACAACATCGCCCCGCAGCCGCTCGGCGCGCATGACGCGGTCAACGCCAGGATACTCACCACGCTGCAGGTCCGTACCCGCACGGCCAAGCGCGCGCTTGCCGTGCGCGGTATGATGGAAGCCGTCACCTGGTCGTTCATTCCGGCCAAACATGCCGAACTGTTCGGTGGCGGCCAGACCGCGCTGAAGCTTGCCAACCCAATCGCCGCCGACATGTCCGACATGCGGCCGTCGCTGCTGCCGGGGCTGATTGCCGCCGCCCAGCGCAATGCCGACAGGGGCATCGGCGACGTGGCGCTGTTCGAAGTCTCTGGCACCTACGAAGGCGACGGCGCCGACCAGCAGCGGCGCGTTGCCGCCGGCGTACGCCGTGGCACCGCCAAGCTCGACGGCTCCGGCCGCAACTGGGCCGGCAATTCGAGCCCGGTCGGCGTGTTCGACGCCAAGGCCGATGCCATCGCCGCGCTCGAAGCCTGCGGTGCGCCGGTCGAGCGGCTGCAGATCGAGGCGGGCGGTCCGGCCTGGTATCATCCCGGCCGTTCCGGCACGATCAAGCTCGGCCCGAAAACCGTGCTCGGCACGTTCGGTGAATTTCACCCGAAGGCGCTTGAGGGCCTCGATGTTTCCGGGCCGCTCTGCGGCTTCGAAGTGTTCGTCGATGCCGTGCCCGAGCCCAAGGCCAAGCCGACGAAAACCAAGCCGAAGCTCGAGCTCTCCGCCTTCCAGATGGTCAAGCGCGACTTCGCTTTCGTCGTCGACAAGACCGTCGAGGCCGGCACGCTGGCGCGCGCGGCGCTCGCCGCCGACAAGAAGCTGATATCAGGCGTTTCGGTCTTCGATATTTTCGAAGGTGCCTCGCTCGGAGCGGGCAAGAAGTCGATCGCTATCGAAGTATCGATCCAGCCGGTCGAGAAGACGTTGACCGACGAGGATTTCGAGGCGCTGGCCAAGCGCATCGTCGACAATGTCGGCAAGCAGACCGGCGGCGTTCTGCGCGGGTAGAGTAATTCCAGGAAAACTGCGTAGCGATTTTCCAATGGAAAGCGCATAGCGCTTTCCCTTGGGAATTGCGCAGGAACCAAGACTTGCAGGCAGGTGGCGAATCGCCCTCCAAGGGGCGATGGACCATCTGCGCTATTCCGGCCTTCCTTTCGAAACGCAACGCACGGCGTTTCTTGAGATCGTCTCGGCTGACCCGCTGCTTGCCGAAACGCTGGCGCGCGTGCGTGCGCTGGAGCTGCCGGACTGGCTTATGGTTTCCGGCGCGCTCTACAACACCATCTGGAACCAGCTGACCGGCAAGCCGCTGGGCTACGGCATTAGGGATGTCGACCTGTTCTATTTCGATGACAGCGACCTGTCCTATGAGGCTGAGGACGCGGTGATCTGCCGGGCGGCGGTGCATTTCGAAGGGCTGCGGCTGCCGGTCGAGGTGCGCAACCAGGCACGGGTGCATCTGTGGTATCCGCAGAAATTCGGCCAGTCGTGCCCGCGCTATATGAGCTCCAGCGAATCCGTCAGCTATTTCGCGTCGAAGACCCATGCGGTCGGTGTCCGATACGATGCGGACGGGCAGCTCGATCTGGTTGCGCCGTTCGGGCTCGACGACATCTTCTCGTTCCGCATCGTGCCGAACCGGGTGTTGGACAACCAACGGACGCATGAGGTGAAGGGCGCGCGGGCAAGGGAGCACTGGCCGGAGATTTCAGTGGTGCCTTGGTAGTGATGCCGAAGCAAAGACGTCGGCGCGAGGCACCCCCCTCTGGCCTGCCGGCTATTTCCCCCGCAAGGAGGGAGATTGGCAGCTTCGGCCTTGTCGCTCCTCCTGCAACCTTGGCGATTGGCGAAAGCAGCAACGGCATCCGATCTCCCCCCTTGCGGGGGAGATGTCCGGCAGGACAGAGGGGGTGTTTCGCGCTGACTTCTCGCAACCTTCGCTGTCACGTTCGCATGAAAAAGGGGCGCCGAAGCGCCCCCTCCAACGGTGACCTGACTCACCCATTCACCAGCGCCAGCAGCTCCTCCGTATAGCGCTTGCCCACGACCTTGTCCGGCGAGAGCGCATCGCCGATGGCCGCCACCTCGGCTACGCTCAGCTCGATCCCGGCCGCTGCCGTGTTCTGCTCCAGATGATGGATTTTTCGCGCACCCGGGATCGGCACGATGAAATCGCCCTGGTGCAGCACCCAGGCCAGCGCCAGCTGCGCCGAGGTCACGCCCTTTTCAGCCGCCAGCATTTCCAGCGTGGCGATGACGGCGGCGTTGGCGGCCATGGCGTCCGCCTGGAAGCGCGGCAGGCCACGGCGCCAGTCGTCATCGCTCAAAGCCTCGGGCTTGGCGATCGTGCCGGTGAGCAGGCCACGGCCGAGCGGGCTGTAGGGGACGAAGCCGATGCCGAGTTCGCGGCAGACGGCGAACACCTCGTCTTCCGGGTCGCGGCTCCACAGTGAATATTCGCTCTGCACGGCAGCGATCGGATGCACGGCATGGGCCCGCCGGATGGTCGCGGCACTCGCTTCCGACAGGCCGAGCGCGCGCACTTTGCCCTCGCGCACCAGTTCGGCCATGGCGCCGACTGTATCCTCGATCGGCACGTTGGGGTCGACGCGGTGCTGGTAGTAGAGGTCGATGACGTCGGTGCCCAGCCGCTTCAGCGAAGCCTCGGCGACGGCCTTGACGTGCTCGGGACGGCTGTCGACGCCGGCCATGCGGTCGATGCCGGTGCCTTCTTCCAAAATCTTGAAGCCGAATTTTGTCGCGATGGTCACCTTGTTGCGCACCGGTTTCAGCGCTTTGCCGAGCAGAATCTCGTTCTCGTAGGGGCCATAGACTTCCGCCGTGTCGAAGAAGTTGACGCCGATCTCGACGGCGCGGTGCAGGGTGGCGATCGCGTCGACTTCCGCCTGGCCGCCATAGGCGAAGCTCATGCCCATGCAGCCGAGGCCGACCGGGTAGACGTTCAATTCAGTTCCAAGCTTGCGGGTTTGCATCACGCGTCTCCTTGTTGTGATGCGACAAAAATAGCGCCTTGCCCTATGTTCGATAATCGTCGTTCGGCCGCACGGCCTGTACTAAAAGATAGATCAATGAATCGAGCCCATTTCTCACAACTCGCGGTTCTGGCGACCGTCGCCCAATGCGGCAGCTTTCGCGGCGCCGCCAGGGAACTGGCCATCGCGCCGTCGGCGGTCAGCCATGCGGTGTCCAGCCTCGAAGCGCGGCTTGGCGTTCGCCTTCTGTCGCGCAGCACGCGCAGCGTCGCGCCCACCGAAGAGGGTGCGCAATTGCTGGAGCGGCTGCGGCCGGCGCTGTCGGAGATCGACCTGGCGCTGGAGACGGCTGTCGAGGCGCGGGACCGGCCGGCGGGCAATCTGCGGCTGACCGTGCCCCGCACCGCCGCACAGCTCACATTGGCGCCACGGCTGGGCGCCTTTGCCCAGGCCTTTCCCGATATCGTGCTGGAGATCGTCGTCGAGGATCGCTTCACCGATGTGGTCGAAGGCGGCTTCGATGCCGGGGTGCGGCTCGGCGAAAGCCTGCAGCGCGACATGATCGCGGTGCGGATCGGGCCATCGATCCGGGGTGCCGTGGTTGCCGCTCCTTCCTATTTCGAGACCATGCCCAAACCGCGCCATCCGCACGATCTCGCCGATCACCGCTGCATCCGCTTCCGCTTCTCCAGCGGCATCCTCTACCGCTGGGAGTTCGAGAAGGACGGCGAGGAGATCGAAATCTCCGTCGAGGGTCCGCTGATCGTCGGCGAGGACCATCTGATCGCGCAGGCAGCGGTCGACGGCGCCGGGCTCGCCTTCGTCTTCGAGGACTATGTCCGTGCCCCGCTGGCCGACGGCAGGCTGATCCGCGTGCTGGAGGACTGGTGTCCCTCTTTCGATGGCTTCTTTGTCTATTATCCGAGCCGACGCCAGATGCGGCCAGCGCTCAGGGCGTTTGTCGATTTCTTCAAGGTGAGTGGGTAGAGAGCGGCGGCGCAATCGTCTCCGTTTGGGGGGTATGCCTAGCCAAGGCTGGCGCCGCCCCTCACCTGCCTGCCGGCATCCTCTCCCCGTAAAACGGGGCGAGGGACGCCTTATCGATGATTTCGCCAGTCGCCGACGTCGCAAGGATTGCGCCGGCGTCGCGGCCAGCTTCTTTCACCCCGTTTACGGGGAGAAATGCCCGGCAGGGCAATGAAGGGGGCAGCGCTGCCGTCGGGAAGAAAGCGTAGTTCGGCGGCGTTTGCCAATCATGCAAACATCGATCACCAACACTCCAACCCGCTACGGCTGGGGCGCGATTATTCTCCACTGGCTGATTGCGCTGGTCTTCATCGGCCAGTTCGGGCTGGGCTTCGTCATGGTGCGGCTGACCAGTCAGCGCACCGCTTTCGAACTGATCCAGCTGCACAAATCCTTCGGCTTTCTGCTGCTCGGCCTGATCATCCTGCGCATCGCCTGGCGCCTTGGCAATGTATGGCCGCCGCTGCCGCGCTCGGTCGGGATCCTGGAGCGTCGGGCCGCCCCGCTCGCGCATCTTGCGCTCTATGCCTTTCAGCTTGCCTTGCCCTTGTCCGGCTGGGCGCTGGTGTCGGTCTCGATGCTGGAGGTCCCCAGCCTGCCGTTCAATCTGTTCGTCATGCCGAACCTGCCGCTGGCCGAATCGGACGCGGCCGAGAGTTTCTGGGCGGCAACGCATTGGCATCTCGCCTATGCCGGCATGGCGCTGGTCGCTCTCCATGTCGCGGCGGCGCTGCGGCACCATTTCCAGCTCAGGAATGGCGTGCTCACGCGCATGATCACGCCTTCGTCAGGAGACAGTGGGGAATAGAGCGGCCGGCTCGCTCGTTCATTGGGAGAGGGCGCGTAGAATGTGCTGCCCCAAAAAAGGAACACCTCCATGTACATGCGCATCCTCGGATTTGCGGCGGTCGCCGCTTGCCTTGCCATGCCTGTTTCCGCTGCCGTCGCGCTTGGCGCCGCCGCCGGCAGCTATTCGGTCAGCCCGGCCAGCTCCAGCATCCGCTTTTCCATCGGCAAGGTCGGCGGCGGCGGCCTCAACGGCGCCTTCGCCCGCTTCAAGGGCACGATCCGCATCGACAATTCCGAGGTCGGGCGCTCGCAGGTCAATTTCACCATCTTTCCCGAAAGCGTCGGCACCGGCCAGGGCCGCATCGATGCCTTTCTGCGCTCCGACGCGGTGTTCGACACCGCCAACAGCCCGGAAATCCAGTTCCGTTCGACCAGCGTGACCCGCACCAGCGACACCACGGCCCTCGTCACCGGCCGGCTGACGGCGCGCGGCAAGACGTTCCCGGAAAAATTCACGGCCGAGCTTGGCGGTCTCAAGGCTGGCACCATAAAATTCCATGTCACCGGCAAGGTGCTGCGCTCGCGCTACGGCATGGATGTCGGCACGCCGATCTATTCCAACATTGTTGATTTCGACATGACGCTGACGGGGAAAAGGGGTTAGCTGACACACCTCGCGCATCGTCATCCTGGGGCGCAGCAAGGAGCGAAGCGCGGCGCAGACCCCAGGATCCCCGCGACATCAAGGCGTTGCGACGGTCCAGAATCCGTTCCGCTGCATTCCTCGGCTGATGTCGCGGCATGGCAACTGTGTTCATGCGAAAGCTTTTTTGTCTCGAATGATGGCGTTTAGGACGACGAGAAGCTTCCTTGCGACG
>NZ_JAMYKW010000023.1:0-98647 GCF_040317555.1 Mesorhizobium sp. M1406 | reverse complement strand
CAGCATCGAACTGCTCGTCAAACCCGATAGCCTGCCCCGGCTACAACCCATCCAACCCGTCGAATCCTCTGTGCACAGGTACTAGGGGTATCGTATAGGCAAAGCCGGCAATACCGGCCGCGATCATCACCGCGCCGCCAACGATGATCAGCCGCTCGCGTTGCGGTGGTGCGTTGGCGACCAGGATCGACAGGATCGACCAGGCGATCGATTCGGCGGCGATGATGTAGCCGGTGGTCAGCAGCGGAATGTCGTGCAGGCTGGTCAGCAGCAGCGGTCCGTAGACGCCGAAGGAACAGGTCGCTACCGAAAAGGCGGCAACCATGGTCATGCCGGCGCCGACCGGCGTTCGCCACGAGAACAGCCGTGCCGGAAACAGCCGCGAGCGCGGCTTCAACGCGTCGATGGAGAAGAACAGCACCAGGCCAGCCAGGCCAAGGACCATCAGCAGCGAGGAACGCAGCAATGCGATGTCGACGCCGGCCGAGGCGATCAGCACCACGGCGACGGCAAGGCAGCCAAGGGCCGCGAACGGGAAGGGCGGCGCCATGCCTATGCTCGTCCTGGGTTTCGTCGCCTCCGGCGTGTCGAGCACGATGAAACTTGCCAGCGCCATGGCGGTGCCGCCGAGGGTGAAGACGCCGAAGGCCCAGCGCCATGACAGCAGCTCGGTCATGATCGCGCCGAGCAATGGTCCGCTGAAGGCGGCGACGCCCCAGATCGCCGACATGATGCCGAAAAGCTGTGGCCAGATGGCGCGCGAGAACAGCCGCTCGACCGAGACGAAGGCCAGCGACACCAGCGCCCCGCCGCCAAGCCCCTCGATAAGGCGGCCGGCAAGGAACAGTTGCATGGAAGGCGAGGTGGCGCAGATCAGCGCTCCGGCTGCGTAGAGCAGCGCGGCGACCACCATGTTGGTGCGCAGCGGGACATAGCTCACCAGACGCCCGGCTGCCGCGCCGGCAACGATGGCGCCGAGTTCGTAGATAGCCAGCGACCAGCCGACGAGCTGCACGCCGGCCAGTTCGCCGACCATGGCCGGCATCACGGTTGCCACCATGGTTTCGTTGGTGGCGTGCAGCAGGATGCCGAGGCTGATGAAGCAGAAGCGCGCCAGGTCGCCGCTTGCCCACAATGCGCGCCAGTCGACCCTGTTTGTGTTGATATCGGTCATGTCCACCCCTGCCTTGCAATATCTTGACGCCAGAGCAGGACGCCAGAAGCCAGTACGGATTTCCGGCAGGACCATGCGCGGGCAGGAGCGTGTATCGCGCGCCGCTTCAAGCGCGCTGCTCCGGTCGGGGCAGGCTTGTAAAACCTCAACCGAGGTTGAGCTCAAGCGAATTTTTCGGGATGTGGTTGCGGTCCGGTGGCGCGATCAATTCTCGGTGCTGCGCAACTGGAACTGGCTGACGCCGATCGCGAGGTTCATGCCGGTCTGCGTCTGCAGGCTGAGCGGCTGCAAGGTGAAGGCCTGCGAGGATCCTCCGACCAGCAGATTGGCGCCGGCGCCGACGGCCGCCGTCACCTCGGCGCTGGCGCCGATATAGTCGCCGGCCAACGCGCCCGGGGCATAGATATTCTTCAGCGGCGTCAGCACGATCCACTGCATGAACGTCTGCTTCGTCGTGCCGATGTCGAGGCCGTATTTGTTGACGGCGCCGAAATAGGCTTCCGGCGCGAAGCTCTTGTCGGCGGGATTGAAGGTGCAGCTCAAATCCTTGCTCGAGCCGAAGATGAAGCCGGTGCCGCCGCCGATGGCGCAATCGAGCGTGCCGAGTTCTAAGCCCTGGTCCCGCGCATGCGCCGCCCCGGCAAACACAGTGGCGATCACGGCGGCGGCAATGGCTGTCTTCAGTCTGGCTGTCTTGGGCATGGCAGTCCCCCTCAAAAACAAACGGCGCGGAACCATCCTATCTGGTTTCGCGCCGCAGGGTGAGGGGTCGTGGAGCGCATGGCTCCACTGCATTCACTTGAACGAATGGATGAGCTGGAGCGAGGTCACGGCCACGGCAAGGTTGACGCCGGTCTGCGCCTGGACGCTGAGCGGCTCCAACATGAAGGCGCTGTCCAGGCCGCCAACAAGCAGGTTGGCGCCGCCGCCGGTCACGACGCTCGCCTCGGCGTTGACGCCGTAGTAGCTGCCGGCGAGATCGCCTCCGTCGCGGTCGCGCGTTGCCGCCAGCACGGCCCAGACGAGCTGGCCTTGATGCGTCTTGCCGACATCGAGGCCGACCTTGGAGATCACGCCGGTGTAAACCTCGGACGGTCCGTGATGATGGGGGCGGAAGACGCAGGACACGCCCTTGTTGGACGCGACGATATAAGCGGTGCCGCCATCGATGGTGCAGTCGAGCGTGCCGAGTTGCAGCTTGCCGGCGCTGGCCGGGGCGACGGCAAACGCCGTCATGGCGAGGACAGCGGCGCAGGCGAGTTTCTTGATCATGGGAGGTCCTTTCGCAAATTACTTTTTGACAACGGATTGGGTGGGCAGACCGTTCCGCTGAAAACTTGGCGCGAACAAGGCACGGGTCGACGCCTTGCTGCCGGGGTTAACACGGGGTTGCCGGAGTGCGTCTTTTCGGACACGCAAAGGACGCCGCGGCACTTGGATGCCACGCAGATTGTGTGGGAATGCTTGCCGAAATCGATCAGCTGACGCGGACGAGGCCATCCTTGGCCGGCTGGTAGGCCGGGTTTAGATGGATGGCTTCGTGATAGGATTTCGCCGCCCTGGCCTTGTCGCCGCGCCGCTCGTAAATCAACGCCTGGTTGGCCCAGGCCTCGGCATTCTTGCCGTCGAGCTTGATCGCCATGTTGAAGTCGGCGAAGGCGTTGTCCTCGTCATTTGTCGCCAGGTAGGAAAGGCCGCGGCCATTGTAGGGTTCGGCGGCGTCCGCCGCCAGAGAGATGGCGGTCGAGAAGTCCTCGATGGCGAATTTGTGCTGGCCCTGGCTCTGATAGATCAGGCCGCGATTGTGGTAGGCGCGCGCGTCGGTCGTGTCGAGCTGGATCGCCTTCTGGAAGTCGTTGAATGCGTCCTGGGTGCGGCCCGCCTTGCGGTAGAGATTGCCACGGCCGATGTAGGCGGCGTCATAATTTGAATTGATCTGAATCGAACGGTTGTAGTCCTCGAGCGCGGCCGTCTGATTGCCGAGGAAGCGCTGGATGAGCGCGCGGTTCGAATAGGCCTGGAAGAAATTCGGGTTGAGTTGGATGGCCTGGTTGAAATCCTTGAGCGCCGCCTGGTATTGGCCGCCACGGCCATAGGCCGAGCCGCGCACGTTGTAGGCTTCGGGATCCTGGGGATTGCGCTGAATGACCGCCGACAGCGAGGAGATGTTCTCGCTCGACCCCTGCGCCTTGTCGATGTTGTTGAATTCGCCGGTCGGGCCTGACGTCTGGCAGCCGGCAAGCGCCAGTCCGGAGAGCAGGGCCACTGTCAGGGCGAAACCACGCAATGCGGTACCGCGCTCCACGCTTGTTGCGTTCATGTCTGCCCTGTCCTCACTTCAAGCCGCGTCGCTCAGGTCCGGTTCCCCCCTCCGGGCCGGGTCACAACCAAAACAAAAAGGTGGCGGCGATTCCGCATCGCGCCACCTCTGATATCCTTCGAAAAGGACGAAAAATTGGCGTTAGAACCGCGGCGGACGCGGGGCACCACCTGCACCGCCGGCGGCGCCAGCAGCAACGGGGCGCGGCGTCATCGGCAGCAGGCCTTCGCGCTGGGCGCGCTTACGGGCCAGCTTGCGGGCGCGGCGGACAGCTTCAGCCTTTTCACGGGCGCGCTTTTCGGACGGCTTCTCGTAGTGACCGCGCATCTTCATTTCGCGGAAAATGCCTTCGCGCTGCATCTTCTTCTTGAGAGCGCGAAGCGCCTGATCAACGTTATTGTCGCGGACGAGTACCTGCACGGGCAATCCTGTCTTTCGGGTTTGATATCAACAGGCAAGCGGCCATAGCCACTAGCCTCCGCGGCGGTTTACACCACGAATTGGGGCGGCTGATAGCAGAATCATGCCGCGCTGTCCACAACCGAAATGGAAGAATGGCGCCGGATGCGACCGGCAGCGCGCGTATTGGTCTTCTTGGCGCCGACCAGTTCGAGCTGGCGGCAACCGATCCCAACTTGGTGGAAGGTTCCGCAAGACCGCTGGATAAGCAATTCATCTCGCTTGACGGCTACGCCGTCGACCGATCGTCGTCGACCTAGCCCGATCCGCGGAAGGCTGACCATCGCGCAATTGCCGGATCGGGTGATTCTGGGTTGTGGCCTGTCTGTTCACTTTCCCGGACATCTGAGTTTCACCGTTGGTGATTAACATCGCAGCGAAAGTAAGCACCTTTGCGCTTGCCTTGAAGGCATCCTATTCTGGAGGAATAGCATCCACTCGTGGGCATAGAATGTCGGTACTGCCTTTCGTAAGAATTTACGCGCCGCTCAACGCGCTGCTGGCTGCGACTGGGCTTGGGGCGGTGGCCATGCTCACGACACCAGACATGTCCGGACGAAGCAGACTGGCTCTGGCTGCCGTGCTCGCGGTCATTTGGGCCGTCTATCTCCTGGAACTGGCCGAGACGCTGCTCAAGCGCCGGGCGAAAGACGTTCGGGACAGGACGCCGGCTATCGCCATTGATGTGCTCGCGGTTTTGGTTCCACTCGCCGCATTTCTGCTCGTCGGCACGCCGGACCGGAGCCTCTACTGTGCTGTCTGGCTGCTGAAACCGCTGCGCGACTCGACTTTCTTCCCGCTGCTGGGCAGGATCCTGACCAACGAAGCGCGCAACCTGATCGGGGTCACCACGGTATTCGGCATCGTTCTGTTCGGTGTTGCGCTCGCAGCCTTTGTCATCGAGCGCGACGTCCAACCGCAAAAGTTCGGCAGCATCCCCCAGGCAATGTGGTGGGCGGTGGTCACGCTGTCCACCACGGGCTATGGCGACGCTATTCCGGAAAGCTTCGCCGGCCGCGTCCTTGCCGGGGCGGTCATGATGAGTGGCATCGGCATCTTCGCGCTCTGGGCTGGCATTCTTGCCACCGGCTTTTATCAAGAAGTCCGTCGCGAGGATTTCGTCCGTAATTGGCAATTGATCGCCGCCGTGCCGTTGTTTCAGAAGCTCGGCCCGGCCGTGCTGGTCGAGATCGTGCGCGCGTTAAGACCTCGTATCGTGCCGGCGGGCGCTGTGATCTGCCGCAATGGCGAGGCCGGTGATCAGATGTTCTTCGTTGTGGAGGGGCGTGTCAGCGTCGCGACGCCACACCCGGTGGAGCTTGGTCCTGGCGCCTTCTTCGGCGAGATGGCGCTGATCAGCGGCGAACCGCGCTCGGCGACCGTCAGCGCCACGACGGCGGTCTCACTCCTGTCGCTGCACTCGGCGGATTTCCAGATGCTGTGCAGCAGCAGCCCGGAGATCGCGGAAATCATCCGCAAGACCGCGCTCGAGCGGCGCGGCGCGGCACCTAAGGGTTGACCGTACTAAGCGTTCGTCAGGAGCAGGGCGCGATTCAAGACTGCCCAACTGCCTGTCAATGGTGGGGCGGCTCTATCGGCCACGCGCGGCAAGTCGATGGTCGCCAAACATCGCAATTAATTCGGCTATCCCATCAACAGGGCGAGCATCGACAAACTGCTTCAGGCGATCGACCGACAGAATCATGGCAAGGCCCCGAGTCATCTGCCAGGGAATTGCCGCGGATCCGCCGCATCCGAGGAAAAGCCGCGGTCCGGTGCGTTGTTATTTTTCTATATAATGGCGCGGGCTTGTTGATTGTGCCGGCGCTTTTCTTTATCCAGCGGCGCAACGGAGAGGTGGCCGAGTGGTCGAAGGCGCTCCCCTGCTAAGGGAGTAGAGGTCAAAAGCTTCTCGTGGGTTCGAATCCCATCCTCTCCGCCATTCTTGTCTGCTTCGAAGGCGGACTTCCCAAAATTACTTCATTAAAACAGGTTGATAGCAGGATATCCCGCTGCCCGCGCCGCGCGATTCGGCGTCAAAATTCGCTGAAAACAACGCTGTTTTGTTCGGTTCTGACAGGTCTGGAGTGGTCCGGCGCAGTTTTTTCACAGAAAAACAACGATCCGGCCCATCTCGTTCACTGTGGTTCCTACACACTGAATTGAATTATCGTTTACCCAAGTCACAGATTTTTTGCCCTGCGGAAAGCCGCGCTGTGACCGGCAGGGTTTCAGGGCTTTCCTATTCCGTTGTGCTGGCTTTTTTTCTCCGACGAATAGTGTGCGACTGCGCGACGGCCATTTTTAACGCGGGTGTGATCTCCAACGGCGCATTCTCTGCCCCATGTGGATTCTGTAGCCCCTGGACCTGGACGGTCGGAAGTGGGAGTTCGATGCCCTGCTCCTTGAAGACTTGGCGCAGCCGCACATAGAATTTGCGTTTCATACCGAAGGCGCCTCCGGGTCGGGTTGTGGCCTTGACCCTCAATACGATGCCGTACTCGCCGAACTCCTGTACGCCCTGCATCTTGATTGGGTCGAGCACCCAGTGTTTGAACTCGGGATCTTCCGCCAGTTCGAGGCCGATGCGCTTGATGAGCTTGCGGGCGAAGTCGATATCGGTGTCATAGCCAACGGTGATGTTGAATTTGTCGATAACCCAGTCACGACTCTGGTTCTGGACTGCCCCGAGTTCACCGAAAGGTATCGTGAACAGCGGACCTCGATGATGGCGCAGCTTCACCGAGCGCAGCGAAAAGCTTTCCACGGTACCCTTGTAATTGCCCGAGGAAATATATTCGCCGACGCGAAACGCATCATCGAGCAGAAAAAACACGCCTGAAATGACGTCCTTGACGACGGTTTGTGCGCCAAAGCCCACCGCGACGCCGACGACGCCGGCGCCAGCGATCAGCGGGCCGATCTGGATACCCATAGAGGCGAGCATCATCAGCACCGCCATCACCACGATCAATGCGAGCAGCATGTTCTGGAGGATCGGCAAGAGCGTGTGCAGCCGCGCCTGCTGCGGATCGAGGATCGGGACGTCCTCGTCGCTGATGACTGGGTGCGGTATTTCGATGCCCAGCTTTCGCTCGATCAAGGCCTTGATGATCGACCAGCCGAAATCGGCTGCGAGGGCAATGACCACGACATTGATCAAGCCTCGCAAGATGAACATCGTCGTCGTATCGCTGTCGCGCATGGATTGCATGTTCAGACCCCAGACACGCGCGAGAAAGTAAGCCGCCGCCAGGATCAAAATCATCCGGATTCCGCGATCGATGACAGCGATCGTCACCGCCGGGATTGTAGGCCGGCCGACATCTTCCGAACCTGGCCGCAAGACGAAATTAACCCCGCGCTGTGTCAGCACGATTGCCAAAGGCAGGAAGAATGCGGCGAAGGTAAACCAGAAGTATATATAAAGCCCGGCGACGCGCTGCAGGAACAGGACGACGAAATAAGCCGTCAACAACCATGTCGCTTCCGTGTGACCGCTGTGGCGCGCACTGTCTCGGTGCGTTCTTGGCCGACGCCAGATGGCAAGCAGCAACAGCAACAGCAGCACGAAATCGGCGCCCAGTGACAGGACCATCATTCCGTCCTGATCGATGCCGAGACCCGGCAAGAGAATAAACGCGGCGCCGAAAAACGCAAAGACGCCGACGATCCGGGGTAGCCAATAGGACCAATGGTCCGCCACTTCGTTGGTGATCGGCAAACCCCGAACCTCGACGGCGTTCTCGACGTTCATGAAGGAAGGGACGAGCATGGCGAGGACGTACATGCGCACACCCCATGTAACGACGGCCGCCATCAGGAATGTCAATACAATCTCGCGGATAAGCATTGGCCAGTCGAACAACATGAACGCGCCGGCGCTGCCCAATGCGAAAGAGACAATCAGCATGCTGGAATATAGCGCGCGACCGCCAATCTTCTTGGCTCGCCCGATTGGCGTATCCTTCGGTTGCGCGATGATCCAAAGACGAAATGGACGTGTGACTTTATACGTTGCCCAAGTGAGCGTCAGGCCGGCAGCAATGAACATCGCAATCAGCATAAATACGCTTGCGGATCCCTTGCTGGACATGTCCTGCATCGTCTCTGCGCGAACGCGCGCGAACTGACCTGGCAGCAGGGGTAAAGTTCGCACGATTCGTTCGATATGGTGCCCGATCCGATCGAGCGTCGAGGATGCCATCGTATTCATCTGGCCTGGTGCGGCCACGGCGCCGGACGATACGTCGGTCGGCGAAGCCACTGCCCCGGCAGGCGCGCCCGTCGATCCGGCCTCCTGATTTCGTTGTTCGGCCACCCAGGCCTTCACTGTCGGATCGTCGAGAAGCTCGAACAGCTGTTTGACCCTTTCAGGCGGGACCGTCGCCGGCGCCTGCGCCTGTGCCTGACCAGCCAACAAGAGGGCGATCCCAAAGACGAGCGGCCTGGCAACCAGGACAAACATCGCGCTCAGATGTCGGAGACGTTGTGTCGGGCGTGCCAGGTTCCTGGGTACCAGTCGACGAATTATAAGTGCCATCGTGCTGTTAACTTTCCGGTCAAATCGGCGAGGAACGACATCTATGTCCGTTGTTGTCTTACCTTGAAGAAACCGATGTTGCGGTGCAAGAAGTCATCGTTCCGAGCCAGACCGTTTGCGCCGGGTAACTTGGCAGCGTTTATTTAGCCGCCGGGGCAGGGCATTCCGATCCGCGTGACATCGGGCGATCGCCGCAGTCTGGTCGCATGAGCCATCGTCAACAACATATCTCGAGCGCTCCATAGGGCCGCGGGGTCACGCTGCGAAGCGTCCGTCGATCTTGCGCATTGTTAGCGGAAATAATGACGCTGACAAAGTTCACCGTTTAATCGAGCACGGCCTCGACAGTGGCGACAAAGTCATCGAGCGAGCGATCCCCGCGAATCTCGATGCGCGGAAGGTCGATCGGATCGCAATCGAGATCCGCCGGCCCAGATCTGCCGCCGAAGCCAATTCGATAGCCGCATTCCTTGGCCAGCCGCCCTAGCCGTCGGTCAGTGACAGAGAAGGGTGCCGCGAACGCCGTGGTCAGCCGACCCGTCCACCGTTCGATGAACATACGAGAGCGCAGGAGCTCGGCGGCCAGGTCACAGCTCGAAAGACCGTCGATGGCGCGATGCGTCGCCAGATGGCTTCCGAAGAACGCACCCTCGGCGGAGAGGCGTCGCACCGTCCCGGCGTCCATAAGCCGCGTCGGCGGACCGATATCGGCGTCCCACTTTGCACTTTCGCCCACCAGATCCGTCACCAGGAACACTTCCGCGGTCAGGTCGTTGGCGCGCAAGATCGGCCAGGCATGGTCGGCAAAGTTCTGGAAGCCGTCGTCGAAGGTGATGACCACCGGGCGGCCAACGAAAGGCTGACGGTTGGCGATGAACTGTTCCAGTTGCTCGGACCCAATGGCGTGAAAGCCATTGGCGCGCAGCCATGCCATCTGGCTCGCGAATGCGGCGGGCGTGAGCCGAAAACGGGCGAGCGCGTCCGGACCTTCATCGGCAACGCCATGATACATGAGAACAGGGATATGCTGGCGCCGCTCGTTGCGTGCGACGTCGCGGCGCAAGGCCCGCGCCCCGCCCCAGACGATATTTCGCGCGACCCCGATTCCGATGGGTGCGCGGATCGGCACATGATCTATCACCGGTTCCGCCGCCACATCGTCCGGTGACAGGCGGCGGAAGCGGTCTATGCGGTAGAGCTCGGTCTGGATCGATTGCTCAAGGACGAGGCCTTCGGCCGCTGCCAGCGTCTCCGAGATCGCTTGCGCACCGAATGTGTTCCAGTCGAAGCCCGTCCTTTCAACATTGTCACGCAGCACGAATGCGTGTGCGCTGATGAAACTGCCGCCAGGCGCCAACGCCTCAGCGAATTTTTTGGCGATGCGCCGCAACTCGGCGAGATCATCCAGGTAGTAGAGCACCTCCGAACAGAAGATCAAATCCATCTCATCCGGCAGCGCGTCGGCGGAGAAATCCAGTACGCAGAATTCAATGTTCGGCTGATCGCTGCATCGCGCACGGGCCCGCTCGATGGCTATGGCGGAGATGTCAGTTGCGGTCAAATGGCCCACACGCGGCGCCAGCTGCCGCGTGAAGTGGCCCTCCGCGCAGGCCAGTTCGAGCGCCCGTCCGATGGGACCAGCAGGCAGGATTTGGAGCTGCCGCTGATATTTTTCCTGCTCATAGAGCGAGCCGTAGTTCCACGGGTCCTCGGTCGCGAAATAGCTGTTCCAGAACGCCGTGCGATCATTCCTGTCCGCGGTCCGTGCTCGGTGCGGCGTTGCAGGAGGTGGTGCTGGTTCGGCGCTTGACCGAACCAACTCTCGCGCTTCAGCTGCCAATTGGGCGAGTTTGCCGAAGTGGCTGTCCAGATCGGGCCGACGTTCGGCTGCGGCCTCGGCTGCAAGCGTGTTTGGCGTATCGGCACTGGCGTCCTTTTGCAGTGCGATCAGTTCAATCCAATGATCCCTTGTCACTGTCCCGAGTACGCCGAACTGCACGACAGCTTCGATCTGGCCATCCATCATCAGGTAGACATAGATTTGATCGATTCCTTCCGGAAGCTCGGTCGAGGTTGGATTTCGAGTGTCGACGCGAATTCCGAGTATCCGCGCCAGCCTACGCGGTGCGGCAAGATCGTCGGCATCGAGAAGCATTTGCTCAAGATGATACTGGACGCGACGACCCGCGACCGGATCGTCCCAGACGTTGCCGAGTTCGATGATCAACTCGGTGAGGGCGCCGCCGAACCTGTCCCACCGGGCAGCCAATTGCGCTGGCACCGATAGGCTTCCTACCATCAGGCCATAGAAGGCCACCTTGGCGATCTCACGCGCCCACTTACGTGCTGCCGGGAGCGCGCGTAGGGATTGCGGGTTGATCGAGCCGCCGCCGCTGCCGCAATCCGACGCAGCGTTCCACAAGGCGAACCACGCGAGTGCTTCGGAAGCGGTGCGGCCGATCGCCTCGGTCGCTCCATTGGCGTGAGCCGATCCTGGGTGTTTGACCCTGGGATCAGGAGAAAAGCCGCGGGCGATCACGATTTCCGCGTCTGCCAGCATCTGCGTCGAATTGCGGGTGAGGGCGTTGGGGCTGGCTCGATAGAAGGCGAGCGGCTCGTCGACCATCACCCAATTCTTGCCGAGACGTGCGACGCGCTGCCACAGATCCCAGTCCTCGCAGGTGCGTAGCGAAATATCGAAACCGCCCAACTCGACGATTGTCTCCCGGTCGACCAGCAGCGCGTGAGTGGCGATGGCACACCGGCGGGCGAATGTCTCGAAGGGCTGGATCGCGACCTCGGGGGCGATGCTCGACGGGGTGAGTGCACCATCGGGCATCACGCGCCGAGAACCGCAATAGGCCGCCACCGCATCGGGAGCGGTTTTCAGTGCGTCCAGCATTTTCGTAAGGAAGCTGGAATCGACCCAATCGTCGGCATCCAGGAACATCAGCCAGTGGCCGCGCGCCGTCGAAATCCCGTTATTGCGCGCGCCGGCGGGGCTCTTCGCGCAACAACTCAACGTCCGAAATCGGGCATCTTGTTCCACATAACGGGCGATGGTCGCCGGGGTGCGGTCCGTGGAGGCGTCGTCGACGATGATCGCCTCCCAATCCACGATTTCCTGATCGAGAAGGCAATCGAGTGCGCGCGTCAGCGTTACCTCCGCGTTGTGCGCAGGAACTACGATTGAAACCAATGGACTATGCGCCACGTTGTCTTACCCATGCCTGGTTCGACGGTAGAACAAGATGCGTTGATCTTTGTCGGCGTAGGCCGTCACAATCGAGGCCGATCCGTTCGACCCATCGTCCACCACGACTATATCCAGCATCTGGTAGGTCTGCCGGCGAATGCCGGCATGCATTGCGCCGATGTTTTGCTCGACATTGAACATTGGTACCACACCGCCTTGCGGTAGCATTATTCTGGATCATCGAGCTTTCGTTTTCTTCGGCGAGAGTCGGCGAATGTCAAAACCGGATAACGGCATCGGATGGTAGCACCGCCCTGTCAAGATCGGGCGAATTAGAGGCAAGAAAAAGACTTGAAGACTGGCTTGAATGGCAAGCGCTCATGTCCGACGGCTTAGAACTGCGGCCATCGGCAAAAGGATGATCGCGGGCGAAGACGCGAGCGCAAGCTGGTCCGGATCGACCCACTCGGAACCGCGGCCGAACTGAGAGCGCTGCAGTTGCCTGATGATGGATTTAAGGCGCTCGATCTCACCGTCGCGGTGCTCGACAACGGCCGCCATGTTACGCACAAGATGCCGCCGACGGGCCTGTTTGCTGGGCAGATTGTCGAGGTCGAGCCGCATGTTCAAATTTACGCGCGAACCGGCTTAAGCCGAAAAGATTCCGGCTTGCGAGCCGGGTATTTTACTGACATGTTTACCAGTTGCTAAATTAGCACTGTGGCATCTGTTCAAATGAAGGGGATAGGGATGGCCAAGGAATCTTCGAGTACCGCTTCTTCGGCAAATAAAGCGGACGCAAATCTGACAAGTAATGCAGACGGAAACGGGCTGGCCTTCATGGCAGGCCAGGCTCGCGAGAGCGGGGCCTCCGGCGACGCTGTAGGTGTCGACAAGATACGTGATCTGCTGTTCGGCAACCAGATGCAGGACTATGACCGCCGCTTTTCCAAGCTTGAAGAACGGGTGTTGCAGCGCTTCAAGGATGTCGAATCGGAAGCCAAGCGTAATCTTGACATGTACGAGTCAAATGCAAAGAAGCAGGTCGATTCGCTTGCGGCGCAATTGCGGAACGAAAAAGATTCACGAGCCGATGCCGACAAGGAGATTGACCGGAATCTTCGCGAGCAAAACCAGGCACTTGAAAAGCAGGTGCGCGCGTTGTCGGATCAATTGAGCGCGCTTGAGCGCGACGTTTCGGACCGGATAAATCGAAACGATCATTTGCTGCGTGAGGAAATCAAGCAGAAGAATGAAGGCGTTCAGATGCTGATAGAGAAAATGTTTGCCGATCTCAGCAACGTCAAGACCGACCGAAATCTTCTGGCCGGCCTGTTTGTCGAGGTCGCGAAATGTCTGAATCAGGATCCTGTCGGCAGCAAGAGCAACTCGGAACGTAACTGGAAAGTGAGTTGATGGGACCTTGACGTCAACCGTCGACCCAATCAGCCTTCCGCAAAGAACTGCCTCGAACGATACAGAGATTGATCGCGAGGCTCTGGCCCGTCTTTTGATCGAAATTGCCCGGAACGTCGATCCGGACTATCGTGCGTGTTTCGACGGAGTTCCAACCGCCGATCCTCGCATGGAAACGCTGCGCCAGTTGCTGGTCAGCCGCGAAATTTCGGAGCTTTCACGAGTTACGCACCTGCTGGACGAACCCGAGCAGCTTGCGGCAGCCGTGGGCGGCGTTCTTCCCAGTGCGGCCGCGCGAGCGTCTCATGCGCTGCTCGGCGAGGCGCTTGCGCCCGCTGTCGAAAGGGCCGTGCAACGGTCAATCCAGAAGAGCCCGCGCACGCTGACGGATATATTGTACCCGGTGTTTCTGCCGGCAATTCGCAAGTCGATCGGGGAAAAGATCGACCAGACCTTTCAGTCGCTGAATGAAACTTTAAGACATATATTTACCTGGCACGGGCTCAAGTGGAGATTTGAATCATGGAGAACTGGGGCCAGCTTCTCTGAAGTTGTTCTGAAGCATTCTCTTATCTATCGCGTAGAGCATGTCTTTCTCATCAACCGTAATTCCGGGCTTTTGATAGCGCATGTAACTGCTGATAATGCAACGAGCGAAGATCCTCAACTCATTTCTTCGATGCTCAGTGCAATTCAAGATTTTGTAAAAGACTCATTTAACGAGAAAGAGCAGAGCGGCCTGGACACAATCCGTTTTGGCGACCTTCGTCTCTGGTCGGAAGTTGGACCGTTTGCCACCCTGGTTTCGGTGATCCGGGGAAATCCGCCAGAGGAATTGCATGAAATAGTTCGCGACGTATTGCTTCGCATCCATGCGGAATGCTCACAGGCTTTAGAGCAGTTTGACGGCGACAGTTCGCAGTTGGCCGGCGTAGAGGCGCAGTTGCAGACCTGCGTCGAGCTGAAGCAGGAGGAATCAAACCAGGGATTTCCGTGGCTGGTGGTGGCTGCAGCCCTGCTGGTTTTGATTCCGGCAGGCGGTTGGTTCTTTCTTTCCTGGCAATCCGGGCAGCGCTGGCAGGCCTATGTGTCGCGACTGGAGACCCAGCCGGGCATCATCGTTGCAGAACAAAAGATACGCGGCGGCCAATTCTATATTGCCGGCCTGAGAGACCCGCTTGCCGCCAACCCGCAGTCGCTGTTGTCCGGAACGCAGGTCGATCCCGCCCGCGTTCATTCGCAGTGGCAATTCTATCAGAGCCTTGAACCGGAGTTCGTGTTGAAGCGGCTGACGGCGTCGCTGGCTCCGCCGGATACGGTACGATTTTCGATCGTCGATGATCGCATCATTGCCGAGGGTGAGGCTCCCGACACCTGGATAGATCGGGCGCGCGCAGCGGCCCGAGAGCTTTCGGCAGGCGGGCCGGTATTCGATATCTCCAAGGTTCGTGATGTGAGCCCCGAAGCACGCGCGGCGGAGCGCTGGCAGGCCTACGTGTCGCGACTGGGGACCCAGCCGGGCATCATCGTTGCCGAACAAAAGATACGTGATGGCCAATTCTATATTTCCGGCCTGAGAGACCCGCTTGGCGCCGACCCGCAAGCTCTGCTGTCCGGAACGCAGGTCGATCCCGCCCGCGTTCATTCGCAGTGGCAATTCTATCAAAGCCTTGAACCGGAGTTCGTTTTGAAGCGGCTGACGGCGTCGCTGTATCCGCCGGACACAGTACGATTTTCGATCGTCGATAGTCGCATCGTTGCCGAGGGTGAGGCTCCCGACACCTGGATAGATCGGGCGCGCGCGGCGGCCCGGCAGCTTTCGGCAGGCGGACCGGAGTTCGACATCTCCAAGGTTCGTGATGTGAGTCCCGAAGCACGCGCGGCGGAGCACTGGCAGTATTATGTTTCGCGACTTGAGGCCCAATCGGGGATCATCGTCGCCCAACAAGCGGCGAGGGGCGGACATTTCTACATTTCCGGCCTGAGAGACCCGCTTGCCGCCGACCCGCAAGCTCTGCTGTCCGGAACTGGGGTTGATCCTGCCCGCGTTCATTCACAGTGGCAATTCTATCAGAGCCTTGATCCGAAGTTCGTTGTGAAGCGGCTGACAGCGTCACTGACCCCGCCGAAATCGGTTCGGCTTTCGATCATCCAGGGTCGCATCGTTGCCGAAGGTGAGGCTCCTGCCGCCTGGATCAACCGGGCGCAGGCCGCCGCCGAACAGCTTTCGGCGGACGGAGTGGTTCTGGATGTCTCGCAGCTGCGTGAGCTGGACCTTGCGGAACTCAATCATTTGAGGCAGGCCATCCAGACGACCGATATTTTCTTCTCTTCCGGCAAAGTTGTGCCGGGACCAGAGCAGACGCCGGTTCTCGACAGGTTGGCGGATCAAATAAAGGAATTCGCCCAAGATGCCCGCAAGTCAGGCGTGACAGCGCGGTTCATGTTGACCGGCCATTCGGACGCCACGGGCCGCGAGACGGCCAACGCGTCGATCAGCGCCGCCCGCGCCGAGACAGTTCGTGCGCTTCTCAAGAAGCGCGGCGTCGCTCCGGAACTGCTGCTGGTTCGGGGCGCGGGCACCTTTGAGCCGGCTGTGCCTGAAAATAGTCAAACCGGTAGCTCCACCAATCGCCGGGTTTCGGTTACGGTAAACCTGGATTAGGGCAAGATGTTGCAAAAAAAGATCTGTATGCTGGGCGGGTTCTCTGTCGGAAAGACGAGCCTGGTTCGCAGGTTTGTGCAAAGCATCTTTTCAGAAACCTACTTGACCACGGTGGGAGTGAAAATCGACAAGAAGAATGTCGCACTCCCGGACAAAACCGTGGATCTGATTTTGTGGGACTTGGCCGGCGAAGACGATATCGGCTCATTCCGCGTCAGCTATGTTCGAGGTGCAACCGGGCTTGTGCTTGTCGTCGATGGAACCCGCGCTGCTACTCTTGCCGTGGCGCTCACGCTGCGCGAACGGGCCGAGGCCGAATTCGGCGCTATGCCGTTCGTATTGCTGATCAACAAATCCGATCTGGCCGATCGGTGGGCAATATCGGATAGTGAGATTAACGAACTGAGGCAACGTGGATGGCAAATCTATCTAACAAGTGCGCTCTCGGGTGACAATGTTGATGATGCGTTTCGTCAACTTGCTTTGATGGTAACCAGATAGACCATGCATGGGTTGCCAAGAGAAGTCCGAAGTTGGATTTTCAATTTCTTCTACAATGGGCACTCTGTCGCATATCTGAAAATCGACGCCCAGCTTTGCATAGCTGCCAAGGGCGGAAATGTTGAACATTATGGACTCTCATCGCTTCGCATTGGCGAAGCTGTTGCCGAGCAGCTTGAATTTATGGAAGGTTTGCTGCCTTGCCCGGAGCTTCCGTTTCACATTGCCATGGTCGAGCTGCCCAGCGGGCGTGTCGCGGACCTTCATTTTTTTGCTGACAATGCCTGTGTGTGGCTGCTCTTTCTCGACGCCACTGCCGAACGCGACAATAGGCAGCGGCTTCAACAAAAGGCTTATGAAATGACACTCCTGCAAGAGAGGGAGCGTCAACTCAACGAGAAATTACAAACGACGAACGAGGCGTTGAGGAAGAGCCAGGAGGGATTGGCGCGTGAATACCAGCGCGCCGAAACCCTGCTCCTCAACATTCTTCCGGCGTCGATCGCGGAGCGGTTAAAAGCGCACAAAAAAATTGCTGACAACCACGCGGAAGTGAGTGTGCTTTTTGCCGACATCGTCGGTTTCACGGAACGAGCGCGGAGCGTCGGAGCCGTGACGACGCTCGCAATTTTAAACTACTTCTTCAAGGCGGCGGATCGGCTCTCGGAACGATACGGCTGCGAAAAGATCAAGACAATCGGCGATTGTGTGATGGTGGTCGCTGGCCTGCCCACCGCGCGATCCGATCATGCAAAGGCCCTCGCGCGTTATGCACTTGAGCTGCGCAAGGCGGTTAAGCGCGAAAGCTTCGCGGGAGAACCGCTGAGACTCAGAATTGGAATTCACTCGGGACCAATCGTCGCGGGCGTCATAGGCAAGAGGCGGTTTGCCTATGACCTGTGGGGCGACACCGTTAATCTCGCCTCACGTATTCAAACGTCCGCGGAGCCCGATGAAATCCGTATTTCGGATGCAACTCGCCAACTGCTTGGACCAAATTTTGCTTGCGACCCACTCGAGGAAACGGAATTGCGTGGTACAGGTCGTGTGCGGATGTGGCGGCTGCCGGCCTGATTGCCGCATGGCAGTGCCGACCCTGGAGCCGACGCATCTCAAGCCGCAAGCTATTACGCGAAGTTTTGACCCGATGGTGCCCTTCATTGTCCGCATCGCGAATGGCAGCAATGCGGATCAGTCTTCCGACGGTCTATTGGGCGACTTGCGACACGGCTGACATCAGTTCCTGCGGGTTTGGCGCCCCAAACATGTATCGCCCACCCTCTGGAACCTCCGTGAAGCTCCAGCGGACGATCCCCTGCCGGTCCAGCAGGAATTGACCAATCAGTTGTCCGTGTCCCGTTGCCATCATCTGCTCGTCGGCTTCGGTCACTTCGTAATTGTCCTTCTTGCCGAGGAATTCGCTGGCCGCAAAAGGATCCATGGGACCGGGCAACTCGCCTGGTAGGTCGACCCGCATATCCTTTGCCACTGCCATCGAGACCTTGTACGGCCAGTTCGTCTCGTTTTGGGTGAATTCGAGGTTGGGCAGTCCAAAAGCACGATGTGAAGCGCGTTCAGGGTCTGAGGCCGCAAGCAGATTTGGCATCGGGTGGTAGCGGAAATAGAGACGCGCCCGTTCGATCGGCGTGTTGACCACCGTCAGGCTCTCCACGCCCCTTTCGCGCAGTTCCGGATCAAGCCGCGCCTGAGCAGCGATATGGCGCCGGCAAAATGCACAATGCAGACCTCGAAACAGACCGACCAGCACCGGTTTTTGTCCGCGAAAGTCGTCAAGCGCGATCTTGCCTTCCTGGGTAATGGCGTCGAGTACCAAGTTCGGCGCACGGTCGCCCGGTTGAAGCGGTACCAAGTCACTAGGCGCGGACATTTCCAACCTCCAACCCCGGCTAATCGAGAAAGGGCAGCACCACAAGCGCTTCCGGGTCGAGCCCGTGCTGGGCGCATATACCCTGCGCCAAGGAAAAGTAGCGTTCGGCCTCGGCAAGATTGTTGAGGTCGAGATTAAGCGTTGCCAGACCATCATAGCACGGAAACAGCAGTTGGGGTTCGCCCGTTTCGCGGGCTACGTCCAGTGCTTCGTGGAACAAGCCGACGGCCAGTTCCGGACGGCCGTTGCACTGGTGGATCTGCCCAAGCACAATCAACGGCACCGGCAGATGCTCTCGCTGATCGAGTGCCCGGTCGATCTCGATGGCTTTCTCGGCAGCAGGCACGCCCTCTGTTGGACAGCGATCCGTGAAAGTACAACAAGCGACCGCCAGATTGGCGAGAAGACGCGCCTGGAAGCCCAAATCACCAATATGGCGCGCGACTTCAAGACCGCGCCGACAGACCTCCATCGCCCGTGCCGGATCGATGGTCGTGTAAAGCACGCCGAGATTGGTGTAGCCGCGGCAGGCCGCGCCCAGCAGACCGGCGGCTTCGGCCAATTCAATGCTGTGTTCGACCTGACGCACGGCTTCACGGTTTCGCCCAAGGCGAGCCAGCGCGACAGCCTTGGTATTGAGTGCCTCGGCGGTCACAAGAGTGGCCTCACGCCCCACCTCGGAGACATGCTCCGTTGTCAGAGTGCGTACGCAATCCAACGCCGCGTCTGCCCATTTTGCCGCGAGAGCGTGATCTCCGCTACGGAAAGCCTGTCGGCCACGTTCTTGCCAGAGATGCGCCTGCTCGACCGGGGCATCCGCTCCATCGAGGAGCGCTGCCGCTTCAGCATAGCGGGATTCTGCCTTCTCCCGCTTGCCGACGTCCCAGAGCAGCCGACCGATCTTACGCAAAACTCGCGCCGACGCGACGCGATTGGCCGACTCGCGGTATGCCTGCAACACCGCCTCGTAGTGATGGTGCGCAATCTCGCGGCGGCCTGCGGGGCCGCTCAAATCGGCAATGCGCTCGGCAATTGTCAGCTTGAGCGGTGTTTGCCCGGTCGCCTCCAACGCAGTCAGTGCTCGCTCGTAGAAACGAAGGGCATCGTCGTTGGCGTATATCATGCGAGCGCGATCGCCGGCCGCCTGCAGGTAATGCGCGCCCTTCTCCCGCTCGGCGCTCTGTGCGAAATGATGACCGAGCACGGTCAAATCCTCTAGCCGTTCCGGATTATCGCCGCACAGTTGCTCCAAGGCAGCACCTATCCGCCCGTGGATTTCGGTCCGGCGTTGCAGGAGCAGATTCTGGTAGATCACGTCCTGCAGCAATGTTTGCGTAAAGCGGTAGCTTTGCGACGAGATCGAGCCTGATCCGGCAACTTCCTCGATGATTTCCGCATCGCAAAGCAGTTCGCATCCGGCTTCCAGCCGGGCGGGGTCGGCTGTCACGGTTTTCAGAAGCGTGGCATCGAAGCGCGGGCCGATTACCGCGGCTTCCTGGGCCAACCGGCGCACCCCTTGTGGCAGCCGATCGACGCGAGCGAGCAACATTGCCTGGATAGTGGCGGGAATGCCGGTTGCGACTTCACCTGCCACAGTCCGCCATCGCTGGCCCTCGCGCACCAGTACACCGCGATCGATAAGACCGCGAACGATCTCCTCCAAAAAAAGAGGGTTGCCGCCCGCTCGCTCGAGGATCTGATCGACGAGCCCTCCCGCGGAGCTTACCCAGCTCTCGCCGAAAAGCGCCGCCAGCAGGCTGCGACCTTCATCGCTGTTGAGCGGCGAAAGCCTGAGCGCTGTGTGACTGACCCGACTTGAGTCGAGTTGGCTGTTGTCCGGCGCCGGGCGATGCGTGACCAGCACCATCAACCGCGTGCGTTCCAACCTGTCCATAACGAAACGCAGTGCCTCGAGCGACACGGCGTCGGCCCAGTGCAGGTCTTCGACGACAATCAACAGCGGCGACAACGCAAGCCGCCGTTCGATGATTGTGCGGACCGCGTAGAGAATTTGCCGCCGTAGCTGCTCGGGTTCGACATGCTGCAAGGTGGCATCGGGGTCGCCAAGGCCAAGCACATGGTAGAGTAACGGCATCAGCCGCTTCGCCTCCTCGCCCTGCAGGCCGAGATCGGCAAGCAAGCCTGCGAGCTTCCCCCGCATTTCGTCCCCATTGTCGTTTTGCATCATCCCGGCAGCGCTGCGCACCACTGCGCCCAAGGCGCCAAATGATTGTTCGCCCAGCGGTGAGCACGTGGCCTGCCGCACGGCGACGTTGCGAAAACGATCCTCGTCGCCGACGCGGGCGACGAACTCCTTCACCAGCCGCGATTTCCCGATACCGGCTTCTCCGACGAGGCGGACAAGTTGGGCCGAGCCGCCGCAAGCCTGGTCAAGGCTCGCCAGCATTCTATGGAGCTCCGCAGCACGACCAATCATCGGCGCGCTGAGGCCGAGCGCCTCGAGCCCACGCGCTGCACGCGGCGCCGCAAGCGGTGCATCCAGTCGATGGACGAGCACACTGCCAGCCTTGCCGCGAAGCACGACATCGCCCAGCGACTCGTATGAGAAGGCATGCCGGGTCAGCCTGTGAGTGAGCTCGCCTACCAGCACCTCACCCGGTGCGGCCAGCGATTGCAGGCGTTGCGCCGTATTCACCGTGTCGCCGGTCACCGAATAGGATTTGGCGGTGCCGATGCCCAATCCGCCAGTGACGACCGGACCAGTGTTTATGCCGATGTGGAGTAACAGAGGCGAGCCGGAGTGGGAGGCGCTTTCGCCGAGCCGCGCCGTCCGGGCGATCATGTCGAGAGCGGCGCGAAGCGCACGTTCCGGGTCGTCCTCATGCGCGACCGGCGCACCGAACAAAGCGAGCAGTGCATCGCCGATGAATTTGTCGACGAAACCACCAAAGTTTCGCACGGCTGCCGTCAATTCCTTGAACAGTTCGTTCTGCAGCGTTTGCATGACCTCGGGGTCGAGCTGCTCGCTGAGTGTCGTGAAGCCGCAAAGGTCGGCGAAGAGGACCGTTACCGTCCGGCGATCGGCGTCAGAGACAGGATGCAGCCCTTCTTCGGGTTCGATGTTCGCAAGCAGCGACGGAGTTCGAAAAGGCGGCACAATGGTTCGGCTTGGTGTCGGAGCAGGCCGTTCGACGGCTTTTGCGGGCGCACCGACGCTTGCCCCACATTTCGGACAGAACTCGAAATCAGGTGCGCACGGATAGCCGCAACTGGCGCAGGGCACGGGCTGGCGCTTGCCGCACCTCGGACAGAAAGCGTAACCGCCCTCAACCTTGAAACCGCAGCCTGAGCAGTCCATCCAACCAGACCTCACTAGGGGCCGTGACGGCGTGATCTCCCTACGCACTTCACGGCCAGGGTATTCACAAGCATGAACCGATAGCCGTCGACCGGCAAGCGGGCAGCGCAAATGGGCATCGGGCGGTCGGGTGGGTTCCTGTGGCAGCGCGCAGCCAATTCCGTTTGCTGCGTGGCTGTCGGTTGCGAAAGTTCCCTCTTACTTCGGTCTTCCTGCTATCGTGGAGATGAGGAGACGAACCCTTGAGCGAGAATCGTAAGCTAGCCGCAATCCTGGCTGCGGATGTGGTCGGATACAGCCGGCTCGCGAGCGCGGATGAAGATCGTATTTTGGCGAGGTTGCGGACACTGCGCAGCGACCTGATCGATCCGATCATCGCGGTGCACCACGGCCGGGTGATCAAGCGCACCGGCGATGGGGCGCTGGTTGAGTTCCGCAGTGTGGTGGATGCCGTGCGCTGCGCCATAGAGGTTCAGAATGGCATGGTTGAGCGCAACGCCGGCGTGCCGCAGGACCGCCGTATCGAGTTCAGGATCGGCATCCATCTGGGAGATGTGGTCGAAGAAAGCGACGGCGACCTGATGGGCGACGGCGTCAACATCGCCTCGCGTTTGGAGGGAGTCGCGGCGCCCGGCGCCATCTGCCTGTCCGAGGATGCCTATCGCCAGGTCAAGGCGAGGCTCGACCTCTCGGTCAGCGATCTCGGCAGCACACAGCTCAAGAACATCGCCGAGCCGATCCGGGTCTATTCGCTGCAAGTCGGCAGCGCCGGGACCAAGGCGGCCGCGATCTCGGAAACCGCGACGAGCCGGCCGGCTACGGCAGTGCCGCCGAAGCTGTCGATCGCCGTCCTGCCGTTCGCCAATATGAGCGGTGACGCCGAGCAGGACTACTTCGCCGACGGCATCTCCGAAGACATCATCACGGCGCTGTCCAAACTGTCGCAGCTCTTCGTCATCGCCCGCAATTCGTCGTTCACCTTCAAGGGCCAGAACGTCCATGTGCAGGAGGTGGGCACGAAGCTCGGCGTGCGGCATGTCCTTGAGGGCAGCGTACGCAAGTCGGGGAACAGGGTGCGCATCACCGCGCAGCTCATCGATGCAACCACGGGCGGCCATCTTTGGGCGGAGCGGTTTGATCGCGACCTGACCGACATATTCGCGGTGCAGGACGACGTGACGCAGCAGATCGTCGGTGCGCTGGCGCTCAATCTGACTGAGAGCGACCGTCAGCGGCTGGCGCCCGAGCACCCGCGCAACACGGAGGCGTATGACTATTTCCTGCGGGGCCGGGAGCTGTGGCACCGGCTGACGAAGGAGACGAACGTCGCAGCCCGCGACCTCTTGCAACGCGCCACCGAACTGGACCCGAAGTTTGCCTCTGCCTACGCTTTCCTCGCCCTCACGCACGGAATCGATTACCTGAACAGGTGGGGTGCGTCACCGCCTGAATCGATGGCGCAAGCGGAAGAGGCCGCAACGCGAGCGGTAACGCTGGATGACAGCGATCCCTGGGCGCACTGGGCGCTGGCGATAGCCAAGCTGTACACACGACGGCACGATGAGGCCATCGACGAGGTCGAGCGCGCACTGGTCCTCAATCCGAACTTCGCCGAAGCGCACGTCGCCCGCGGCGAGGCGCTGTATTACTCGGGCAGACCCGAGGAGGCCCTTGAGAGTTTCGCCCGGGGAAAGACCCTGAACCCATACTTTCCGGATGTGCTTCTGCACTTCCAGGCTTTGGCCCTGTTTCAACTGGGAAGGTTCGACGAGGCCGTTGACCTCTTGCTGCAACGGCTGGCGCGCAACGCTGTCACCGACGTCTCGCGCGCGCTTCTGGCTGCCAGCTACGGCCATCTGGGCCGTCTCGCCGAGGCCCGCGCGGCATGGCAGGAGGTGCTTCGCGTCAATCCCGACTATTCGCTGGAATACCGTCGCAAAGTCTTGCCTTACAAGAACCCTGCCGATTTCGAACTCATGGTCGACGGCCTCCGCAAGGCCGGCATCGTGCAATGACAGGTGAGGCCATGCGGCCGGATCAGACGCTGTAGGCTTGGCCGATCTTGCGCCATCGTGCATTTTCGCGAACCAGTTTCAGGTTGTCGGTGGTCTCGGCAAATGTCCGCGAACGGTATTGCCGTAGCAGGTCCGCGAAGAGCGCCCCTTCCGGCAGGCCGGCAAGCTGCTCGCGGACCGAGATCTTTTCATCGATGACCCGGGTGCCCCAGGCATTTTCCCTTACCTGCAGCTCCGCGGCCAGATCACGCTCTTCCGGCGCGGTTTTTTCCAACGCAGCCAGCAGGATCGAGTGGAAAAGCGCTACATAGCCAATCTGTCTCAGGCCGCCGACAACCCGCACCCGCGGCAATATGGCAAGAACGAGGAAGGTCAAGAACAAGTTCGGCAGCAGCACGCCGTCCAGCAGCGCCTGCTTGAGATGCGGCCGCTCGAACGGGATGGAAAGACCATGCGGCCTGTCAGGCTCGATCAGGTGCCCGTTCTCAAGAACGAGCTTGCGCACGCGCTCCTCGCGGATGCCCCAGAAATAGTCCGTGGCATTGGGCAGGAATCTGCCGAATGGGCCCGATGCGGCCTCTTGCAAGGCATGTTCGAGACGCTGGCGTCTTGCGGGTTCGATGAGCAGCCTGGAAAGAAGGCTGCCTTCATATTCCAGATGCCGCGCCATGGCAGCCGCAGCGAGCCGATCATCGATGAAAACCGGCAGGGCCATGCCGGAACGATCCCAATTGGCGACCAGATCCTCGTTGAGGGCTGTCATGGCATCGGCGGCGGTTGCAAAGACCTTATCCTGACTGGCAAGCAGTGTACCGAGCCAGCGGCTGGCATCCGTTTCATCGCCCACCGCTTCGAGCGCGCGCTTGTTGAGGGAGACGGGACCGGCCACGCAGGCGCTTTTGCGGCACAGTTTGTGGCGCCCCATGCCAAACAGGTTGACCTTGTCGTCGCCGACCTCGAGCCATCCGGGCCCCTCCCGGCCAATTGTCTCCATGGTCATCGTCGTTCCCATGAAGCCGACGAAGGCAGACAGCTCGTTTTCGACCGCGCCGAGCCAGGCAAACAGAAGGGCATCGAAGGTGATCCGGTCCATCAGAAGCAGGCAGTGCAGGCCGGACTGAATTACCGGTCTGTGCTCGAACTCTTCGAGGGCCTTGCCGATCTCCTCAGGCTGCATAATTACACCGAGGCGCTGATGCAGGACTTCGCGCAGGATCGAGCGGGCAGCGATCGCCGGGCCCGATGCAGGCCTTGCCACCGGCCGCCACAGATGGCGGGCGTAGTCGGAGACCGGAGCATTCCAGTTCTGCTCGATGTCACGCACGACTTCCGGGCAGAGCAGCGACAGCACAGCCAGAATTTCCACCGGAGGCGCAGGGGTTGGATCAAAGACGGCGGTCATCGGTCCCGTCTAGCCGCTTGCGGGGCAAACGCCAAGTGCGAGCGGATCCGGCACGAATTGTTGGGTCGGCTGAACACCTAAGGCAAAACAGCGGATCTTAGAACCGCAGCCGGGCCATACTCAGGAGGTCGCGGTACTGCCCGTCGGTAAAACCGGCCTTCACATGCCGGCCTTCGACCTCGAACCCGTGGCTTTTGTAGAGACGGATGGCCGGTTCGTTGTCGGCATAGACGGTCAATTCGACCCGCTTCAGGGCGCGCCAATTGTCGGCCACGTCAAGCAGCGCCCCAAGTATGGCAGAGCCGATGCCCTTGCCGACAAAGGCATCGTCAAGGCCGATATTGATCTCGCCGATATGCGAACGGCGCGGCGAACCCTGCACGACCAGACTGCCATGGCCGACGATCTTCCCGTCCAACTCCGCAACGATCCAGGTGGTTTCCTGGCCGGACTTGGCGATGCGCCGCTCCACCTGCTCCACCATCTCGAAGGGCATCCTGAACGTACCCCAGCGGAAGCCCGGCATGTTGAAGATAGCACAAAGCGCCTCCGCATCGCTTGGCCGGACGGATCGGAGTTGCGGCCGGATTTTCTCGGAAGATGGCGAGGTCGTGTTGGTCATGGCGTTCCCGGCGAAGGCAATCGGCCCGGCACGATGCACCGTACGGCACCTGAAAATCCAGCCGTCTTTGCAACCTATGATGCCGATTGCGAGCTAAAATACCGGGAGGCGGCGTAGAGTTTGAAGACGCCACTGATGCCGATCCAGCCGAAAAGGGCGAGCCAGCACAATGTCCCGGTCGCCGTCCAGTCGATCCGATGCACCGCAGCGTCGGTGATGACGAGTCCAAGGATAGCAAGCAGGCCAACCAGAAACTGCGCCAGGCCGAGCACCAGCAGTTCCTCGCGCGGCGCGCTTCTCCAGACGAGATATATGCCGCCCGCACCGGCGAGGAAGATGGCGCTGTAGAGCTGAGCGTGGAAGGCATCGACCGGCCATGGCCAGATGCTGCTGAACGTTAGGGGAAACAGCAACAGGCCGACGCCATAGAGCCCAAGGATCACCGATTCCACCGGCATGTAGCCGCGCCACGCGGAGCTTAAGGTCACGCCTTTTGCAGAAGGACGGGCCCTGGCCCGCCACAGGAACATCCCGGATACCGCGACCGAGCCCAGATAGACCAAAAACCAGAGCCAGGGCGCTTTGCGCCCAAAGTTGAAATAGCCGAGATTGACGAACGAAGCCACCGACACGATGGCGGTGAAGATGAAGGCCATGACGAGCACGAGCCTGCCGGGCGACCAGCGGTTCCAAAACAGCAGCGCCGCCATCACGACCATTTCGGCGGTGTAGAAGCCGCCGAGGAAGCGAGCATTGAACGGCGTGACGGCCCAAGGCCAGCCCGGCTTGACCAGCACAGGCGCGAAAAATAGGCCGGCGCCTATGATCAGGACGATGATGACCACCACAGAGAAAAGGCGCAGGGCCGCGGGAAATGGCGGGTTGTTGGGTGTCGGCATCGGAGAGCGTCCCAAAGGTGAATGCCTATCGGCCATCATAGTGCCGCTTGCGGCAAGTGAAAATCCGCCGAATGGAAATTGAACCATCACCAGGCTGTCTATTCGAATGGTCCGTTTCGAAGTAAAATGAAACACTCGGACCAAAGAGCGGTCCGATCAACACGCCTGGGAGGCGCATTTTCCGGAGCCAGCCCGATGAACGAAGCTCAGGATCTGTTCTCGCTTCTGCGGCAATCGACCGATGTCGATCCACTGGTAATCGACGCGATCAAGCGAACCGTCGCGGAGGGCAAAGACCGCGAACTTTGCCGCATCAATGCGCCAGCGTTCGCCAGCAAGCATGGCCTCGACGAGGAGCGCGCCATAAGCGCCTTTCTCCACGCGGCCCGGGTGGGCATTTTCGACGTTTCCTGGAACGTTCTGTGCCCCGGCTGTGGCGGCGTGCTCGACACCAACGCCACGCTGAAAACCCTGCAGAAGGACGAATACACCTGCGCGCTGTGCTCCGAGGGCTATTCGCCGACCCTCGACGAGATGGTCGAGGTGACATTCACCGTCAGTCCCCGCATACGCAGGATTGCCGCCCACAATCCACACGAACTGCCGATGGTGGAATATTTCCGCCAGATCTACTGGGCGTCCGGCGTCGATGTCCCGGATGAGGATTTCGCGAAAAAATTGGAAGCGTTTTCGCTGGAAGATATCGAGCTTGCGCCCGGTGAAAAGGCGCTTCTGCCCATACAGCTTCCGTCCGAATTCATCATCGTCTTCGAGCCGGTCACCCATTCAGCGCAGTTCATCGACGTGAAGGGCGAACCGACAAAGGAGCGCCGAAGCCTCTCTTTGGTCTTCGACCGCGACCATGTCCAGAACCAGACGCTGGAGATGCAACCCGGCCCGCTGCGCATTTCCCTGGAAAACAGGACCGACACCCGCGTGCTGCCGACGGTCTTCATCGCCGGCCAGGCCTTGCATGATTTCCTGGGCAAACGCCGGCCATTCCTCACCGCCAAGCGCCTGCTCACCAACCAGACGTTCCGCGATCTCTATCGCACGGATACGCTCGACATCAACCAGCGCCTGAAGATCACCAGCCTGACCTTCCTGTTCACCGACCTGCGCGGTTCGACCGCGCTTTACGAGCGGGTGGGCGACCTTGCGGCCTTCGATCTCGTGCGCGCACATTTCCAGGTTCTGCACGAGATCGTCGCGGCGGAGGCAGGCGCGGTGGTCAAGACGATCGGTGATGCGGTGATGGCGACCTTCGCGACGCCTGATCGTGCGATTGCTGCGGCCCTCAGGATGCGCGATGCCATGCGGGCGCTCAACGAGAAGAGCGGGCGCGAGGACCTGCTGCTCAAGATCGGCGTCCATGCCGGCCCCTGCATCGCCGTGTCCATGAACGAGCGACAGGACTATTTCGGCCAGACGGTCAATATTGCTTCGCGGGTCCAGAACCTTGCCAACGCACAGGCAATCTTCGCCACTCGTGCGGTGGTCGATGACAATCTCACCGCCGATCTGTTGCACAGGAACGCGCTGACGCCCGTGCGCCACGAGGTCTCGCTGCGCGGCATTGACCGGGAGATAGCAGTATACACGATCCCCTGAAGGCCCCTGAAGGCCCCTGAAGGCCCCTGAAGGCCCCTGAAGGCCCCTGAAGACCTGGGTCCTCCCGGGCCCTCACACGCGCACACAGATAAAATAGCGATCGGCGGGAACCGAAGGCGGCGGCGCGAGGCGCTGCAACTGCGGGTGATCGAGCGGCGTGCCGCTGACCGCGATGCCGCCGACGCGAAGCAGGCGCGCGGTCAGATCGGGAAGCCAGGTAGAGGTCACTGCATCACGATCTTCGTAGCCGGTGCCGATGTCGGCATGAACGAGAGCGGCCTCGATGCCAATGAACCTGCTCGCCGTCTCGCGTATTTCGCCGAGCACGAGGTTTTCAGCTTCGGGAATTGAGCTGGCGTGTGCGGCAAGTGCGCGGTCGAACGCCACGATCCGGCGTCCGGGTAGGCGCTCGCGCAGATGATGGAACGTCCGGCCATTGCCAAGGCCGAGCTCGAGCACGGGCCCCTCCATCTTCGCCACCTCGGCGCAGACATGATCGAGTATGTCGCGCTGTGCGGTCATCCTCCGGATGAAACTGTCGAGGCGACTCATATGCGTTTGTGTGTCCTGAACCAGCTCAAAAGATCGGCAATGCCCGCGATTAAACCCCGATCGAGCCTCGTCGCATATAGAGGCCCACTATGGGCACTGCAACAACCGAACAGGCTGCCAACGAGGATCGTACCGAGTGGACTTGGCGGCGCAGCGCGCGGCGGAATAGCGATGTCACTTGTAGGGGTCCGCGGCGTCCCGCAACCCGTCGCCGAGGAAGTTGAACGCCAAGATGACGAGAACGACGGGGAGCATCGGCAAAAGCAGCCATGGATAGAACGCGATCACGCTGACGCTGCGCGCCTCGGTGAGCAGGATGCCCCAGCTGGTTATCGGTGCCCTCAGGCCGAGCCCGAGGAAGCTCAGCGCCGTCTCGCCCAGGATCATGCCGGGTATGGAGATCGTCGCCGTCGCGATCAGATGCGACATGAAGCCGGGAATGAGATGCCGCCGTATAATGCGGCTGCTTCTGGCGCCCATCAATTGCGCGGCCAGAACGTAATCCTCCTCGCGCAAGGCTAGAAGCTTCGAACGCACGGCCCGCGCCAGTCCGGTCCAGTCGAGCAGCCCGAGGATGACGGTGATGCCGAAATAGATCAGGATTGGACTCCAGGTTATCGGCATGATCGCCGCCAGAGCCAGCCATAGCGGAATACTGGGGATCGATTGCAGAACTTCGATTATCCGTTGAACGATCAGGTCGAAGATACCGCCGTGATAGCCAGCCAGTCCGCCGATGACAATGCCGAGCAGGAAGCTGAAACTGATGCCGACAAGGCCGATTGTCAGTGAAATGCGTGCGCCATAGATGATGCGCGAGAGCACATCGCGCCCCAGCCTGTCAGTGCCGGCCAGAAAGAGCTGACCGGTTTCGGCGGGGCAGACAAAATGCCTGTCACCTTCGATCAGGCCCCAGAACCGGTACTTGTCGCCCTTGCAGAAGAAACGGATCCGCTGAACATCATCCTGTTTCTCGATGTAGTTCCGCTTGAGCGTGTCCATATCCAGCGTCATCTGGCGGCCATAGACGAACGGCCCGACGAACTGGCCGTTGTGGAACAGGTGCACCCGCTGCGGCGGCGAATAGATGTAGTCCATGTTGCGCGTGTGCAGATCGTAGGGCGCCAGGAACTCGCAGATCAGTATCCCGAAATAAAGCGCTGCCAGGAATATGCCGGATACAAGGGCAAGCCTGTGCCGACGGAATTTCCACCACATCAGCCGCAGCTGCGACGCCTGAAAGACCTTCGACTGCTCCGGCGTCATCTCCTCGACCGACTGCAGGTCAAAGGGCGCGATGGAAACGTAGTGTTGCAGTGGGGCGCCCGGAGCGGGCAGCGGCGATTGCGTGTTCATTTGGTGCTGCCGCCTTGCAAACGAATTCTCGGATCAAGTAGCGCCAGCGCCAGGTCGGAAATCAGGACGCCGATGACCGTCAGGAAGGCGAGGAACATCAGGAACGACCCTGCCAGATACATGTCCTGGCTTTGCAGCGCCTTGATCAGCATCGGTCCGGTCGTCTCCAAAGACAGCACTATCGCAGTAATTTCGGCGCCGGAGATGATGGCCGGCAGGATAGAGCCGATATCTGAAATGAAGAAATTGAGCGCCATGCGCAGCGGATATTTGACCAGCGCCCTGAAGGGATGAAGGCCTTTGGCGCGCGCGGTCACGACATATTGCTTATGTAGCTCATCGAGCAGATTGGCGCGCAGCCGCCGGATCATGCTTGCCGTGCCCCCGGTGCCGATTATCAAGACCGGAATCCAGAGATGGGCGAGGATCGACTTCGCCTTGGCCCAGCTCATCGGCTCGCCGAGATATTGCTGGTCCATGAGATGGCCGATAGACGTGCCGAACCAGATGTTGGCGAAATACATCAGGATCAGCGCCAGCATGAAGTTCGGAATCGCAAGGCCGAGAAGGCCGAAGAAAGTCAGGCCGTAGTCGCTCCAGCTGTATTGATGCGTGGCGGAGTACATGCCGATCGGAAAGGCGATGAGCCAGGTAAAGATGATCGTGACGAAGGAAACCAGCACCGTCAGCCACATTCTGTCCCCGACGACGTCGCGAACCGGCAGCTCATATTCGAAGGAATAGCCGAAATCGCCGTGCAGCATCCCGCCGACCCAGTAGAAGTAGCGAATGACCGGTGGCTTGTCGAAACCATATTCCTTGCGCATCATCTCGATGCGATCGGAATCCACCGCTTCGCCCTGAGCCCGAAGCTCGGCAACATAGCTGTCGAAATAGTCGCCTGGGGGAAGTTCGATGATCGTGAACACCAGTGCCGATATGACCAGCAGCGTTGGAACCATCACGGCAATGCGCCAGACAAAATATCGAAGCACGCTCAGGACTCTCCAAGCCAGAATGTATCCGGCATATAGACACCGAAATAGGCGGTCGGGTCGTAGCCGTAGAGCGCCTTGTCAGGCAGATTGCGCAGCCGCGAGGATGCCAGAACCGGCTGATGCGTTCCGTTTACCGTGCCGATCGAAAATACCTGATCGGTATAAATCGACAGCATTGAATTCCAGATCTCGGCGCGCTCCGTGGCTTCGGTCGATGCGTTCCAGCGCTTGAGCAAAGCCATCAACTCGACCACGGGCGGAAGATCGGGCGCTTCGCCGACCTTGCCACGGGACAAGTAGTGAGCACCCCAGAGCGGCCATTGCAACTGGTCATCGACGGTGGGGGCCAGTTGGTAGGGGTTCATGTCGGCGGTCGGCACGCCATTGTCGATGCCCGACCACATCGACATCATGATCTGGCCACCAAGCGCGCGGCTGCGGAAAATGTCGCGCTGCGAAGTCCGGATGAACAGGGCGATGCCGATCTTGCGCCAGTGATCGGTGATGAGCTCGAGCGCGTCGGTTTCCAGCGTGCTTTCGCCGGCCGTTTCCACTACGAGCTGCGCCGGGCGTCCGTCGGGAAGTATCCGCAGGCCGTCATCGTCACGCGCCTGAAGCCCGACCTCGTCGAGCAGGGCATTGGCCTGGTCGGGATCATGGGCGACCCAGGCTTTCGCGAATTCCGGCCGGTAGAGCGGGCTCTCCGGCAGGACCGTATCGGCACTTTCCTGCGCCAGTCCGTAGAACACAGCCAAATTGATCTCGCGTCTGTCCACAGCGAGCGAAAGTGCGCGGCGCACGCGCACGTCACGAAAAAGGCCACGCCACACCTGGTCGGCACAATTCAGATTGGGCAGCAGCGCCAGCCGCGAACCTTGTGTGCGTTTCCAGAGATGCATCTTCACCGGGTAGCGCTTCTCCGCATCCTTCAGGAAGGAGTAATCGGTGAAGTCAATTCCCATGCCTTGCAGGTCGCTCTCGCCCGCACCGGTCTTGGCGGAAATGATCGCCGACGAGCTGACACTCATGACAATCCGGTCGACATAGGGCAGTTGCCGGCCATTCTCGTCTATTCGATGAAAGAACGGGTTCCGCTCGAAGACGAACTGCTCAGCCGGCGGCTTGGTCCGGTTCTGCCAGGGATCGAGCGTCGGCAGTTCCGGGTTCTCCGGGCGATACTGCCGCGACATGCGGATATGCAAGAGCGTCCATTTCTGGGCCCGGTTCTCCTTCATTAGGCCGGCGAGCCGGAATGGATCCTGGTATTTCTTGTGGAACTGCTTGAGATAGGCGGCCGGCAGAACAAGCGATAGGGGCGAAGCAGCGGCGAGCTTGGGCAGGAAGTCGGGATTGGGTGCATCCCAACTGTAGCGGACCGTCAACGGATCGACGATCTCGAAGCGTGGCGGCTTGCCGTCCGCCATCAGGGCCGGGGCGAGCCCGCCTTGCGAAAGCTCATCGTTCAGCCAGACATCTTCCCAGCAATAGCGAAAATCCTCCGACGTCAACAGGCTGCCGTCAGACCATTTATGTCCTTCCCGCATCTTAAAAGTGAAGACACGATCATCCGCTACATCGAAACTTTCGAGAATGTCGGCTTGCAGGTTAAGCTTTTCGTCATAGCCGACCAGGCGAGCGTAGCCGTAGATCGTCATCATCCGGATATCTTTCTGGCTGCCGATGATCGTGCGCAGCGTGCCGCCGTATTGGCCGGGCTGCCGGCCCATCGAAGCGAGATTCAACGCGCGCGGGCGCTTGGGCAGGCGTTCGGCGAGTGCCGGCAGCGCCCTGGCCTTCAGCTGCGGCTCAAGAAATTCCGGCTCCAGATCGCCGGCGCACACCGTGCCCGGCAGAAATGCCGAAGCCATGAGTCCAAGGACGGTGCGACGGCTGATCAATGGCGTAGCTCGCTGACATCGGCCGAACGTCGGGCCAGCACGAGGTGGCCGCCGCCAAGATCGAGCGGCGACAGCACGTCCTCGTCGCCCTCGTCGCGGAATTGCGGTGCCCATGCGCTGGTGTCGGAAGCGCCGCTGAGTGTCAGCGTCTTGAAATCCATCGGCCTGTCGAGATCGGGGAAAGGTACTGCGGCGACCAGTGAGCGCGTGTAGGGGTGGACCGGTTTCCTAAGCAGAATTTCGCGCGGCGCGAGCTCGACGATACGCCCGCCGCACATCACCGCGATGCGGTCTGCCATGTAGTCCACGACCGCCAGGTTGTGGGATATGAACAGGTAGGTCAGGCCCAGTTCCTTCTGCAGGTCCTTCAGAAGGTTCAGGATCTGCGCCTGGACAGAGACATCGAGTGCCGAAACCGGCTCGTCGCAGATCAGGAGTTCAGGCCCCAGTGCCAACGCGCGCGCGATGCCGATACGCTGACGCTGCCCGCCGGAGAAACTATGCGGATAACGCTTTATGAAGCGCGGGTCGAGCCCGATTGCCTGCATCAGGCTCTTGACCGTGGCTAGTCGGGACGCGGCATTGCCACGTCGATGGATTTCCAGCGGCTCGCTCAAAATGTTCTCCACCGTCATGCGGGGTGAAAGCGACGAAACCGGATCCTGGAAGACCATCTGGATTTTCGCGCGCAGCATGCGCAGGGCGTCTCCCTCGGCTTCCAAGATGTCGATCGGACCATCGCGGCCATTGAAGATCACAGAGCCGCCGCTAGGGGTGACAGCCCGCATGAGGATCTTGCTGACGGTGGTTTTGCCGGAGCCGCTTTCGCCGACCAGACCCAGGCACTCACCCCGCCTGATATCAAAGCTCACGCCGTCCACGGCGCGAACAGAAGTTTGATGATCTCCGCCGAACCAACCGGACTTGCGGATCGTAAAGGTCTTTGTCAGATCCCTGACCGACAGCAGGAGGTCGTCCGGCCCCTTCGATGCCGGCGCCGTCTGCTTGCCGAGCAGGTTCCCGACATTCACCGGCACCTCGCGGAGCGCCTTTAGCCTTTCGCCGGGCTTCAGGTCGAAATGCGGAACGGCTGCCATCAGGCCCCTCAGGTAAGGGTGGCCCGGCCGGCGGAATATCGCCTCCACAGGTCCCGCTTCCATGATCTCGCCATGGTACATGACCACCACCTCGTCGGCGACGTTGGCGACTACGCCGAGGTCGTGCGTGATCAGCAGCATCGCCATGTTCAGCTTCGTCTGAAGCTCGCGCAGCAATTGCAGGATTTGCGCCTGGATGGTGACGTCCAACGCCGTCGTCGGCTCGTCGGCGATCAAAAGGGCGGGCCGGCAGATAAGCGCCATGGCGATCATGGCGCGCTGACGCAATCCTCCCGAAAGTTCAAACGGATACATGTCATAGGCGCGCTTGGGATTGGGAAAGCCGACAAGGCTGAGCATTTCCTCGGTCCGCGCCTTGCGCTCCGCCCGAGCCGTGGGCGTATGAATCTGCAGGGATTCGCTGACCTGGTTGCCGATCGTGTGCAGCGGCGACAGCGATGTCATGGGCTCCTGAAAGATCTTGCCGATGCGGCTGCCTCTCAACGCCCGGATTTCGGGTCCATCACGCGGCATCTGCAGGATATCCTGCGTCGTGCCGGGCTTTTCAGGATCGGAAAATAGGATACGGCCACGAACATGGGCTGTGTTCGGCAAAATGCCCATTACTGCCTGGCTAAGAACCGATTTTCCGGAACCGGACTCGCCCACAAGCGCGGTAACCTTGCCGGGAAGGACGCGAAGATTTGCCCGCCTGACGGCATGCAACGGTCCTCCGATAATGGCAAAAGAGATGCCAACGTCTTCGACCCGAAGTAGATCAACGCCCGAATTCATTCTCACACCAGCCCACTCCTGCCGGCCTACCGGGCGGCAGACCCAGAAAGCGAGACTAGCGCATTGCCAGCCTAGAGCAACTTGGATTCGAAACGGTCGCCAGTGGCGAATCCGGCGACCGGACTGATTACCAAAGGCGTTCGGATCAGATTGGGGCGCGCTACTGGAGCTTCCTCGGGTCGCCCGCCGACAGCCGTGCGGCATCGCGATGAAGCAGCATGACCTGCTCGGCCTCCGATCTCCGGTCGTAAATCGACTCCAGCGCACCGTCTTCATCGAGTGCGAGAGCGCCCGACAGATCGGGTGAAAGCACCGTCAGCTTCTGCTTGATCCCCGCCAGTTCCTCGTTGCCGAGCGTCAGCCAGCTGTTGGCGCCGCAATAGCTGGCGAAGTCTTTGCTGGCGAGAACGCGGTGCGGATATTTCTTGGTCAGGGTCTGGAGGCGCTGGACCTCGTTTACAGCCGAGCCGAAGACAGAGAATGTGAGCCGGTCGGTAAGCCCGACATTGCCGAACATCACGTTGCCGACATGCAGGCCGATGCCAAATTTTATGTCGGACAACCCCTTTTCCTTCCTTCGCAGATTGAGATCCACCATGCGCGCAGTGGCCTTGTGCGCTGCCGCCAGAGCAGACTGGCAGGCGATTTCGGACTGCGAGCGATGCCTTTCGCAAGGGTAGACGGCAATGAAGCCATCCCCTATGAAACTCATGATCTGCCCGCCATTGCGATTGAAGGGCGCAGCAATGGCATCGAAAAACTGGTTCAGCGTATCGATGTAGATTTCGCGGCCGGAAGTTTCGGCAAGCCTTGTCGACCCGCGCATATCGGCCATGACCAGTGCGGCCCGGATTGTGTCGCCCTCGCCGCGCTTGATCTGGCCGTCCAGCACGCGTCTGCCGGCGTCGCCGCCGAGATAGGTGGTCATCATGTTGTCGGCCAGCTTGGTGAGCACCGCCATTTTGGTTGCGATGGCGAGATGGTTTTGGATACGCAGCAGCGCCGAAATCATGCTGTCGGTGAAACCTGAAGCACTGTCGGTGGACCAGGACCCGATCATGCCCTGACTGGTATTGCCGTTGAAAGGATGGACGAAAGCCATGTAATCGGTCACGCCCATAAGCCTGAGCTCATCGAAAACAGGAAATTCCGACGGGACCGACGGGTCGAGCCGACGCCGCAGATGGTCGAGCTTGTTGCTGAGCAGATGGTAGTATGGGCTGGTCAGGAATCTGTCAGAATGAACGCCGTCCTTTTTGCGGAAGCCTTCCACTTCCATGCCTTGGCCGCGAAGCCAGGTGAAGCCAAGCGCGTCATAAAGCGGATGAAGCATCGAAAAGCTCAAATGCACCCGCTTCAGCGGCACGCCGGCAGCAGCCAGCCGTTCGCAAAACCCCTTTACCAAGGTTTCCAGCTCGTTGCCCGCCAGCGCCGACTGTGTCAGCCAATCGGCAACCCTATCCATGAGAATTGTGGAAATTTCTGCTTGTGCCGTGCTCATACCACCTCGAAACCCGTCGAAGACGGAGCCGTTATCCTTCGATCCGCCATAACACAGTCCGCCAGCGACCCAAAGATACCCCAAAGTCAACCAGGCCGGCTTCGGCGGCAGAACGGCGAAATCCCCAATAACTGTCCTTGCAACCAAGGAACAGGCTCAACTGCATTCATGTCTTGTGGCGTTATGTGGCGAAGCTGCGGGCGGAGTGCAATCACGATCCTGACATCGGGCAGAAAATTCGCCGGGCTGGGACGCCGTCAGGCCTTCACCACCGTCTCTCGGAGGAGCCCGAGACGGCCAAAAACATTGCGTGTATCGACAATCAGAAGGGCGTGATCAGCGATTGTCCGATAGTCGATCGCGTCATGGTCGGTTGCAACGACGACAGCATCGAAATCCTTCAAGGCCGCCTCGGTCAATTCGACCGAGCGGCGCCCCTTGATCGCCATATGCTCCCGTGTGGTCGGTATCTCGGCAACATGCGGATCGTGGAATTCCGCCTTGCCGCCCCATTCCTCGATGAGTTCAATGAGCCGCAATGAGGGGCTTTCGCGTATGTCGGGCACATTCTTCTTATAGGCGAGCCCGATGATGAGAATGCGCGAGCGGCTGAGCGCCTTGCCGCAGCGCCGGTCCAGCGCTTTCGCCAGTTCATCGACCACATGACGTGGCATGGCAGTGTTGATCTCCGCCGCCAGCTCGATGAAGCGGGTCGGCAGTTCGTATTCGCGCGCCTTCCACGTCAGGTAGAAGGGATCGATCGGAACGCAGTGCCCGCCCAATCCGGGGCCAGGATAGAAAGGCATGTAGCCGAAGGGCTTGCTCTTGGCCGCCTCGATCACCTCCCAGATGTCGATGCCCATCGCGCCGAGCACGATCTTCAATTCGTTGACGAGGGCTATGTTGACCGAACGGAAGATGTTTTCCGTCAGCTTGACTGCCTCGGCGGTCGCCATGGTGGAAACCGGAACGACGGTTTTGACCACGCCTTGGTAGAAAGCCTGCACGAGCGTCGCCGCTTCAATGCCGTCACCCGCCACGACCTTGGGGATCGTCGCGACTTCAAAGTTGCGATTGCCGGGATCCTCGCGTTCGGGCGAGAAGCCGAGGAAGAAGTCTATCTTCGACTGCAAGCCGGTTTCTTCCAGTAGGGGCTTGACCACGTCGTCGGTGGTACCGGGATAGGTAGTAGATTCCAGCACGATGAGGTGGCCGAGACGCAGATGCTTTGCGATGGTGCCTGCGGTGTTCCTGACAAAGGAGAGGTCCGGCTCACGGTTTTTCGTCAGCGGTGTCGGAACGCAGATGATGATGATATCGCAGATGGACAATTCGGCAAAATCCGCGGTGGCGCGGAACCGTCCACTCGCCACGTGGCCGGCAACGGCTGTCGACGTCACCGCCTCAATGTAGGATTGGCCGTTGTTCAGGCTCTCGACCTTCTGGGCTTCAATGTCGAAACCGAAAACCGGGAAGCCGGCGCGTGCGACCGCAATTGCCAGCGGCAACCCGACATAGCCCAATCCGATCACGCCGACTTGCGCGGCGTGTGTCGAGATACGGTTCAGCAGACGGTCATATGCCGATCGTGAAGCGTCCAAAATCTGCTTTCCCGTTAATTCGGATAGGCTGGCCGCTCCCATGGCGCGGCTTACCATGGTCCCAGGAACCATGGCCGAGGCATATTGCGGAAAATGGATTCTCGCAAGCCGTCATCAGACCGGCAACTTTGCCCTCAAGCTTGCGGCAGCCATCGCATAGCCGCCGGCGGCACCATCTATGAAATGAACGTGATCGCGTTGCAGAGGCGAGGCGACGAGGCATGTCATCAAGGCCGATTTCTGGCGGTGCAGGCCATAGTTGCAGATGCCCGCCTCTTCCGCCTGTTTCAGCCGGTTCTCGATCCGTTGCAACAAATCCGTGTCAACATCGATGGTCATCTTCAAACCGTCGTCGAATTTCCGGAAATCCGAATTGCTGGCCACGTCGCGCTTGTAGATCTTCGGATCGAAACTGCCGATCGTCCAGCCATATCTATCGGCGACGGCCGTAAGCGTCATCAGGAACACTATCCACAGCTTCGACAGCCACCGCCGTCCTGCCGGCGCCGTGGCCCGCGCCTCGATATCCAGGCCGGCGGGCAGCAAGCTGTAGCCCGGCCCGTTCACCGGCACCGGGTGGCCATCGCGTTCCTGCCTGCCGGCAAGGGCGATGATGTCGGATGCCAGAAACTGAAAACCGCGCAGGTCGCGCGACGCCCCCGGTATGGCTATGATCGAGACGATTTCGCCATGCCGGGTCTCGATCGGGTTCCAGCGGCAGGAGAGGCCGGTCAGGTCCGGCCGAGCGCCTGCCGGCGCAGGATCGATGCGGTAGCGCCCCGCTTTCATCTCGGCTTCCGCCCAACTGCCGCCACCGCCGGCGAACATGGCATAGAAGACCGCATCGGAGGCCTGGAATCTCGCCACGCGAACGTCGAGGCCTTGCGCTCGAATATCCTTTATCGGCACGATCGCGGCACGCAGGGTTAGGCCCAGTTCGTCCGCCACCCATCTCTGGACAGCCGCCAGCGCGTTGCGGGTGATCTCCAGCGCCGAGCCGGGAAACGCGACGAGCGCGCCGTCGCCGCCGAAGACAAAGGGCAGATCTTGCCGGCCCAGCGCATTGAGCAGCGCCGAAATGACGCTGGCGCCGGCCATATTGACGGTTTTATAGTGCCCAGCCTCGATCGCCTTGGTCGAGCCGACGATGTCGGCGGTGGCCAGCGCCCAGCCATCGGGGAGAGGCCGATAGTTGTCGATATCGGCAACGCTTTCGAACTTTGCGAAGACCGGCAGAGAAGCGACAAACGGGTCGGACGCGGCAGCTGTTTCCATGAGCATCAGATAGCACATTCCACTGCTTGAAGGTGAAGTCGATCATGCCTTTAAATTGACTTGCGCATGCTTTCCGATGATAGGGTCGAGCGATGCGAATTGCCTTCTACGCGCCGCTGAAGTCACCCAATCATTCCGTTGCCTCCGGCGACCGCCAGATGGCACGCACGCTAGTCAAGGCGCTGGAGCATGGAGGACACAGCGTCGAACTGGCATCCGAATTGCGCTTCTATCTACGCGAACCGGAGCCGAAAAGTTTCGATGCGCTCAAGATAGAGGCCCGAGGGGAAGCCGCGCGGCTGACCAGGCTTTGGGATCGTGACGGCAAGCCCGATCTATGGTTCTGCTATCATCCCTATTACAAAGCGCCCGATCTGATCGGGCCCGAGCTGGCGTCGACCTTTGCTGTCCCATATGTGACGGCGGAAGCTTCCTATTCGAGCCGGCGCAATGCCGGTTTGTGGGCCGATACGCAAGAGTTGGTGGTGCGCGCCGTCGAACAGGCGGCGCTGAACATCTGCTTCACGCAAAGGGACCGTCAGGGACTGGCAGATGCGATACCCGACGTCGCTCTTGATATGCTGTCGCCCTTTATCGACACATCGGCATTCCGCGAAATGCCGGCACGAGGTTGTCCGACGCGCCTCGTTACCGTTGCCATGATGCGCCCGGGCGACAAAGTCGAAAGCTATCGCATGCTGGCGCAAGCGCTCGGTGTGATCGGCCACCTGCCCTGGACCATGTCGGTCGTCGGCGACGGGCCCGCCCGTGACGAGGTCAAGGCGCAATTCGCCGGCTTGCCCGCCGACCGTATCGAATGGCTTGGCGCGATTGAGCCAGCCGCCGTGCCGGATGTCCTCTATGGTGGAGGAATTTACGTCTGGCCGGGTCATGGCGAGGCCTATGGCGTTGCCTATCTTGAAGCACAGGCCGCCGGCCTTCCGGTGGTGGCTCAGGACATCGCCGGCGTGCCGGAAGTCGTGCGAGATGGCCAGACCGGGTTTCTCACCCCGCCGCGCGATGTGGCGGCGTTCGCTTCCGCCATTGAAAGGCTTCTGGTCCGTAACGACGAAAGAACCATCATGGCCGCGGAAGCCAGACGTTTCATCCTCGAGGAGCGTTCCCTCGGCGTTGCAGCGGCGCGTCTGGCCGAGCTTCTTCCGAAGGTCTTCGTTTCATGACATCCGATCGGATCTGGCAGCCCTTGGTGGAAGAACTGGCGGGCCGGCAACGGGCGGGTCGTAAGACAGAGTTCTGGCTGCGCGACGATGATGCCGTGGATCCGACACCCGCGCTTGATCGACTGCTCGACCTCACCGGTGAATTCGCGGTTCCGGTCACTCTGGCCGTCATTCCGGCCCTCACTGATGAGAAGCTTGTCGCCCGGCTTGACGAGGCGCCGCATGCCACGGTCGCCATCCATGGCTGGGTGCACCGAAATCATGCGCCCGAGGGTCACAAAAAGCAAGAACTCGGCGCCCATCGGCCACGCGAGGCGGTGCTCGATGAACTGGCTGGCGGGCTGTCGCACGTAACCGGCCTGCACGGCGCGCGCACCGTTCCGATGCTGGTGCCCCCCTGGAACAGGATCGACGCCGGTTTGGTATCCGACCTTGGATCGATAGGATTTGCGGCATTGTCGGTCTATGGGCCGCCGAAGCCGGCTTCACTGGCGGTCATCAACAGCAATGTCGACATCATGGATTGGCATGGCACGCGCGGCTGCCGCGATCATGGCCTATTGGTCCAGGCTATCATCGCGCACTTGCAGCATGCATTCGACGACGAACCGGTCGGCCTGCTCACCCACCATCTCGTACATGATGAATCGGCCTGGCTTTTCCTCGAACGGCTGTTCACAGTCACCGCACAGACTGACTCCTGCGCATGGCTTCCAATCAGGACATTGATCGGGCGCAGCGCGGTAGAGGAAAAATAGCTCAGCGCTTTTTGTGCAATGAGACTGGAAATTCGAGCGTCTGGCCATCCCGCGCGGCAAAAGCGCCGGCAAACCTGTCTTTGGCCAGTTTCTCGATCTCGTCCAGTTCCTCATCGGTGCGTGTCGCATCGTGGTGAAACAGCGCAAGCCCTCGCGCACCGGCCGCCTCACAGAGCTTGACGCCCTGTTGCCATGTGGAGTGCCCGTTGCCGCGGCGGCGTTTCATTTCCTCCTCGGTGTAGGTGCAATCGTAAATGACCAGGTCGGCATCTTCGATCAGGCCGAGCACCGCGCGATCGAGTTTGTCCGGCTCGTGCTCAGTGTCTGTGATCACCGCCACGACACGACCGCCCCATTCGACCCGGTAGCCTATGCAGCCGCCCGGATGGATAAGACTGCCAGTTCGGACCACCACCCCTTCGCGCGGCCGAAGCACGTCTCCGGATACGAAATCGTGGCAGTCGAGGCTTGCCTTGCAGATCTCCAATTTCACCGGAAACCACGGCGGCCGCATGAACTCATCGACCATCTGCCGGGTCGTCATGCGTCCTGCAAGATGCCCGGACCAAAGCGTAACCTTGACGCTCCGGTCGTAGATCGGCGCAAAGAACGGCAGCCCGATAATGTGATCGTAGTGGCAATGGGTGAAAAAGAGGTCGAAATCGGTCACGCCCGACGTCCGAAGCGCGCCGCCGGCAGGCCGCAGGCCAGAGCCCGCGTCGAACAGAAGCGTATGCTTACCACATCGCAACTCAATGCAGCTTGTGTTGCCGCCATAGCGAGAGAATTCTGGCCCCGATACCGGAATGCTGCCGCGCACACCCCAAAACCTGACCAGGAAAACGTCGTCCATGGTAGCCCCTTCGCGGTTCCCGTCGCTCATCGTAGCCAAACAACTGCTGCTAGAGCAATTCCAGGAAAAGTGTGAACCGGTTTTCCGTCCGGAATTTGCGTCCAAACAAGAGGCGAGACAGGTTCCTCCAGTGACCTTCTCAGCAAAAGGCCAGTGCTGTCACGACGGGGAGGATCGACCGCACGTCAGTTGCTATTTGGCGCTTCGTGCGTCGATCAGATCCGCGGTGGTATGGCTTAGGCGATCGGCAAGAACCCTCAATATCTCAATGGTCATTTCCGGGGACTCCTTCATAAGCCTCAGGAAATGATCCTTGCGGATTCTTAAGGCTTCCAGCTCACTTGCCGCTCTGACGGTTGCAGTGCGGGAGCTGTTGCACAGTATGGCGATCTCGCCAACAATCGAATTTGGGGCCATTTCGGCAACTTTTATCGGTCCGCTGTCGGAATCGACCAGAATATCCGCGCTGCCTGAAAGGATGACATAGGCGGCATCTCCCTCGTCGCCCTGCCGGAAAAGGATCTGGCCGGCGCTGTAGCTCACGCGATCGGATGTGAACGCAAGCAGTTTGAGCTTTGTCAACTCGATGCCAGAAAACAAGGGAACGCGTTGCAGCATTCCAACTTCATCCTTGAGCAGCATTGTCGCAAACCTCAAAATTCGCGTTTGCCAGACTAGGGCAACGGGCGCCCGGATGGAATTAATTCCGTCTCCGAGACGTCACTCTACGACACCAGTTCCTTGAAGATACCGTTCTCTGCCAAAAGTGTCTCGTGTGTTCCGTCTTCCACCAATTGACCCGAGTCGAAGACGATAACGCGATCGAACATCATCGCCATTGACGGATTCGTCACGACCCACACAATTGCCGGCGAATGGCCGTCGCTCCTGGCTTCCTCGAGCACGTTTCGCAGCACCCTATCCTGCATGCGTTGGTCGAGCGCCGATAGCGGCCGGTTGAGAATGAGAAAATCGGGACGCTTGAGCAGGGCTCGGGCAACATCGAGCTTCTGTCGCTGTCCACCGGTCAGCCGCCTGCCGCCGGCGCCGACGTTGAAATCCAGGCCGACATCGAGAAGTTCGCCATAAAGCCCCAGCTCGTCAAGAATGTCATAGAGGATGGAGCGTATGCGGTCCGGCGCATCGGGATGGTTGTTGCCCACACGCCCGAACAGGACATTATCCATGACGGTAGCCGCGGCAATGTATTTGGCAGGATCATACCGTTCGATCGCGTTATGCAGCTCGGGCGGCAGGTTCTCATAGAACCGGTTGCGGGCAGCGACGATCTTGCTCATCAGCTCATCGCTCAGCAGGCCGAAGCGGTGCCGGGGCTCGATATAGGCAAAGCTCAAGCTAACGATCATGGCGCGGTCGTTCTCCGAAACCGCCTCGTAGGGACGGTTCTTGAGCCGTTGCAGCAAGGTTTCGTAGGCCGGTATCTCCTCGGCGCTCATGAAGGCGAGCTGCTGGAAGAACTGGTGATCGGGTGGCAAGTCGGCAAACAGCTCGATCGCCTGTTGGGCGATTTCCATGCCCATTTCGTAGAGCGTGCGGTCGAGGCCGGCTTGCTTCAGCACAGAAGCAAAATAGGGGTTGGCCGCCAGGGCCCTGTCGGCCAGTTCGGGGCCGGCGGCAGCGCCGAAGAGCAGGTTCTGGCCGATCGTCGCTTCCTTGTTGTAGGCGCCCGGTTCGAAAGGAACCACCAGTCCGCTCAGCCCTTCCTGTTCCAGCCGGGTTCGCAGCGCCGCACGCAGTTCGACGATCCGCCTGGCAAGTTCCGTGTGACGCTTGAGGTCGGCCGAAGAGCGCAAGCCAAGATCCAGAATGTCGCGCGACAGAACAACCGCGTCGAGCACCCGGCGCACGGCTTCAAAGAGGTCGTGCGGGCCGGTGGCGCCGGCGGAAGCATAGTTGATCCAGTCGCTGTGAATATCAAGATCCGGATTGCCCGACCGGCGCGCCTCGTCGATGTTCCAGCGGTGCTGGTCTGCCGCGGCACCGTCATAAGTCACCGGTGTCAGCGGCGCATGCTTCAACCCGTAGAGCAGGTTATCGCGGAGGCTTGCCTGGAACAGGAAAACATCCGACGAGGCATAGGACATGCGCCGTCCGGTCACTGCTTCGGGGAGTTCAAGCAGGTCGTCGGTGCCCGAAGCGATCCTTCCGCTGTCGGGCCAGCTCAGCCGCGCGAAGGCTTCTGCAAGCGCTTCGGCTCCACCTGTCGCGGTACTGACCAGCGCCACCGTCTCACCCGGCTTGACCTGGAGGGAGACACGGTTGAGAAGCATCGCACCGCCATCGTCTGCTATGGACAGACCGATCGCCGACAGGGGGTTGGTCATCGGATCGGGATCGTCGATCGCCAACGCCCCGATTCTAGGCGCAATGAGACCCTCCACGGTGAACTGTTCAACGACCTGCTGATATTTGACCTGGACATCCTGCCGATCCTGATCCCAGTCGATAAGTTCCTTCATCGGTCCGGGCAGGTCCTTGTAGGCGCCGATCACGGCCACGAGCTGGCCGACGTCCAGCCGGCCCTGAATGACCAGGTACCCGCCGATCATGTAGAACAGAAAGGGCGTGAGCTGCGCGAGAAAATTGTTGAGGAACTTTACCATGAATTTCCATTGGTAAAGATCGAAGCGGATCTTGAAGATGAGCCCGAGCCGGGCAGCTATGTCGGCGCGCTCATAGTTTGATGTATCGTGGACGTGAACCGCGCCGATGCCGTCGACGATTTCGCCAACCCGCCCCGAAAGTGCGCGCGCCGTCAATTGCCGTTGGCGCCCGAGCACGATCAGCCGCCGCCGCATTCGCGGGATGAGGACGATCTGGATCACCACGATCACGACCGCTATCATTCCGAGCCAGACGTTCTGGACCATGATGAAGAGCATGGCCGTCAGCGCCTGGCCGCCGAGCAGTACCGGCTGCAGGAACGCATCGCCGATAAAGCCGCCCAGCGGCTCCACCTCGTCCTTCACCATGGTCGCCACTTCGGCGGATTTCACCCGCTTGAAATAAACCGGCGGGAACCGCAGCACACGATCGACCAGATCGAAGCGGAGACGCCGCAGCATGCGTTCACCAAGACGGCCCTTGTAGGTGTTGATGTAGAGTTTAAACAGGCCGTTGATGACAACCAGCAAGAGAAACACAAGGCTCAGAGCAAACAGCGTCGCCTTGCGGCCTAGCTGAAAACCGGAGAAGAACAGGACCTCGCCAATGAACGGCAGGTTATAGTGTAGCCTCATGAATGGCAGGGTCGCGCCCGGTTGCTCGAAGCCCTTGCCTTGAATCGGGCCGTTGACGATCAGCTTCGGCAGGTCGAAGGACATGAAATACGGGATCATCGAAAGCACGACGATCATCAATATCCAAAGCTGCTGCTTCTTGGTGTGGGTCCAGATATAGCGGGCTAGGCTGGGTTCCATATGCGACTGTGGATCCTTCAGTTGGAAGGATGCGGGATAAAAAAGCGGCTGCTGGCGCATGGCGTATAGGCAATTTCTTCGTCGCCAATGACAAGCTCGAAGCTGCGGTGCACGAAGGACACCGATGGTCCCCATAGATGCAACCGGCTCTCTCCGGCACCGGGCAATGGCGAAGCGGCTAACAGCATAATCAAATCCGCGGATCAAACGGCCTTGCGGGGGGCAAGATTGCGTTGTGTCGCCCGACATCCCACCATACAAGACGAATATGATGGATGTCACGCAACCACGCAATGCCGGCATGGACTGGCACGATCAAGCCTTGGACCTCACGCGGGGAATTGCTGTCTATGTCGACCGCCCTCTCGTGGCGGGGCTGGCGCGCGTCATCGCCAAGCATCCGAACGCCGATATGGGCAACGCTTTCAACCACAAACAGGTCGCCTGCAAGGTGTGGGCGCTCGACAGGCTGTTCGAAAGCTGCGGCGGCCGGTTCGGGCGCATATGGGTTCTGGGTGGTTGGTACGGCGTATTGCCGGCAATGCTTTTCAACGACGCCCGCTTCGATATCGCGGCGGTGGATAGCATCGACATCGATCCCGAAGTCGCGCCGGTCGCCGTGACCCTCAACCGGGAAGCCGGCGACCGGTTCCGGGCGCTGACGGCGGATATGTACGCACTAGACTATGCGGCCGGGCGGCCCGACCTGACGGTCAATACGAGCTGCGAACACATAGCCGATCTGCGCGCCTGGCTTGCTCTGCTTCCGCGGGGCATGAATGTACTGCTGCAATCGAACGATTATTTCAGCGAGCCGACGCACATCAACTGCGTGGCTTCACTGGCAGCCTTCGAAGCAATGGCGGCGCTACGGGAGGTGCGGTTCTCCGGCGAACTGCCGACAAAAAATTATACGCGCTTCATGCTGATTGGAGCTGTTTAGACTAGGATTCGTCGTCTGTTTGATCAGGAGCTTTTCCGAAACCGGGCTCCATTTTTAGGGACCATGTTCGATACCGCTCGCGCAGGATTTGCGCCGACTGACGCGCGCCTTCCAGATCGAGACGATGCGCGGATGGTGTCGGTGCCACAAGCGCCTCTTCGATGGCTTGCGCCAACCCTTCAGGCGTTATGTCCTTTTCCATCAGCACCGTTGCAAGACCTAGTTCTTCGAGCATCAGGGCGCGAACCGTTTGTTCTGTTTCCCCGCCAGCTGCAAATGGGACGAGCAGGGAGCGACAACCCGCGCGCAGGACATCGCAGACGGTGTTGTAACCCGCCTGCGACACTGACAGGCGGGCGCCGGTCAGCAGGCTGGCGAAATCCTCGCGGAACCGGAAGATGGACAGGCCCGGCGTGGCATAGCCGGCGATCGCGTCAAACTCGTCCTTGGGCAGGTTTGGGCCGGTGATCAAACACCATTTCAAACCGTTGTCGGCATTGCGTGCCGCTGCGACGGTGGAACTGACAAGGCTCTTTCCGGCAGCTCCGCCGCCAACCGACACCAGAATGTCGAAGCGCTCGGACGCCGCGGGCGATGGCGGCGCGGCAACGAGCCCTGTGTAGACGACCTCGGCCCTGATCGCCCCGGCCAGTGGAAATGTCTTGTCGATGGTTGCGAAAGCCGGGTCGCCGTGGACCATAACAAGGTCGAAATGCCTGTTGATCAAATCGACCGTTTCCTGGTTTCGGCCCGGCTTGACGCGCTCCTGAAGGATATCACGGACGGACGTCGCCAGCAGCGGTCTGGGCGACGCCGCGTCGATGGCCTCGATGAGCGGCAAGAGTTCGAAACGCATCTGCCGGCGTCCAAATGGAAACGCCTCGACAATGACGATATCAGGCCTGCAGTCCCGGAATGCCTGCAGCAGCATCTCTGAACGCCGTTTCTTGAAATCATCGTCGATCGGTTTGCCCAGCAGGTCGACAAGTCCCGAAAATCCTTCATCACCGGAGGTGACAGGCGGCAGGGTTACAGATTTTACCCCCGGTCCCGGAAATCCCGCGACCGGCGCTCCGCCGGTCACGACGGTTACGTCAAACCCGTCATCGACCAGAGCCGCCGCGACCCGGCTGGAGCGCGCGAGATGGCCGATGCCGAGCAGGTGCTGGACATAGAGGAAGGCGCGCAGCCGCTTCAATCGGCGGCCCGCCACTCGCGCTCGAACAGTTCCTTGAGCTGTCCAATGCTCGCAATATGATCGAAATTGCCGCGCACGTGCCGCTCCGCGGCGTCGCCGAGGCGGGCGCGCAGCACGGGATCACGGATCAGGCGCTCCAGCGCCTGTGCCAGGGCAATTGGGCTATCCGTCGGAACCAGCAGCCCGGTTTCATCCGGCGATATAAGCTCCGGCACGCCAGAAATATCGGTCGACACGCAGGCAAGCCGCTGGCTAGCCGCCTCCACCAGAACATTTGGCAGACCGTCCCGATCGCCATTTGCCGTGATCCTGCAGGCCAGGGCGAAGATGTCGGCGCAGCGGTAGTGCTCAAGCACCTCCTCCTGCGCAAGCGCGCCTTTCCAAGAGACGCGACCATCCAGTCCGAGCTTTTGCGCCAGCGCCTTGAGCCGTTCCAGTTCCTCGCCGCCGCCGATATGCTCGAAACGCCAGGCCAAATCACCAGGCAAGAGGGCAAGGGCCTCCAGCAAGGTATCGTAACCTTTCTTTTCGATGGCGCGCCCGACACTCAGAACGATAACCGGTTCGTCCGGCGCCGAGCCGTCATGCTGTTTTCGCGCTTCGCCGGAAATGCCGAAGCGATGAAGGTCGAGCCCATGATAGCTCAGATACACGGACGAGTTGCCGTTAGCGAGTTTTTTCAGACGGTCGAAGCCGGTTTTCGTGCACGTGACCGTCCAGCGCGCCGAGGCAAGCTTGCCAGCCAAATCCCAGTCCGCCGAAGTCCAGATGTCCTTGGCATGGGCCGAGCAGCTCCAGGGCAGGCCACGAAGCTGGCTGGCATAGCGCGTCACCGATGCCGGCGTGTGCGCGAAATGTGCATGCAGCCAGCCCGCGTCTTCCGGCCATTCGGCCGCCAGCACGAGCGCTTGCCCGAAGCGGCGCACACGATTGCGCGTAAAGTCGCGGGGGAGATCGGTCGCCAGCGATCCGAGAGCGCGCCAGAAGCCCGGCCGCGGCAGATAAGCAAACAGCGAGCGAAGCACGCGCAGCGGCTCTTCATGCAGATATTCCGGCAGATAATGGACGGGCGCTTTGATCTCGTCATGCACGGGGTGGCGTTTTGCGTCGGTCGGCCGCCTGAGCGCGAAGAGTATCAGGTCGAACCCCGCACGCTCCAGACCGAGCAGTTCCTGTGCGATAAAGGTTTCCGACAGCCGCGGATAGCCCTTCAGAACCACGACGATCTTGCGATTTTGCAAGTCAGTTGATTCCTTCAATAACCGACAGGTGATGGCCGGCCCGCCGGTCGAGCAGTTCCGCGACGATTTCGGAAATATGAGGCAACCCTTCCAGCGTCAGATGCGGATTGCTCTGCGATGGGCGGGCGCGGTCCGGCAGCACCTTCAGTGCATCGGCAAACCGCTGGGAATTCTCGGCTTCTTCCGGCAAAAGCATCTCGATGAGGCCGAGTTCGGCTGCGCGCCGTGCTCGGATCAGTTGTTCCTCGCGGGGCTTGACGCGCGGCACGATCAGCGCCGGCTTGTCGAAAGACAGTATCTCGCAATAGGTGTTGTAACCGCCCATCGCCACCACCGCCTTGGCGCCGGCAATCAGGTCCTCCATGCGGTTGTCGAACTCGATGATCTTGATGTAGGGGATCTTGGACCCCTTTTTGAGCAGTTTGTTGCGCTTGCGCGCCGGCATGTAAGGTCCAAGCACGATCAGCGCCCTATGCTGCAATTGCGGGTCCTGCTGGTAGGCATCGATGACGTCGTGGATCAGTTCGGCGCCATCACCGCCGCCACCGGTGGTAACGAGGATATAGTCGCCCTCGGGCCGGTGGCCGGGCAACTCGTTCTTTTGCAGGCTCCGTTGCAGGAAGCCGACGAACTTCATCTTTGCCCTGACAGCCGGCGGCACATCCAAGCCGGTCAACGGATCATAGAAATCCGGCGGGCCATAGACCCAGACCTTGTCGTAGAACAGGCCTATCTTGCGCATCACATCCCTGCGTGCCCATTCTGCTTCGAGCAGGTGCGGCGCATCCATCACCTCGCGCAGGCCGAGCACCAGCGTTGTGCCCCGCGTCTTGAGGTAAGACAGCGTGTCCTCGATCTCACCGCGCAGGCCTAGCGGTTCCTTGTCGACGATGAAGATATCCGGCCGGAAGGTCTCGGCTGTGTGGCGGATGATCGACTGGCGCATCCTTAGCGTCTCATGCAGATCGATGTCCTTTTCCAGCGAGGTGTACTCGCCGTTGCGCAACTTGATGACGCTGGGGATCTTCACGAAGTCGACACGGGCGCGGTAGTCGAAGGCGCCAGCGATTGTCGCACCCGAAATGATAAGCACCTGAAGTCCGCGGAAATCCTCGACCAGCGAATGCGCGATAGTCCGGCAGCGCTGCAAGTGGCCGAGCCCGAACGTGTCGTGGCTGTACATGAGAATTCGAGCGTTTTCTGCGTGCTGGGTCATTGTTGAACGTCTCTTAGAATTCTCGCCTTGAGGACCGTGAGCGACGCTCCGGCTTCGAAACCATCCTGGTTTTGAAAAATGAGGCCGCGATTTTCAATCTGTATTACTTCTGTGGAATGCCTGTCGGATAGGCTTTCTGATTGCCTGAGTCCGAAACTTGATGGATTGGCGAATATCGCCTCGGCGGGAGCGGGCCGAGACTCGCTGTTCTTATTTTGGGATGGATCGAAGGGCAAAGTGGTATCCAAAAGATCGGCAGAAATCATCCCTCTTGATTCCAATAAGTTCCGGTGTCTCCGAACTCCATTGGTTTCGGAGCGGTGAAGGCGATTTCCGCTATCCCGGCCCATATAGCCAATTGATCGGTCGCCGGGCGTCGCATGGCCCATCTTGTTGTAGAACTCATTTCGCGCGCCATTGCTCTCGGTCTTGGGGGACCAAAGGTGCTGCCCATCAATCTCTTGACGGGCGGTCTGATTGTGATTCACCGACCAGAACTGAGCCATCTTTCCCCAAGCTAGCTGGAATTTCAGCAAGAATCGAGTGGATGCCAGCGCTTACAACGCACCGCCCGCGGGAGGGCGTATGCAAGACCAGTTGCTTGGCGATCGCTATGGCCTCTGGCTGTGCTCTAGATGTGAGCTTTCAGAGGGTTGTCCATTCGGATCGGACCGAGGAGACTGGAGTTACCAAGCTGCAGCACTCACCGGAGGATCCGAATGAACATCCACAAGAATGCCCGTCTCACGCCTTTGCGTCGAGAGGAGATGGCGCTTTCGGTGATAGAAGGCGCTTTTTGCCAAGCCCATGCGGCGCGCGTCTACGGCGTGTCGGCCAAGATCGTGGCGCGTTGGGTCGAGCGCTATAAGGCCGAAGGGCGCGCCGGCATGGTCGCCGCAACCCAGGAATATACCGTATGTTGTACTTCGCTTACCCAAAGGGATACGACCCATGAGATTTGATTCCCTTGCGGTAGTCCCGCCAGTACAGAATGAGGCGGATTACCTTGACTTCATGGGTCCAATGACTGAGTACCCGCGCCTTGCCTACAGCATGAGAGCCGTTCGCAAGGCAGGCGACCGGCTGGCAAAACCTATTCAGTTCGGACGAGACATCACCGCCGGCCAGTACGTGGACGCACTTGAAATCTTCTCGATCGCCAATAGCTGGCGCGACTCGCACTTTCTGCCCATGCGGAGCGTTCGGTTCTCTGTCGGTCACCACATGAGAGCCCTGCGACTGAAGGGCGACATGGCATCCCGTCCGAAGCGTATGGCATCCATTCGTCGGAAGCTTCGAGAGTCCACCACCAAATTGGACACCATGAACGACATCGGCGGTTGCCGAGCGATCATGGCCGACATCAAAGGTGTTCGCTCGCTTCTCGCATCGATGCGAGACAAGTTCCCTCATGAGATCTACTCGCGGGAATTCAACTATATCGATGAGCCGAAGCCGGACGGCTATCGAAGTCACCATATTGTTTTCCAGTACCGACCTAGGGATGCCGACACTGAGGCTTTCGAGGGACGACGCATCGAATTGCAAGTTCGGACCAAACTTCAGCACTCATGGGCGACCGCAGTTGAGGCTGTCGGGCTATTCCTGGGCCAGGATTTGAAGCACGGAAAGGGCGAGCAGGATTGGCTACGCCTTTTCCAGCTTATGTCCGCGGAATTCGCGCACGTTGAGCAGTGTCCCGATCATATCGGTGTTCCGGATCACAATGACAGGGTGCGAGAATTGCGGGATATCAACAAGCGTATAGGTGCGACCAGCATACTAGAAGACATTAAGAATCTTACCCGTTACTCAGAATATCCCGGACAGCCAGCGGAAAAATATCGATACTATTTGATCCAATATAACAAAGGTCACAGCGTGACCATACAACCATTTTTGACGCTTATGTTGGGTGCGCGGACATTGGAAGAGATAGAGCAGAAAATCGAGCTAAGGGGCATTGGTGCAAAGGCTGTCTTGGTCGAGGTTGATAAGGTCGAAAAGCTTGTTGAAATGTATCCGAATTACTTCGGAGATGTTTCCTTATTTGTTCGTGATCTGAAATCCATCTGCACGGGAAAGGTGCTATCGAATAAGTCTAGCCCCGCAACAGGGTAGCTCCGAAGCCCTACGAAAAGCCCGCTATGGTTGGCTTAAGCGTCGCTTCCCTCTGGCCCGCCCTTGTCGTGTTGGACGAGCCGAATTCCAGCCTCGATGCTGCCGGAGAGGAGACGCTGAACCGGGCGATCGTTGCGGTCAAAGGGGCCGGGTCGACGGTCGTGATCGTTGCACACAGGCCCCTTATGCCTCGGACCAGTAGGCATCGACAAATCGCCTGATTGGGTCAAGGCAACGCCGCCGCCCAGATCAGCAGCGCGATGCCTGCGACGGCGATGTTCCACACCAGCGAGCGCACCAGACAGATGCCTGCTGCATAGAGCGGCAGATAGACGATTCGGGCACCGAGATAGAGCGCGCTGCCCCAGATCGTTCGACCGTCGTGGGCATTCGCGAGGTGCGCCAGCACCACCGCCGCGATGAACAGGGGGAAGGTCTCGCCGAAATTGGCGGAAGCGCGAGAGAGACGACCGGCAACGCCCGTGAGCGGTGACTGCGGCGCGTCTCGCGCGCTAGCGGTCCAGCGGTAGCTGCGCTGGAGGCTAGCCGAATGCGATGCCAGGACAATGTGGAACAGCCCGAGAGCGCAACCCCCGGCCAGCATTGCGAGTTCGAACGTCATCGAATATCGCTGCTGGCCCGCAGCAGCTGACGGTCAAGGGCCAGGGCCAGAAAACGCCCTACGATGTCGACGACCGCGGCAGGTGCCGACGGACGTTCATCGGGGTCGAATGCGAGTCCAATGGCGGCACCCTGGCCTTCAGCTGTCACCACAGGCCAGAAGTCAAAGCGCGAGGCTAAGGCCGGGTAAACGCCAGCGGGCGAGAACAGCCCCGTGGCCAACGACGATCGCGCCGCCTCGATTTCCGCGTCCAGGGGCTCTAGGTTGCCGACTCTCTCGACGGAAATCACCTTGCTCTCCATCACGAGAACGACGACGACAGGGACTTGAAAAAGCGCTGCAAGAGCACGGGCGGTGATCGAGACGATCGCCTGCGCATTGTCAGCGGCCGCGACTTCGCGGCCGTAGCCCTGCAGCACCGTTGCCTGCCTTCTCAGGAGCGACGCATCGGCTGCACTGCGCTGGGAAGTGAATGCAACGGCACTCACGATTAGTCCGACTACAAAAAGCAGCCCGATCGCCCAGACGTTTGCCGGGTCGTCGACGATCAGTGTGTAGCGAGGCTCTGTGAGAAAGAAATTGTAGGCGAGAGCACCAAGTATTGCCGAAAAGAGGGAGGGGCCTAAGCCTAAGCTAATGGCCGCTACGATCACCGGCACCACAAACACGAGGGAGATGTTCGGGATCGCCACGCGACTGTCGACACCAACTGCCACGACCGTGGCGACGGCGGTCATTGCCAAGGAGGCAAGGTAACGCACCAGAGCCGCAGACTCTGGTGCCGAGGCCAAAAGCGAATCGGCATCCGGCAACGGCGGGATTTTCCCTCGCAGCTTCGATGTAGCACCGGCCATTGGCTCAACTCCTCCAGTTATCTGATCTGTAGATCAATCCTGGCTCGACAATCCATTCACCTGGCGAGAGCGCTTCGACATCGAACCGGCCATCTGCAAGCCGTGGCGCAAGTCCAACGTAGTGATAGTGGTCGCCGAAGGTATCTATGACCTCGGAAAAAATTGGCCGTTCAGCAAAGTGGCCGACGACCTTGCTTTCGCTGGGTCGGCCGGCGGCGGGTGCGGCGATCCTGAGAACATAGTACTCGATCGGAACGCTTCTTGCCCCGAGACGCATCGGCATATTCCTCATCAAAGGAACACAGGGAGCAGTATGCTCGCTCTGCCTCAATATTTCCACCCCATGAGCCAGGGCGGCAAGGCAGTCGCTTCAGACGATTGATGGCGGCCAAGCCGAGGCCGGCTTGCCTCGCACTCTCCAGCAGATCTCTATGCCGTCGCCAAATGCAGCCGCTCGAAATCCTCGAAGAACTCGCCGTAGTCGCAGGTGATCTCCTCGCCCTCGGCGATATCGCGGGTCGCGGTTGCCCCGCCATATTTCGAAAAATCCGTGTTTGGGTTGCCGGAATGGTTCATGAAGCGCCCATTGTCGACTTCATAGACCATGAAACCCGGCCGGTCCGGGCTCGGATAGGCATAGCGGTCCAGCAGTTCCCGGAGATGCGAGGGTGCCGCCTCGTATTTGTCCATTGGGATCAGCCGGTCGAAATCCGGATCGAGCCGCCAGATCGAAGCGCCTTTCCCGATCGGCTCGGCGGCGAACACACCGACACCCTCGATCGCGCTCGCAGCCACATAGGTTCTGATCAGCATCATGTTTGCAGGACCGATTTGGCAAGAAGACCCGTTTCGACAGGAAACGGCATCGCCAAATCGAGCGGAAAAAGCAAGACCGGCCGCCCGCCTTGCGGCTATGAACATGCGTCTTGGCCGCAAAAAGACTTCACGTGCGGTTGATCGATACGCCGTGCCTTCCTCGTCACTCGCCAAACAGGGAGGCCAGTGGGGCGAATTATCGCCGCAACAACCACGCCAGGCGATCGAGCGAGAATGCGTAGCTGATGACGATCAGCAGGGCCATGACGATGCCCGTGGTCGTTTGGCCGGCCAGGTAGAACCCAGCCGCGCCGCCGAACAGGATGACGAGTTCCAGCACCAGCCGCACCGCCCCCGGAACCGGCACAGGGGCGCGGCCCGACCGACTCGGATCATTGAGCACGGCGAAGGTTCCCCACAGCGCAGCAGCAACGAGCGGTATGGCCAACGCAGCGACCCAGCGCCACCAATCGTGTGAGAGGCGCCAGCTGGCGATACCGAGCCCGAGCAAGGCGGCAAGCTCCAGCAGGAAGCGCAACGTCAGATTCCACCAGGCATTGCCCATAATGATCCTCCAGAGCCTCGCGACAGGCAGTGTGACCGAACGGGGCCTTAGCTGCCAGAGTGCATGCGGCTTTTTCACCACGGCGCAAAACGGCAAGCGCCGTCGCAAACAGCGCAAGGGTGGAAGCGCCGTTTCGCTAGTGATACACCTCGCGCGCCGGGATCGAATGAACGCCCGGCCGTTATTCGCGAGGCCTTTTCTGGGGCGAGGTTGGGACGTTGAAGAAATATTCGGTATTCGCCATCGCCCGCGAGGCCATGCGCGGCCACAAGGGCTGGGAGGAGCAGTGGTCCTCGCCTGAACCCAAGAAGGAATACGACGTCATCATCGTCGGCGCCGGCGGTCATGGCCTGGCCACCGCCTACTATCTCGCCACGGTGCACGGCATCACCAATGTCGCGGTGCTGGAAAAGGGCTGGCTCGGCGGCGGCAACACCGGCCGCAACACCACCATCATCCGCTCCAACTATCTCTATGACGAGAGCGCCGGCATTTACGACCACGCGCTGAAGCTGTGGGATGGGCTGAGCCAGGAGCTCAACTACAACGTCATGTATTCGGCCCGCGGCGTCATGATGCTCGCCCACAACGTGCACGACGTCCAGGTGCTGAAGCGCCACGTCCACGCCAACCGGCTGAACGGCATCGACAATGAATGGATGACGCCGGAGCAGGCGAAGGAATTCTGTCCACCGCTCAACACCTCCAAGGATGCACGCTATCCGGTCGTCGGTGCGGCCTTGCAGCGGCGCGGCGGCACGGCGCGGCACGATGCGGTTGCCTGGGGCTATGCGCGCGGCGCCTCGGCGCGGGGCGTCCACATCATCCAGAATTGCGAAGTCACCGGCGTCAAGCGCGCCGCCAATGGCGCGGTCATGGGCGTCGACACGACGCGCGGCTTCATCGGCGCCAAGAAGGTCGGCGTCGTTGCCGCCGGCCATTCCTCGGTGATCATGAACATGGCCGGCGTGCGCATGCCGCTGGAGAGCTATCCGTTGCAAGCGCTGGTGTCGGAGCCGGTCAAGCCGGTGGTGCCTTGCGTCGTGATGTCGAACACGGTGCACGCCTATATCTCGCAGTCCGACAAGGGCGAGCTGGTGATCGGCGCCGGCACCGACCAGTATGTGTCCTATTCGCAGACCGGCGGCCTGCACATATTGCAGCATACGCTGGACGCCATCTGCGAGATGTTCCCGATCTTCACGCGCATGAAGATGCTGCGCTCCTGGGGCGGCATCGTCGATGTGACGCCGGACCGCTCGCCGATCCTGGCCAAGACGCCGGTGCCCGGCCTTTACGTCAATTGCGGCTGGGGCACGGGTGGCTTCAAGGCGACGCCGGGCTCGGGCCATGTCTTTGCCCACACAATCGCCAGGGACGATCCGCACCCGATCAACGCGCCCTTCACCATCGAACGCTTCCGCACCGGCCGCCTCATCGACGAGGCGGCGGCGGCGGCGGTGGCGCACTGATGATGGCGCAGATGGCTGTCGCGATGCCGCTGATGCTGGCGGGGGAACAGGGCATGTTCCATTTTCCTTCGGCGGACGAGGTGCGGCTGCAGCCGATCAGTCGCGCCGGCAACGAGGCCGGCTGGCCGTTTTCGGTCGACGACGGCACGCTGGCCTGCGTCTGGAGCGGCGGTCAGAAGGTGGTGATGTTCTTCGAGGGACGACCCGAAGGGCTCGAGGAGGACGAGACGTTCCAGCCGCGCCAAGTGATCGTCACAACCGATCCAATACAACTCACCCTCGGCAACATGGCGTCTCGCGATCTGTTTCGTCCCGCTGCAAGCGTGGAAGAGCGCATCCGGCTCGTCGCGCCGTTCGCGACGTTGGGACAGAAGCTTTGCGATCAACTGGCGGGCGCCCACGTCGGTCACGGCGAATTGTAGGAACCAGGACAATGCTTCTCATCCGCTGCCCCTATTGCGAGGAAGAGCGCCCAGAACTCGAGTTCCGCAACGCCGGCGAGGCGCACATAGCGCGCTCGGCCAACATGGCCGGCGAGAGTGACGATGATTTCGAAAAGTTCTTCTTCATCCGCTCGAACCCCAAGGGTATCATTTATGAGCGCTGGCGGCACATGCATGGCTGCGCCCGCTTCTTCAACGCCGTGCGCGACACCGTCACCGACAAGTTCGTCATGACCTACAAGGCCGGCGAGCCGAAACCGTCCAAGCTGCCCAAAAACTCCAACGAAGTGGGTGCCAAATGATCGGCGCGTTCCGCATTCCCGGCGCCGGTCGCTTCAAGCAGGCGAAGACCGCGCGGTTCAGCTTCGATGGCCAGTCCTATGCCGGCATCGAGGGCGACACGCTGGCTTCGGCGCTGCTCGCCAATGGCGTCCATCTTGTCGGCCGCTCGTTCAAGTACCATCGTCCGCGCGGCATCCTGTCGGCGGGCGCCGAGGAACCGAACGCGCTGGTCGAGATCAAGCGTGACGCGGCACGCAAGACGCCGAATGTGCGGGCTACGGTGCAGGAACTCTATGACGGGCTTGACGCGCAATCGCAGAACCGCTGGCCGTCGCTGTCCTTCGACGTCAGCGCGGTCAACGACTTTGCTTCGCCGCTGTTTTCGGCCGGGTTCTACTACAAGACCTTCATGTGGCCGAAGGCTGCATGGAAGAGCCTGTACGAACCCACGATCCGCGCCGCGGCCGGACTTGGCGTTTCGCCGGACCAGCCGGATCCGGACCATTATTCGTCGCGCTATGCGCATTGCGAGGTGCTAGTGCTGGGCGGCGGTGCCGCCGGCATCGCGGCAGCACTTGCCGCGGCCGAGACCGGCGTGCGCGTCATCCTCGCCGATGAGCAGGCCGAGTTCGGCGGCAGCCTGCGGTTCGAGAGCGGTGCGAAAATCGACGGCCAGGACGGTTTTGCCTGGGCTCAGGGTGCGGTGGCCGAGCTCGCCGCCATGGACAATGTCCGCGTGCTCTCGCGCACGACGGCGTTCGGCTATTACGCGCAGAATTTCGTCGGACTGGTCGAACGAGTCAGTGATCATCTGAAGGCTCCCGGCCACGATCTGGCGCGCGAGCGGCTGTGGCAGGTGAGGGCCAAGCGCGTGGTGCTGGCCTCCGGCGCCATCGAGCGCCACATGGTGTTCGCCGACAATGACCGGCCGGGCATCATGCTGGCGGGTGCTGCGCGCACCTATCTCAACCACTATGGCGTCGCGGTCGGCAAGAATGTCGGCGTCTACACCGCCAATGATTCCGCCTATTCAGCGGCAATCGACCTGAAGAAGGCCGGCGTCGACGTGGCGGCGATCGTCGATTTGCGCGACAATCCGACCGGACCGGTGATCGACGAGGCGAGGGCGCTCGGCATCGAGGTGAATTTCGGCCGCGCGGTGATCCGCGCGGGCGGCAAATTGCGGGTGTCGTCGATGACCGTGCAGCCGAAGAATGGCGGCGGCGAACGCACCATTCCGGTCGATGCGATCCTGATGTCGGCCGGCTGGACGCCGTCGGTGCATCTGTTCTCGCAGTCGCGCGGCAAGGTGGCTTTCAACGACGAGACCAAGCGCTTCGTGCCGGGCACCTATGCGCAGGACTGCGTCTCTGTCGGCGCCTGCAACGGCACCGACGGGCTGTCCGCGACGGTCGACGAGGCCTATGCGGCGGGCGCCAAGGCGGCCAAGGATGCGGGCGCGAAAACCGCCAAGGGTACGAAGCCGAAAGTCGATGCCTCGGAAAGCTGGTCGCGCGGCATGCTGGGTGCGGCGCCCGGAGCCGGGCCGGACACGACGGTGAAAGCCTTCGTCGACTTCCAGAACGACGTCACCGCCAAGGATATCCGCCAGGCGGTGCATGAAGGCATGCGCTCGATCGAGCACGTCAAGCGCTTCACCACCAACGGCATGGCGACCGACCAGGGCAAGACCTCCAATATGCACGGTCTAGCGATTGCCGCCGAGACACTGGGCAAGCCGATCCCCGAGGTCGGCCTGACCACGTTCCGGGCGCCCTATACGCCGGTGACCTTCGGCGCGATCGTCAGCCATGCGCGCGGTCCGCTGTTCGACCCGACGCGCAAGACTGCGATCCATCCCTGGGCAGAGGCGCAAGGCGCGGTGTTCGAGGATGTCGGCCAGTGGAAACGCGCCTGGTATTTCCCCAAGGCAGGCGAGGACATGCACGCCGCGGTCGACCGCGAATGCGTTGCGGTGCGCAAGACGGCCGGCCTGTTCGATGCCTCGACGCTGGGCAAGATCGAAGTGGTCGGTCCGGATGCGGCGAAGTTCATGGAGCTGCTCTACACCAACCCATGGGAGAAGCTGGAGCCCGGCCGCTGCCGCTACGGCATCATGCTGCGCGAGGACGGTTTCATCTATGATGACGGCGTCGTCGGCAGGCTGGCGCCGGACCGTTTCCACGTAACGACGACGACCGGCGGCGCGCCGCGCGTCATGAACCATATGGAGGACTATCTCCAGACCGAGTTCCCGCATCTCAATGTCTGGCTGACCTCGATCACCGAGCAATGGGCGGTCATCGCCGTGCAAGGGCCGAGCGCGCGGAAGATTATAGAGCCGCTGGTCGAAGGCATTGACATGTCCGATGAAGGGCTGCCGCATATGTCGGTGCGCGAAGGCAAGATCTGCGGCGTGCCGACCAGGCTGTTCCGCATGTCGTTCACCGGCGAGCGCGGCTTCGAGGTCAACGTGCCGGCCGATTACGGCCAGGCCGTCTGGGAAGCACTTTGGGCCGAAGGCCAGAAGCATGGCGCTGCCGCCTACGGCACCGAGGCCATGCACGTGCTGCGCGCCGAAAAGGGCTACATCATCGTCGGCCAGGACACCGACGGCACGGTGACGCCGAACGATGCCGGTCTCGACTGGGCGGTCGGCAAGAAGAAGACGGACTTCGTCGGCATCCGCGGCTTGACGCGGCCCGACCTTGTCGCCAAGGGCCGCAAGCAGTTGGTCGGGCTGAAAACGAAAGACCCGAAGGTGGTGCTGGAAGAAGGCGCGCAGATCGTCGAGGATCCGAAGCAGGCGATCCCGATGAAGATGATCGGCCATGTCACCTCGAGCTATTGGTCGGAAAATTGCGGCCGCTCGATCGCGCTGGCGCTGGTCGCCGGTGGCCGCGACCGCATGGGCGACACGCTCTATGTGCCGATGCCGCACGGGGTGATCGAGGTGGAGGTTGCCAGCATGGTGTTCTTCGACGAGACGGGAGGGCGCCTCAATGGCTAAGGCTGCTGCAAGAAAGACGGCATCGGCCGCATCGCCTTCGGTAGAACGCCGTCCGGCGCTGGCCGGACGCAGCACGACCTCTACCGGCGTCAAGGTCGAGGTGCTGCCGCCGGCCGAGCGCATTTCATTGCGTGCACCGGAGGCCTCGCTCGCAGCGCTTTCCAAGGCGCTCGGCGTGACCTTGCCGAAAAAGCCGAAGACGTCCGCTTCGAAGGGCGGGCGAACCGCCTTGTGGCTCGGCCCCGACGAATGGCTGGTCATCGATGAGGCGGGCAAGGATCCGCTGGCCGATTGTGCCGGGGTTTCCGCCTTGCACTCGGCGGTCGGCATCTCGCATCGCAACGTCGCTATCACCGTGACGGGGACCGGGGCGGCGGCGACGATCAATGCGGGCTGTCCGCAGGACCTGTCGCTTGATGCCTTCCCGGTTGGATCGGCGTCGCGAACCATCCTCGGCAAGACCGAGATCGTGCTGCTGCGCATGGCGCCGGACGCCTTCAGGGTTGAATGCTGGCGTTCCTTCTCGGACTATGTCTTTACTTTTCTGTCCGAGGGCTCGCGCGACGCAGCGGTCTAAACCCGGAACGTTTTGCAGGGCAGGCTCGTTCTGCATCCTCACGCCGAGGGAGAATGCCGATGCCGACGAATCCCGCGCCGAAGTCAGCCAGGAAAACCGCGGCCGTCCGCTCGCTCGAACATGAGCGGCAAGAAGCGCCGAGCGCCGAAGAGGAACTCGAGGAAGGCCTCGAGGACACGTTCCCGGCCAGCGATCCTATATCGATCACCAGCACGGCCATTCCAGGCTCTCCCGCAAGACCGGGCAAGCCCAAGACCGTTGCCGGGCGCAAGAGGCGCAAGACGTAATTTCCATCGGGCCAGATCGAACCGGACCTTCTCAATCCCATTGGACATGCTATTTAAAGCGCTTTGGGAGATGAAAATGCCGACAAAAGCAATCGTCTGGGGCGAGAACGTCCACGAGCAGACCAACGCCGCCGTGCGCGACCTCTATCCCTTGGGGATGCATGGCACCATCGCCGCTGCGCTGAACCGAGACAAGGGCATCGAGGCGACCACCGCCACCTTGCAGGAGCCCGAACATGGCTTGAGCGAGAAACGCCTGGCGGCCACCGATGTTCTGTTGTGGTGGGGCCATGCGGCGCATGGCGAGGTCAAGGACGAGATCGTCGAGCGGGTGCAGAAGCGTGTGTGGGAAGGCATGGGGCTGATCGTGCTCCATTCCGGCCACTACTCGAAGATCTTCAAGCGGCTGATGGGCACGCCCTGCTCGCTGAAATGGCGCGAGGCGGGCGAGCGCGAGCGCGTCTGGGCGATCAACCGCGGCCACCCGATCGCGCAAGGCATAGGCGAGTGCCTCGAGATCGGCGAGACGGAAATGTATGGCGAACCGTTCGCGGTGCCGGAGCCGCTCGAGACGGTGTTCGTCTCCTGGTACGAGGGCGGCGAGGTGTTCCGGTCCGGGCTGACCTATCAGCGCGGCGCCGGCAGGATCTTCTACTTCTCGCCCGGCCACGAGACCTATCCGATCTATCACAATGAGGGCGTGCAGCAGGTGCTGCGCAATGCGGTGCACTGGGCGCACAACCCTGCGCCGGCATGGTCCGGCATCACCAATGCGCCGAACGTGCCGACGGATGCGGCAAAGGAGAAGATCGTCCAGAAGGGCCTGCGTCTGCATGCCGATGGCGACAAGGGCCTTAGTTGAGGCCTGAGTTGATTGGGGCGTGAGGGGGTTGGGGGCCTGAACTGATGCATCGAATTCTCTTGCTCGGCACAGGCGGCATCGCCGGGCATCATGTCGAGGAGTTCGCCGGGATTCCGGGCTGCGGCATCGTCGCTTGCGTCGACCAGGTGCCCGGCCGCGCGGCCGCGTTTGCCGCCGCCAGCAAGATCGGCGATTTCTTCGAGAGTCTGGAAGCGGCGGTCGCCTGGGGCCAGTTCGATGCCGCCATCAACGCGACGCCGGATGGTGCGCATATGGCGACGACGCTTGCGCTGCTTGCCGAGGGCAAGCATGTGTTTTGCGAAAAGCCGCTGGCACCGAACCACGCCGATGCGCTGGCAATGACCGAAGCGGCCGAGGCAGCCGGGGTGGTCAACATGGTCAACCTGACCTATCGCAACTCACCGGCGATCCAGGAAGCACGGCGCATGGTGCAGGCCGGCGAGATCGGCGAGTTGCGCCATGTCGAGGCGAGCTACCGGCAGAGCTGGCTGGTCAGCAAATCATGGGGCGACTGGCGGGTCGAGGACAAATGGCTGTGGCGCCTGTCGAGCCGGCATGGCTCGACAGGCGTGCTCGGCGATGTCGGTATTCATATCCTGGATTTCGCCACCTATGGCGCCGACCAGGATATCGTCAGTCTGCATGCCGACCTGGTGACGTTTCCGAAGGCCGAGGGTGAGCGCATCGGCGACTATGTGCTGGATGCCAATGACAGCGTCGCGATGACGGCGCGGCTCAGCTCCGGTGCGCTCGCCACGATCGTGGCGAGCCGCTACACGACCGGTCATGCCAACGATCTGTCGCTGGCCCTGCACGGCATCAAGGGCGCTATCAAGGTCGAGACCGACGGCAAGGTATCGAACCTGTCCGCCTGCCTGGGTGGGGATGTCGATCTTCAGCGCTGGCAAACGCTGGCGCTGCCCGATGTCAAACGCAACGCCAGGCGCTTTGCCGATGCACTGGATGCTGGCCGGAATGGCGATCCATCGTTCCGGCGCGCCGCCGATATGCAGAAGCTGATCGACGCCGCCTTCGAGAGTTCAGCGGCAAGGTTGCCGGTATCGATCGCCTGAAGCTGGCCGGCTTGTGCCGGCCAGAAGTGATTTCCCGCAAATATCAGAACGAGCTCGGCACGATCCACGGATTGATGCTGATGCCGAGCCGCGGGCCTTCAGCGGTGTTTTCCGTGGTGCCCTTCTTCTCGACCGAGCCGGTCGAGGCGCAATCGAGCTTCACGTTGGTCTTCGTGTCTACGCAGGTCGCGGCGGACGCATGCTTGACCGGGTGGGTGGCGCTGGCGGCGAAGGCCGAGCCCGAAAGTGCCAGCACGGCGGCGAGGGTGAGGAGTGTCTTTTTCATAGTCAGTCTCCGTTTTCTGAGGTCGAATTCAATTCGTACCTTACGGTGAACTTCTTTCGTACATGTACGATGCACTGTACAGATACGCCCGTCGATCCCGAAGTTCAAGGCGAAACCGTACGCGTACGATAAATTTTTTGTTAACCAAGAAATTCACCCCGCTTTGGCTGGCGGAGAGAAATATGGAAACGAAAGGTACTGACGTTCAGCGGTTGACCGGTGTCCCGGTCAGCGGTGGCACATTTTGCGTGCTGAGCGTGGCAAGCGTGAAATCGCACATCCGCTTCACGAAAGCCTGCGGATCGCCGAAGGGGTAGAACGGAAAGGTGATGAGCAGCGAGATCGTGCCATGGCCGACCGCCCACAGCATGGTGGCGATGGCGCGTGGATCGCCCTGCAACTTGCCGGCGGCGACGCAGGCCTCGACCCTGCTGATCAGCGCGTTCATCGCCGGGTTGCTCTCTTCCATGTCCTCGTAGCTCCTGCCTTCCGGCAGCTTGGTCTTCTCGGTCATGAACACCGTGCGGTATTCGTTCGGATTGCCGAGCCCGAAGGCGGCATATTCCGTCATGACCGCCTGCAACGCCTCGATCGGATCGTCGGACGAATGCTCCTCGATGCGTCGGGCAAGCGTCTCGAACGCATCTTCCGCCAGCGCAAACAGGATGTCCTGTTTGTCGGCGAAGTAGGAATAGACCGACATCGGGGCATAGCCGACCCGCTTGGCCAATTTGCGGATGGTCAGGCCTTCATAGCCTTCTTCCTGGACGAGCTTGTGCGCGGCCTCGACCAGTTCGGAGCGCAGTTCGGCCTTTTGTTTCTCGCGGCGTGTCTGGACGCTCGGCGGCAAGATCTGGTGCCTTTGGTTGGGTTGGTGCCTGGCTAAATTATATACGCTGTACGGAAACGGACAAGGGCATGGGAAGTTCCCCAAACGACAAGCTCCAGATGGCGCCGGCGCTGGTCGATGTCCGACAGCACCTCAGTGGCAAAGCCTTTCGCGGCGCCCGGCCAAGCCCGCCGGCGGCATCCGCGATCAGCAATGGTGCTCCGTCGAAGCGGCCCATCATCACGCCTCCTTGTCGATCAGTTTGGCGGCGAGATGCGAAAGCAGTTTTACCGCCTCGCCATAGGTTCTAGCCTTTTCCGGATTGGAGGCGTTGCCGTCCAGCGCCCGCTTGAAGACGCCCTGGCAGATCGCAGCCAGCCGGAAGAAGGAGAAAGCGAGGAAGAAGGTCCAGTTGCCGATGCCGGCGAGCCCGCGCCGCCGGCAGTAGCTGGCGACGTAGTCCTGCTCGGAAGGCAGGCCGAGTGCGGGACGGTCGATGCCGCCCAGCCCGCGAAAGCCCGACGCATGCGGCAGACGCCATTGCATGCATTGGTAGGCGATGTCGGCAAAGGGATGGCCTGATGTCGACAGTTCCCAGTCGAGCACAGCCAGAACCTTTGGCCGGTCCGGCGCGAAGATCAGATTGTCCAGCCGGTAGTCGCCATGCACCAGCGAGACGCGGCCGTCATCCGCCGGCATATGGGTTTCCAGCCAGGCGATCAGCCGGTCCATGTCGGCGACGGTGCCGGTTTCCGAGGCGCGGTACTGGCTGGTCCAGCGCGCCAGCTGGCGCTCGAAATAATTGCCCGGCCGGCCGAAATCGCCGAGACCCACGGTGCCGACGTCGACATCATGTAGCGCGGCGAGGGTATCGTTCATGGCATCGTAGATGGCGGCGCGTTCATCGTTATCGCGAGCCTCCGGCAGCGCCGGATCCCAGAAAATGCGGCCGTCGACGAAATCCATCACGTAGAACATACGTCCGATCGGCGAGTCCTCCGACGAGAGATGCAGCATCTCCGGCACAGCCACGGCGGTGCCGGCAAGCGCCTTCATCACCCTGAATTCGCGGTCGACCTGATGCGCCGATTTCAGCAGCTGGCCCGGCGGCTTGGCACGCAGCACGTAACGGCCGCTTGCCGCCGTCAGCAGATAGGTCGGGTTCGATTGGCCGGATTTGAACTTTTCGATTGCGGCAAGCCCGGAAAAGCCCGGTATGTTGGCCTCGAGGTAAGGCGCGAGCGCCGCCTGGTCGAGGACGTTCGGATCGTTCATGCCGTCTCTGGCTGACGTTCGATCAAGGTCAGCGTCAGCCAACGCGCGGTCAGCGCCGGTTTCTTCGAGCCTTCGATCTCGATCGTCACGTCGTGCGACGTCTGCACCCAGCCCGACGGCCTGACCTTGACGTCGGCCAGCACGAAACGGGTGCGAATGCGCGCGCCGGTCTTCACCGGCGCCAGGAAACGTAGCGAATCGAAGCCGTGGTTGACGCCCATCTTGCTGTTTTCCAGCGGCGGCATTGTCTCGAAGGTCATTGCCGACAACAGCGACAGCGACAGGAAGCCGTGCGCGATGGTGCCGCCGAACGGAGTCTCGCGCATGGCCCGCTCCGGGTCGCAGTGGATGAACTGGTGGTCGTCGGTGGCGTCGGCGAACTGGTCGATCATGCGTTGCGTGACCACCCGCCACGGCGACACGCCAACCTCCTTGCCGATATTGGCCAGAAGCACATCGAGACTGATCGGTTCCAAACTCATGTCCTCCAGTTCACCTCCGGCTTCTGTGGCCGGAAAATGTCATTCCTTGAACAGTGTCAGCCCATGCTGCACCGACTGCCCGCCGTCGATCGGCAGGATGGCGCCGGTGACATAGCTGCCGGCACGGCTGCACAAATAGAGCGTTGCGCCGGCAATGTCATCCGGTGCGCCGATACGGCCGATCGGAACATGATTGCCGACATGTCTGGCCTGTTCGTCCGTGCCGGTGGCGAACGCCGTCATGCGGCTCTGGAACGGCCCGGGGGCGAAAGCGTTGACGGTGATGCGTCGGGCGGCGAACTCCAGCGCCAGGGTGCGTGTCAAATGGTGAACCGCGGCCTTCGAGGCCGTGTAGGAATAGGCGTCGTCGGCCAGCGGCTGCGTGCCCATCACCGAACCGAGGTTGATGACCCTGGCCGGGTCGGCGTCGCTGGCGGCGGCATCGAGCAGCGGCAGCAATTCACGCGTCAGATGGAAGACCGCGGTGACATTGACGCCGAGCACCTTGGCCCAAGCCGAATAGGGAAAGCTCTCCAGCGGCGCACCCCAGGAAACGCCGGCATTGTTGACCAGGATGTTCAGGCGATCGGTCCGCGCCTTGACCTCGGCGACGAGCGCGGCAATGCCGGCCTCGCTGGAGACATCGCCGGCGAAGCCTTCCGCCCGGCCCGAGGCGCCAAGACCGTTCAGTTCTTCGGCGACCTTGATGCAGTCCTCGCCCTTGCGCGAAGCGATCATCACGCTGGCGCCGGCCCGCACCAGCGCGGTCGCCGCCATGCGGCCGATGCCGGTCGCGGCACCCGTGACCAGCGCGATCTTGCCGGTCACCGAAAACAGCTCGTCCAGATAGCTCATCACAATCCTCCGCGCTCGGCATGCGGGCAAACAGTTCGCGTTGACAAGGCTATCCGAAGTACGGTCATCCTTGCCACTGACAAATGCCTGGCATGCATGAAGGGTTAGCGACCGATGACGGACATGAATCTCGGCATGACCGAGCGGCTGAAGCCGATCCACGCGCGCGTCGCGGCCATGGTGCGCGAGGAGATCATGCCGCTTGACAAGGAGTTTCTCGGCGAAGTGGGCAAGGAAGGCGACCGCTGGGTCTATACGGCGCGCCAGAGCGAGATCCTCGAAGGGCTGAAGAAGACCGCAAGAGAGCGCGGCCTGTGGAATTTCTGGCTGACCGGCTCGGAGCGCGGTTACGGCCTTTCCACGGTCGAATACGCCTATCTGGCGGAGGAGATGGGCAAGGCGCATCTCGGCGCGGAAACCTTCAACTGCTCGGCGCCCGACACCGGCAATATGGAGGTGCTGGAGCGTTACGGCGCGGCGGACCACAAGAAGGCGTGGCTTGAGCCGCTGCTCGACGGCGAGATCCGCTCGGCCTATCTGATGACCGAGCCGGATGTCGCCTCGTCCGACGCCACTAACATCGCCATGCGCTGCGAGCGGCACGGCGACGACTATGTGCTCAACGGCGAGAAATGGTGGGCGTCCGGCGCCGGCGATCCGCGCTGCGCGATCTACATCGTCATGGTCCGGACCGGCGATGACAGCGAGCCGCGGCATCGCCGCCATTCGATGATCCTGGTGCCATCGGGCACAAAGGGCGTGACCAAGGTCCGCGCCATGCAGGTCTATGGCGACGACGACGCGCCGCATGGCCATATGCATCTTCGCTTCGACAATGTGCGGGTGCCGGCATCGAACCTGATCCTTGGCGAGGGCAGGGGTTTCGAGATCGCGCAGGGGCGGCTCGGCCCTGGCCGCATCCATCACTGCATGCGCGCCATCGGCCAGGCCGAGATGGCGCTGGAAATGCTGTGCCAGCGTTCGGTGCGCCGCGAGGCCTTCGGCCAGCCCCTGGCAAGGCTCGGTGCCAATTTCGACATCATCGCGGAATGCCGCATGGAGATCGAGATGGCCCGCCTGCTCTGCCTCAAGGCGGCCTGGATGATCGACCAGGGCGATGCGCGGGCCGCGGCTCCCTGGATCAGCCAGATCAAGGTGGTGGCGCCTCGCGTCGCTCTCAAGGTCACCGACGAGGCGGTGCAGATGTGCGGCGCGCAAGGCATCAGCCAGGACACGCCGCTGGCGCGGTCGTGGACGCATCTGCGGACATTGCGCCTTGCCGACGGGCCTGATGCCGTGCATCGCCGGCAGGTGGCGCGGACGGAGCTGAAGAAATACACGCAGGAAAAGGTCTGAACGCCGGCATCGTCATCCGGCAAGCCGACAGGTCAAGGAGTGTTGCGATGACCGTCCCCTCCGAAATGAAGGCGCTGCTGCTGGTCGGCGATGGCTACACCAGGACGCCCAGCGGCAGTATGCTGGAGGCGATGGAGCCCTATCTCGAGCCGGGCAGCATCGCGGTGCCGACACCCGGACCGACGCAGGTGCTGATCAAGGTCAGCCTCGCCTCGATCAATCCGTCCGATGTCGCCTTCATCAAGGGCCAGTATGGCCAGCCGCGCGCCAAGGGCCAGCCGGCCGGCTTCGAGGGTGTCGGCACCGTCGTCGCCAGCTGTGACGAGCCCTATCCCAAAAGCCTGATCGGCAAGCGCGTCGCCTTTACCACCGGTGTCACCACCTGGGGCTCATGGGCCGACTATGCCGTCGCCGAGGCGGCGGTCTGCATCCCGCTGCTCGACACCGTCCGCGACGAGGACGGCGCGGCGATGATCGTCAACCCGCTCACCGCGCTCGCTATGTTCGACATCGTCAAACAGGAAGGCGAAAAGGCCTTCGTCATGACCGCCGGCGCCAGCCAGCTCTGCAAGCTGATCATCGGGCTGGCCAGGGAAGAGGGTTTCCGACCGATCGTCACCGTGCGCCGCGACGACCAGATCGCTTCGCTGAAAGAACTTGGCGCGGCGCATGTCCTCAACGAAAAGGCGCCGGATTTTAAGACGTCGTTGCGCGAGGTGATGAAGGCCGAACAGCCGCGCATCTTCCTCGACGCGGTGACCGGGCCGCTGGCCTCCGCCATCTTCGACGCCATGCCGAAGCGTTCGCGCTGGATCATCTATGGGCGGCTCGATCCCGAAGCCACTGTTATCCGCGAACCTGGCCAGCTGATCTTCCAGCATAAGCATATCGAAGGTTTTTGGCTGAGCGAGTGGATGCGCCAGTTCCGCGATCGCCGCGGCTCGGCGATCCTGGAAGCGCAGAAGCGTTTTTCCGACGGGCGCTGGTCGACCGACGTGACGGCGGTGGTGCCGCTCGCCGAGGCGATGTCGCGGCTGCCGGAGGAACTGGCCAGGCCCAATGGCAAGGTGTTCATTCGGCCTTAGCTCCATTCGAAAGACGCGAGAAGCTTGGACATGAAGCCTTCAGAGGGCTTTCGACGGCCGCAAGGATGTCGGTATCTGGCCGCCGCCCGGATCGTCAGGCGGCTATCCGTGTCTTTCAGCCCCCTATGCCACGCCGCTTTGTCCGTGATATGCCGCCGCCATCGAATGCCGGGACAGTGCTGGACTGGGCCTGATCCGGGATAGTGTGGGGTGATTTGATGACGATATCCAAGCCGGTCTTCGACCGTTTGGGGTTCAGCCTCTGGGTCGGAACATTTCTGGTCGTTCTCGCCATGGTCCTGTGGTCACCCCACACGCGGACGGTATGGCAGGCCTATCTGGACGGCAGCGAGGCCCTTCTGGCCGGTCTGCCGCTCTACGACACCCAGTCCGAGATGGGGTATCTCTACGCGCCGGCCTTTGCCGCGCTCTATATTCCGATAGTCAAACTCGGTTCGCATTTGGGCGGCGTGGTGTGGCACACGCTTGGCTTTGCCGTGCTGACTTACGCCGCGATGCGGCAGGTGCGCAAGCTCGGCGGCGGCGAACTGACGTGGCTGCTTTCTTTCGGTCTTTTCCTCGCTTTGCCGATGGCGGCGGGGGCGATCCGTAATGGCCAGGCGACAATCCTGCTCACCGGGGCCTGCTGGCTTCTCACCCTGTCGGCGCTTGACGGGCGGCGCGCGGAGACCTTCTTCTGGGCTTCGCTTGCCGTCATCGCCAAGCCGACCGCGATCATCATGCTGTTGTTGGTGGGAGCCCTTCGGCTCCGTTTGATACCGGTGCTGGCGCTGGCGGTGCTGTTCGTGCTCGCGCTGCCCTACGCTTTCGCTCCCGCCGGCTACCTCAACGATCAGTATCGTGTCTTCGCCCAGATGCTGACTTCGATGGCCATCGACAACACCAGCCATTTCATACCCTCCGATTTCACGGCGCCGTTCACCAGGATAGGGCTGCCGATTCCGGAATTCGGTGCAACGGTCATACGCATGGTCATGGCCCTGTTTACGCTTTCGGCTGTCATCTGGTTCGACCGCAAGCTTGAACGCGGACCGGCGGGGTTGGCGATCTTCCTGACGGCCACCTTCTACATGTGCGTCTTCAACCCGCGCGTCGAGCCCAACACCTATGCGATGATCGCGGTGCCCGCCGGTCTCGCTATCGCCCTGTTGTGGCGCGAAGAACGCGGTGGCATTCTGGCCTCGGTGTTGTCGACGGTGCTGTTCGCGGCCGGACTGACCGGCGTCGATCGCCATGTGCACGATTTCCTCTACCCCTGGTTTCGGCCGATCGCGGTTACGTTCATCGCGGGTTCGCTGATCTGGTGGTTCTGGGCCAGTGCGCGGGTAAAGGTGGTGAATGCAGGGGTCGCAAATGGCTGAGTTGCGGTCGACACTCGACATCGTGGCGCCGTTCTTCAACGAGGCGCCATCGGCATCGGCCTTCGCACGCCTGCTCGGCGAGCTCGAAGCGGCCGTGGCACAGCGCTTCGGCATGACCGTGCACAAGATCCTGGTTGATGACGGCAGCCGTGACGATGGCGCTGGGCGGTTTTCGCACGCGCTGACGGGGTCGTGGGAGCTCGTTCGCCTCAGCCGCAATTTCGGCAAGGAGGTCGCTGTGCTCGCCGGCCTCGATCGGTCGCGCGGCGACATGGTGCTGATCATGGACGCCGACCTCCAGCATTCCCTGGACATCAGCCTGAAGCTGATCAGCGAGCTGGTGGAACATCCTGATGTCGATGTCGTCTATGCGCAGAACGACCGCCGCGAGGCGAGCTGGCGGCGCAGCCAGCTGGCCCGGCTTTTCTACAGCCTGATCAACAGCAGCCAGCGTTTCGACATTCCTGAAAATGCCGGCGACTTCCGCGTCATGCGCGCTGCCGTGGCGCGCGCGCTGACCAGCTTGCGCGACAAGCGACGCTTCAACAAGGGCCTGTTTGCCTGGGCGGGCTTCCGCCAAAAGGCGTTGCCCTATTCGCCGGAGGGCCGCGCCGGCGGCACGTCGAAATGGAGCCGGCTCAACCTGATCGCCTTCTCGCTCGAAGGTTTCACCTCGTTCTCCGTCATACCGCTGCGCCTGATCAGCCTCAGCGGGCTGCTCGCGGCGTTGGGCGGCGCGGTCTATGGCGCCAAAGTGTTCTTCGAGGTGATTTTCTACGGCATTGCCGTTCCCGGCTACCCCAGCCTTCTGGTCGCTGTCGTGCTGCTCGGCGGCCTCAACCTGACCTTGCTTGGCCTGATCGGCGAATATGTCTGGGTCACGCTCAGCGAGAGCAAGGACCGGCCGGTCTATCTCGTGCGCGATGTCGTGCGCAGCGAGATCTCCGCCGATAGGCCGGAGCAGGGCGTTCGCGACAGATGACGCGCCGCATCCGCCTGATCGCCGACGACTACGGCCTGGCGCCCGGCGTCTCCGCCGGGATTCTCGACCTTCTCGATCGCGGGCGGCTGACCGGAACCAGCTGCATGACTGGGTTTCCGGAATGGGAAGCGGAGGCGGCGCGCATAAAACCTCTGCGTGGCCATGTCGCGGTCGGGCTGCATCTCACCTTGACCGACCAGCCTGCGATCACCGGCCGGTCGAGCCTGGCGCCGGAAGGCCGGCTGCCGCCACTTCGCTCGTTGGCATTGCCTGTCCTGCGCGGCCACATTGCCGAGCGCGATGTCCATGCCGAGCTCGACGCCCAATACAGCCGCTTCATCGAGGCGCTGGGGCGCCGCCCCGATTTCGTCGACGGGCATCAGCATGTGCATTTCCTTCCCGTCGTGCGCACATGGCTGCGCGCGCGCCTTGGCGAAGGCAGCGACAGGCCGGCGCTGCGCGGCGCTCCGGCACTGACCGGCCAATTCGCCTCGGCGCCGAAAGTCGCGGCGATCGCGGCGCTCGCTGCCGGCTTCAATCGGTCGATGCAGCGCGCCGGCTTCACCCTTTTTAAGCCGCTCACCGGCATCTATGACTGGCGGCAACCCGAAAAATTCGCTTCCGTTCTGCAAGCCGCCGTCGAGGCATTGCCGGAACGAGGGCTGTTCATGTGCCATCCCGGCCATGTCGACGCGACGCTGTGCGCGCGCGACACGATGCAAGGCGTGCGCGAGGTCGAATTCGCGGCCCTGGCGTCGGATGCGTTCGGCGCCAGCCTGGCCCGCGCCGGTGTCGCAATCATGGATGGCAAGGGATGAGCGACGCCGAGCGGCCCCAGCGTTCGACCGGCAACAAGATCGTCCGCTTTGCCATTGTCGGACTTGCGAACACGGCCATCGACCTTGCCAGCTTCTTCCTGCTGCTCAAGCTCGGAGTTTCGCCGCTGCCGGCCAACATCGCCGCGTGGTTCATCGCCGTCACCTTCTCTTTCGCGGCGAACGGTTTCTGGTCGTTCGAGCGCAATCGAGCCATCCGGCTGCATGACGCATTCCTTCGCTTCGCCTCGCTGGGGGGACTGATCTCGCTCGGCGTCTCAAGCCTTTCGATCGCGCTGTTCGCAACGACTGTCGGAGTTTGGCCGGCCAAGATCGGCGGTGTCGTCGTGGCGGCGGTGCTGAATTTCCTTGCCGCGCGCTGGTCGATCGAAGGCCGGTTGCTGAAATAGCGGCGGAACCGCCCTCACTTTTCCTGGAATGTCTCTACTCGGCCGGCTCCACTTTGGTGTAGGCGGCTTCCTCGAGTTCGCGCTTCAGCCGGGCTTCCTCATGGGTCTTCGGGGTGACGAAGCGGCCAAGCAGGAGATAGGCGACCGGCGTCAGGAACAGCGTCGAGACGGTTGCCAGCCCCAGTCCGCCGACGATTACCCAGCCGAGTGCGACGCGCGCCTCGGCACCGGCGCCGCTCGCCAGCACCAGGGGCAAGCCGCCGAGCACGGTGCAGATCATCGTCATCATCACCGGCCGCACGCGGATGATCGAGGCCTGCTCGATCGCTTCGCGCACGCCAAGCCCACGATCACGCAGCTGGTTGGCGAATTCGACGATCAGGATGCCGTTCTTGGCCATGACTCCGACCAGCAGCACCAGGCCGATCTGGCTGTAGGCGTTGAGGCTGGTGCCCGAGAGCAGCAGCGCGAAGATGGCGCAGGCGAGACCGAGCGGCACCGTCGCCATGATGATGACGGCGCTGACGAAGCTTTCGAACTGGGCGGCCAGCACCAAAAGGATGATGACCAGCGCGAAGCCGAAGATGGTGACCGTGGCGCTGTTGGTCTCGCCCAGCGTCGCCGCCTCGGCCAGCGGCAGTATGCGGCTGCCCGCAGGCAGCAGCGGCGTGGCGATTTCCTCGGCGCGGGTGAGCGCATCGCCGAGCGCGAAGTCGCCACTAAGGTTGGATGTGATGGCCACCGAAGGCTGCTGCTGCTCACGCGACAGCGATGGCGGCACGGCACGCTCGGTCAGCGTGGCGATGGTCGACATCGGCACGAAGCGTCCGTCGGCCGTTTTCAGGAAGATGTTTTCCAAATCGGTCGGATCGTTGATCGGATTTGTGGTCGAGACCAGCTTCACACCATAGCTGCGGTCGGCGATGTAGACGTCGACGACGTCGTTGCCGTCGAGCATGGCCTGCAAGGTGTTGGCCAGCCCAGTGATGTCGATGCCGAGGTCGGAGGCGCGCTCGCGGTCGATCGCGACGGCGAGCTGCGGCTGCGTCGGGTCGATCGACAGGCGCGGGGTCTGGAAGCGCGGATCCTTCTGCATCTCGGCGATGATCTTAACCGCTGCGTCGCCGAGTGCCTTGCGGTCGTTGCCGACCAGCGCGAACTGCAGGCCGTTGCCGGCGCCGCGGATGCCGAGGCTGTTGGGCTGCACCGGGAAGATGCGCACACTCGGCACCTGTCTGGTCAACCGGCTGATCTCGGCCATGATCTCCTGCTGGCTGCGGCTGCGCTCGTTCCACGGCGCCAGCGTCATCACCATGAAGCCTGAGTTATAGGAGCCGTTCTGGCCGGCATTCTCGAAAGTGCTGCGGATCTCGCCGGAATCGCGCATCGGCTGGATCAGTTTCTCGATCTTCTGCATCTGCTGTGTCGTGTAGTCGAGGCTGACGCCCTGCGGGGCGCTGATGCGCAGCAGCACGGCGGCGCGATCCTCGGTCGGCGTCAGTTCCTGGCGTATGGTGCCGAACAGCGTGAATGCGGTGCCGGCAAACAGCACCGCGACCAGAAGCACGATCCATGGCGCATCGAGGCAGGCGTGCAGGCCGCGCTTGTAGGCAGTATTGAGCACGCCGCCGATGCGGGCGCCGACGCCGTGACCGCCTTCGTGGTGGAGCGATGCGCTGGTCAGCATGCGCGAAGCGAGCATCGGGCACAGCGTCAGCGCCACCACGCAGGACAGAAGCACCGACATGGCAAGCACGAAGCCGAATTCGCGAAACAGACCGCCGGTCTGGCCGGGCAGGAACGAGATCGGCACGAAGACGGCGACGAGCGTCAAGGTGGTGGCAATGACGGCGAAAAACACCTCCTGCGCGCCGAGCACGGCGGCTGCGCGGGGCCCCATGCCTTCATTGCGCCGTCGCACGATGTTTTCGAGCACGACGATGGCGTCGTCGACGACCAGTCCGGTCGCCAGCACCAGGGCGAGCAGGGTCAGGATGTTGACCGAGAAGCCAGCCAGATAGATGGCGGCGATGGTGCCGATCATGGCAACTGGCATCGATAGTCCAGGGATCAGCGTCGCGCGCCAGTCGAGCAGAAACACATAGATGACGATCAGCACCATGGTCACCGACAGGCCGAGCGCGATCTCGACCTCGTGCACCGCGCCCTTGACGAAGACCGCGTCGTCGCTGGTGATCTTGATCGACATGCCCTTGGGCAGGTTTTCCTGCAAGTTGGCGACGGCGGCCTGGACACCGGTCGAGATGTCCAAGGTGTTCGATTCCGCTTGGCGGATGATGCCGATGCCAATGCCGGTCTTGCCATCCGAACGCAGCGCGGTCTGGCCGACATCGGGGCCGAGCGTGACGGTGGCAACGTCACGGATGCGCGTCGTGCCGCCGATGATGATGTTTTCGAACTCTTCCGGCGTGGTCACGTCGGCGGTCGTGCGGACGATCAGGTCCTGGTTGGTCGTGGTGATCGAACCGGCGGGTGAATCGAAGGCGACAGAGGCAAGCGCCGCCCTGAGGTCGGCCACCGTGAAGCCGAGGCTGGCAAGCTTGTTCTGATCGACATCGATGCGGAAGATCTTGTCGCGGTCGCCATAGACCTGGACGTCGGCAACGCCGGGCACGGCGGCCAGCTCGTCCTCGATCTGGTCCTGGACCACCACTGTCATGTCCTGGATCGACATGTTGTCCGAGGTCACCGCCAATCGCATCACCGGTTCGGAATTGGCATCGGCCTTGACGATGCGCGGCGGATCGGCGGTGTCCGGCATCTGGTTGGCGACGCGGCCGACGGCATCACGCACGTCCGAGGCGGCGACGTCGAGATCGACACCGTCGTTGAATTCGATGGTGACGCGGCTCGAACCGAATGAGGAAGAAGACGAGATCGACTTGACGCCGGAGACGCGGGCGACGGCGCCCTCGATCGTGTCGGTCAATTCGCGGTCGACGGTTTCTGCCGCCGCCCCTTCGAAGGCGGTGGAAACAGTAACGACCGCGCGATCGACGTCAGGCAGTTCGCGGATCTCGACGCCGTAGAAAGCGGCGAGGCCGGCAACGGCGATGAGGGTGTTCAGCACGAAGGCCATGACCGGCCTGCGGATGAACAGCGCGGTGAAGCCGGTATCGCTGGCGGTGTTGATGGTTCCGGTCATGAGCCTTCGGCCGCCTCCACGGCACTCTGCTCTTCGCCGGCAACGCGGACCGCGCCGCCCTCGCTGACGCTCTGGGTGCCTTCGGTGACCACCATGTCGCCGCTGTCGATCTCGGCGTCGATCAGCACGGTCTCGGTGTTGCGCTGGACGATGCGCACCGGGACCCGCCTGGCCTTGCCGTCCGCGATCTGCCAGACATAGGCGCCGTCCGAACCCCACAGGATCGCCAGCGGGCTGACGGCCGGATAGGTCTGTCCCGGGAATTTCATGGTGATGCCGAACGACATGCCGGCGCGCAGCGAATCGGCCGGATTGGCGATCTTGGCCTTGACCAGAAGGGTGCGGCTCTTCTCATCGATGTGATTGTCTATGGCCGAAACCGTTCCGGTATAGGCATTACTGGGATTGGCGATCGGCGTCGCCGCCAATTGCGCGCCGACCTTGACGGCGGCGGCGAAACGCTCCGGCACCAGGAAATCGACAAGAATGCTGGAGCGGTCGTCGAGCGTGGCGATCGCCGACTGGTTGGTCACATAATTGCCGGCGGAGATCGGCAGGATGCCGACGGTGCCAGCAATCGGTGCCGGAATCGACCGCCGCTGCAGAGCAAGTTCCGCGTCCTGAAGCGCCAGCTTGGCGCCTGCCAACACCACCTCGGCGTCGGCCACGGCGACGGGTGTGGCCGCATTGGAGGCGCGCAGCGACTTGACGCGGTCAAGCTTGGCCCGAGCATCCTGCAAGGCGAGCTTGGCGCGGTCCTGGGCGATCATTTCGGTCTCGGAATCGAGGGTGGCGATGATTTGTCCCTTGTCGACATGGCTGCCGGATTCGACCAGCAACTCGGCGAGGCGGCCGGAACTGTAGGGATTGACGGTCACCGAGGCATTGGCACGGCCGGTACCGATCGCCTGCAGGCGGTCGTTGATAACAGCCGAAGTGGCCGCCAGGGCAACCACGTTCACCCGCTGGTTGCCACCACCGCGGCCGATTGCCTGCTTCGCGTTGGCGGCGCCGCTTTCAGCCGGGGACGTTGCCGCATAAGCCCAGTCAATGCCCCAGCCTGCCAGCACGTCGTGAGCGCCCGGATAAAAGCGCAGCCAGGCGGATGCCGCCACCACCAGCACCACAAGCGCAAAAACTATCTGTTTCCAGGCGGCCATCGGCACTCCGGTTGGTAAAACAGTCCTTTCGTCTACCAGTTTCCCGAAATGAAGCAGACGCGGCGAGGCTATTGTAAGGCAGGAAGCCCCCCGATATCGCGTCTTTATGACAACTCTCCAAGGGCCGCGCACATTAAATATATGTAACATTTGAGAAAACATGCGTAACGTTTCGGGTCGTCGTTACATGCATTAACGCAGACTTTCCATCTCTCGAATGCGCTTGGCGCCCTCTGCTTCCAGTTGCCTTGTGACAGCGCCGATCAGCATTTCCGCAACGACGAAGAGGGCGGCGGAGGAATCCCACGCCGACGGCACGGCCGTTCGTCCAGCGATGACATGGCGGGCGAAACGCGCGATCGGCGATAGCCATTGGTCGGTGAACAGCACGATCTGCACGCCGCGCTGATGCGCTTTTTCGGCGAAGCGAGCGAGGCTGTCCTGGTAGCGCCTGATGTCGAAGATCACCAGCACATCGCGTTTGCCCATGTCGATCAGCCTGTCGCGCCACATGCTTTCCTGACCGGCAAGGTGAAAGACATCGGGCTGAACGACGGCGAGGTGGGCGGCCATGTAACGCGCCAGCGGATCGGTGAAGCGGCCGCCGATCAGGAATGTCTTGCCGCGCCGGTCGACGAGCCGGGCGGCGATGTCGGCAAGCTGCCTGTCGGACAGGTGTCTGAACGTTTCGCGCATGTTGTCGAGCGTCGCTTCCAGCATTGGTGACACCGTGCCGCCGCCGGGCGAGGGCGGGTTGAGCGTCCTTGTCGCCGGCGATTGCAATTGCGCCGCCAGTTCGTCCTGCAGGCTCGACTGGAATTCCGGATAGTTCTGGAAGCCCAGCCGGGCAACGAAGCGCAGGATCGTCGGCGAGGAGACGCCGGCCGCGGCCGAGAACTCGGCGACCGTCTTCAGGCCGATCATCGGGTAGCTGGCGATCAGCGTCTGGGCCGCGCGCCGTTCGCCGGCCGGCATCGTGCCGATGCGGTCGGCAATCAGTTCGGCAATACTGGAAATCATCTTTTCCCCACCCCTGGAGCGGGATGGCAAACCATTCCGCTCCGTCTGTTTGTCTTGGCCCATTTCTGCGACGCCAAGCGATTCTACCTGGCTGCAAAACGCTTCGGCCCGGTCGAAGGTCTTTTCCGAAATCGCATTTGACAAAACCGGCCAAACTGTATGAAATCATCCACAGGGACGCAATGAGACAAAATACGTAACATACGATACAGCGCTCCCCGGGGACGGCAGACTATGGAGAAAGCACGGCCCGCCAGCCTTGCAGCGTCTGATACCGTGAGGGTGACGAACCCCGGCGGATCGAGCCCTTTCGCGCTGACCTGCGATCACGCCTCGAACTTCGTTCCCGCCGAATTCGGCACGCTTGGCCTTGCCGCCGAGGACCTGTCGCGCCACATCGCGTGGGATCCCGGCGCGCTGCCGGTTGCCCGCCGCATGGCGCAGGCGCTCGATGCTACGTTGGTCGAAACCCGAATTTCGCGTCTCATCATCGACTGCAACCGGCCGCTCGATGCGCCCGATTTGATACCGCCTGTCAGTGAGACAACAGCCATACCAGGCAATGCCGGCCTGTCGGAAGGTGAGCGCGCGGCGCGCATCGCCTTGTCGTGGCAGCCGTTTCACGCCGCCATCGATCAGATTGTCTGCGACCGGCTGGCGCGCGGGCAGGCGACCCGCCTGGTTTCGGTCCACTCCTTCACGCCGGTCTACAAATCCAAAAACCGGCCCTGGCATATAGGCATCATCCACGACAAGGATCGCCGGCTGGCATCACCGCTGATATCGGCGCTGAAGCGGCTTGCTGGCGTCACCGTCGGCGTCAACGAGCCCTATTCCCCGGCCGACCGCGTCTATTTCACGCTGGAACGCCATGCGCGCTCGCGCGGCTTGCCTTGCGCGATGATCGAAATCCGCAACGATGAAGTCGCCGGCGAGACCGGGCAGCGGAAATGGGCGGATATGCTCACGGGCATTTTTTCGGATCTGGAGCCAGAGGAGGCCGGACACACCAGATCGCATTCAGTCGGAAAGTCAGTTCAATCGGCCAGCTAAGAACCAACAGGGGACACCAAAATGGCAGCACCGGGTTATACTGAAGTTGACAAGAAGGAGGACCTCAAGGTTCTCCATGGAATGGGCTATGCTCAGGAACTGTCGCGAAGCATGAGCCGCTTCTCGAATTTCGCGATCTCGTTCTCGATCATCTGCATCCTTTCAGGTGGCATCAATTCCTTCGCGCAGGCGACATCGTCGATCGGTGGCGCGGGCGCGGGCATCGGCTGGATCGTCGGCTGCTGCGTATCGGGCTTCTTCGCCCTTGCCATGGCGCAGATCGCCTCGGCATTTCCGACTGCCGGCGGCCTCTATCATTGGTCGTCGATCCTCGGCAACCGCTTCACTGGCTGGCTGACGGCCTGGCTCAATCTGTTTGGCCTGATCACCGTGCTCGGCGCCATCAACATCGGCACCGCCTTCTTCTTTGTCGGAACGTTCGGAAGCTGGTTCGGCATCACCGGCACGCCGGGCGAAATCGTCGGGTTCGTAGCCTTCATCACCGTGCTGCAGGCGCTGTTCAACCATTTCGGTATCAAGCTGACGGCTATGCTGACGGATGCTTCCGGCTTCCTGATTCTCGGAGCAACGGCGGTCCTAATCGTGGCTTGCCTGGTGTTTGCGCCGGCGATCGACATCACGCGGCTTTGGACCTTCACCAACTATTCGGGCGATGCCGGTGGCGGTGTTTTCCCGCAGTCCGACTCCATGAGCTACCTGTTCCTGCTCTGCCTGCTTCTGCCGGTCTATACCATCACCGGCTACGACGCGTCGGCGCACACCTCCGAAGAAACAGAGAAGGCAGCACACTCGGTGCCGCAGGCGATCGTTTCGTCCGTGCTCTGGTCTTCGCTACTCGGTTGGGTGATGCTGTGCGCAATCGTCCTGGCTATCCCCGACCTGGCCGCCGGCGCCAAGCAGGGCTGGAACGTGTTCTTCGCCACCATGGACGCGATAATGCCCGTCTGGCTGAAGACGTTGCTGTATCTCGCAATCCTGATCTCGCAGTTCCTGTGCGGTCTCGCCACGGTGACCTCGGCCTCGCGCATGTTGTTTGCCTTCTCGCGTGACGGTGGCATGCCGTTCGGTTCCGCGTCGCTCGCCAAAGTCAACCCGACCTGGCGCACGCCAGTCAACGCGATCTGGACCGCTGCGGTGCTCGAGATCATCTATGTCTTTCTTGCACAGTTCATTTCGATTGGCGGCACCAACATCTACACCATCGTCGTCAATTCGACGCTGGTGTTCCTGTTTCTGTCGTTCATCATTCCGATCGTACTCGGCATGATGACCTTCGGAACGGCGAAATGGCCGACTCCAGGCCCGTGGAACCTCGGCGCCGGGCTGTTCAAGCTGTTTTGCGCCCTGTCGATTGTCGGCATGGCGATCATCTTCTACATCGCCATCCAGCCGCCGAACGACAAGGTGCTTTACATCACCATTGGCTTCATTGTGCTGACCGCCGTCCTTTGGTTCGGTTTCGAAAACCGCCGCTTCCAGGGTCCACCGATCGGCGACCAGATTGCCAAGCGCAGGGCTGCCATCGCGGCCGCCGAAATGGCCGTCGGCGAAACCGGCCACTGACATCAACCATCATGGCCATGGCCGGCGTTTTGCCGGCCATGGTTTCGTTTGCCCTCTCAATCGTCAAGCGCTGGAGTGCCAAAGGAATGGCCGGAAATTTCTCGTTCGATCAGTTGAAGAAAGCGGTCTCCAGCGGCGAGATCGACACGGTGCTCGCCTGCATCGTCGACATGCAGGGCCGGCTGGCGGGAAAACGGTTCCTGGCGCAGTACTTCGTCGATTCCGCGCATGACGAAACGCATGGCTGCAACTATCTGCTGGCTGCCGACATCGATATGGAGCCCGTGCCCGGCTACAAGGCGGCGAGCTGGTCGAAGGGCTATGGCGACTTCGTCATGAAGCCGGATCTGGCCACGCTGCGGCGCATTCCCTGGCTGGAAAAGACCGCACTTGTGATCTGCGACGTGCTTGACCACCACACCCACGATGACCTGCCGCATTCGCCGCGCGCTATCCTCAAGAAGCAGGTCAAGCGGCTGACGGAGCGCGGCTATATCGGCTATTTCGCTTCCGAGCTGGAATTCTATCTGTTCAACGAGACCTACGATTCCGCCCGCAAGAAACACTGGCAGGGCCTCGACACCGCCTCGCCCTATATCGGCGACTACCAGATCGGCATCACCACCAAGGAAGAAGGCGTCATGCGCCGGCTTCGCAACGAGATGGAAGCTGCCGGCATTCCGATCGAGAATTCCAAGGGTGAATGGGGTCCGGGCCAGGAAGAGATCAATGTGCGCTATGCCGAGGCGCTCGATATGGCCGACCGCCACGTCATCCTGAAGAACGGCGCCAAGGAAATCGCCGAGTCCGAAGGCAAGGCGATTTCCTTCATGTCCAAGTACAATTACGGGCTCGCCGGCAATTCCAGCCACATCCACAATTCGCTGTGGAGCGCCGACGGCAAGACGCCGTTGTTCTTCGACAACAAAGCGGACTGGACGCTCTCGACGCTGGGCCAGCAATGGGCCGCCGGTCAGCTCAAATACGCCAAGGAATTCACCTGGTTCCTGGCGCCCTACATCAACTCCTACAAGCGCTTCCAGGCCGGCACCTTTGCGCCGACCAAGATCATGTGGAGCGAGGACAACCGCACCGCCGGCTTCCGCCTGTGCGGCGAGGGCACCAAGGGCATCCGCATGGAATGCCGCATCGGCGGCGCCGACCTCAACCCGTATCTTGCTTTCGCGGCGCTGATCGCAGCCGGCCTCGCCGGCATCGACGAGAAGCTGGAATTGCAGAAGCCGTTTGTCGGCGATGCTTACCAGGCGTCGCGTTTGCCGGAGATCCCGAAGACACTGCGCGATGCGACCGAGACGCTGGCGAAGTCGAAGATGCTGAGGCAGGCGCTCGGCGAGGACGTGCTCGAACACTATGTCCACACCGCAAAATGGGAGCAGTTCGAATATGACCGCCGCATCACGGATTGGGAACTGCACAGGGGGTTCGAGCGATATTGACGTTGTTGCGTTTTTTGCGATATGTTGCGATATAAGCACCGCAACATATCGGAGGCAGTGTTGCTCAAAGGCAAAGCCAATGTCGACAAAACATGGTTCGCGGATCAGATGAAGGAGCACAACATATCGTTGCGCCGTATGGCCAGCCGCATGAACATGCATCCCAGCGCCTTGTCGCGGACACTGAACGGCGAGCGGCGTATGCAGGTCGATGAAATACGCAGGATCGCTGAAATTTTCGATCAGCCGGAAAGCGAGGTCTTGGTCCACCTGGGCTCTTCGGATGCGAAGGCGGCGGAGCGTCGTCCCGGCTTCATGGAGGGGCAGGTGGATTTCGAGAATGCGTTAGACGTAAACGACACCGCTGGAGAATACATCGTGCCGCCGCGAGGCGCCGATCCGTTGTTTGGATGCATGGCTGGGACACTCACGCTTCTCCCGGACGTCGATTACACCGCACCCGCGGATCCGGACTGGGGCAAGGTGTATGACGACTGATGGGGTGCTTCTGGACACATGCTTCATGCTGTGGCTGTCGACGGAACAACCGGTCGCGAGAGCGGCGGTTGAGAGGGTGACCAGCGCGCGCAAAAATGGCGACGTGATCGCCGTTTCCGTCATGTCCGCCTGGGAAATCGGAATGCTGGTTTCTAAAGGCCGGCTTCCGTTCATCAAGTCACCGCTCGCATGGTTTGAACGGTTCGTGCAGGCTGGTGCAACGAGTGTTGAAGGCATCGACAGTGAGCTCTTGGTCGAGTCTTCGTTCCTGCCCGGCGTCGTTCACAACGATCCAACAGACCGGATCATCATAGCTACGGCGCGCTCGAAGAATTTGGAAATTATCACCCGCGATCGCGCGATCCTTGCCTATGGCTCGGCTGGCTTCGTCAGAACAGTTCCTTGTTGATTTGGAGACGTTTAATTGGAAACCGTGAAACTCATATCCCCCGTCGATGGCTCGATCTATGCCGAGAGGCCCGTGGCAACGGACCAGGCGATCAATGCCGCGGTAGAACGTGCCAAGGCGGCGCAGGAGAAGTGGGCTGAGACACCGATCGTCGAGCGCGGCAAGTACATGCTGGCGATGCTGGAAGCGCTGGTCGCGATGACCGACGAGATCGTGCCGGAAATCGCCTGGCAGATGGGGCGGCCTGTTCGTTATGGCGGTGAGTTCGGCGGTGTCAAGGAACGCACCAACTACATGGTCGAGATCGCCGAGGCGGCGCTCAAGTCTGTGCCGGCCTCCAATCCGAAGGATGGCTTCCGCCGCTATGTGAAGAAGGATCCGCTCGGCGTGGTCATGGTGATCGCGCCGTGGAATTATCCTTACCTCACCGCCGCCAACACCATCGTGCCGGCGCTGATGGCCGGCAACACCGTGATCCTCAAGCATGCGGCGCAGACGCTGCTGGTTGGCGAGCGCTTTCAGCAGGCCTTCGACAAGGCCGGTCTGCCGAAGGGCGTGTTCCAGAATATCGTGCTGAACCACGCCCAGACCGAGAAACTGCTCGGCTCGGGCAAGATCGACCATGTCAATTTCACCGGTTCGGTCGCCGGCGGCCGCGCCATCGAAAGAGCGGCGGCGGGCACTTTCATGACGCTCGGCCTAGAGCTTGGCGGCAAGGATCCGGCCTATGTGCTGCCCGACGCCAAGATGGACCATGCGGTCGCCAATCTGGTCGACGGCGCCTTCTACAATTCCGGCCAGTGCTGCTGCGGCATCGAACGCGTCTACGTGCACGAAAAGGTCTATGACGAATTCGTCGAAGGCTTCATCGCCGAGACGAAGAACTATGTCGTCGGCAATCCGCTCGACCAAGCGACGACGATGGGGCCGATGGCGCAGGCGCGCTTCGCCGACCTGATCCGCGAGCAGAAGGCCGAGGCATTGCGCAAGGGCGCGGCGGCGCACGTCAACATGAAGGTGGCGAACGACAAGGCCGGCTCGCCCTATCTGGCGCCGGAAGTGCTGACCAATGTCGACCATCAGATGAGCGTCATGCGCGAGGAGAGTTTTGGGCCGATCGTCGGCATCATGAAGGTGCGCAACGACGAAGAGGCGATCGCGTTGATGAACGACAGTCCCTACGGGCTGACGGCCTCAATCTGGACGCGCGATACGGAGCATGCGGTGGCGATCGGCAACCGCGTCGAAACCGGCACGGTGTTCATGAACCGTTGCGACTACCTCGATCCGGCGCTGGTCTGGACCGGCGTCAAGGACACCGGCAAGGGTGCCGGCCTGTCCGCCATCGGCTATGACAATCTGACCAGGCCGAAGTCATTCCATCTGCGCGAAGCCATCTGAGCTGCCTGAGTACCGAGCATTGGGCCACTCAAGGAGGAGAAATGTCTGAGATACAGCCGTCCGCACCATTGGCCCGTGAGGGGCCAGAGGGTATTGGCGGCTATCTCGTCGTGCCGATGCTTGGCCTCATTTTCATGCCTCTGGCTGGCCTGGTTGTGTTCGAGCACCATATCGGCCTGTCCGAGTATTTTAGCCTACTAACCGGTGCGCAGCAGGTCTTCGTCGTGGCGGAGATTTTCGGATATCTGGCGATCGCGGTCGCCTGCCCGCTGGGCTTGCTTGTTTTGCTGATTGGCAAGCGGCGGGCTTTTCCACGCCTTTACATCGTCTGGGCCGCCGTCAGTCCCGTCTCTATCCTGACCGATCTTGCGGCCGCGAGCATCCTTCTTGGCGATATCTTTGAGGCGCAAGGCGTGGCTTTGTTCGATGGAGAGGCGGCAAAGAGTATTCAACACTCGATCGTCTATTCCGTAATCTGGATTCTATACATGCAGAAGTCCCGGCGGGTTCAGAACACCTTCACTCAATAGCCACCACCCACAATGTCCTGAAATCGAGAAAAAATGTCCAAGCTGATCTCCAAATGGAACTATCCCACCACCGTCCGCTTCGGCGCCGGGCGCATCAAGGAATTGCCTGAGGTTTTGGCGGCCACCGGCATCAAGCGGCCGCTGTTCGTCACCGATCCGGGCCTGGCGAAACTGCCGGTCGTCGCCTCGACGCTGAAAATCCTCGACGACGCCAAGGTTCCTTACGGCGTGTTCTCGGAGGTCAGGCCGAACCCGGTCGAATCCAACCTCACCGCCGGCATCGCCGTGTTCAAGAAGGGCAAGCATGACGGCGTCATCGCCTTCGGCGGTGGCTCGGCGCTCGATCTCGGCAAGCTGATTGCCTTCCAGGCCGGCCAGGTCAGGCCGGTGTGGGACTTCGAGGATGTCGATGACTGGTGGACGCGCGCCAATTCGGATGCCATCGCGCCGATCATCGCCGTGCCGACCACCGCCGGCACCGGATCGGAAGTCGGCCGCGCCGGTGTCATCACCAATGAGGCGACGCACACCAAGAAAGTCATCTTCCATCCCAAATTGTTGCCTTCTATCGTCATCGCCGATCCCGAACTGTCGGTCGGCATGCCCGGCTTCATCACCGCCGGTACCGGCATGGATGCGCTGGCCCACTGTCTCGAAGCCTATTGCGCGCCGGGTTATCATCCGATGGCCGACGGCATCGCCGTCGAAGGTGTGAGGCTGGCCTTCGAGAACCTGCCGAAGGCTTTTGCCAATGGCAAGGATCTCGTCGCGCGCGCCCATATGATGAGCGCCGCCGCGATGGGCGCCGCCGCCTTCCAGAAAGGGCTCGGCGCCATCCATTCGCTGTCGCATCCGGTCGGTGCGCTCTACGATACCCATCACGGCATGACCAATGCGGTGTTCATGCCTTATGTGCTCGCCTTCAACCGCGACGCCATCGAGGAGCGTATTGGCCGGCTCGCCGCCTATTGCGGCATCAAGGGCGGCTTCGACGGCTTCGCCAAGGCGATCATCAAGCTGCGTAAGGAATTGAAGGTGCCGCACGCGCTGCCGGGCCTGATCAAGGGGCTCGACATGGACAAGAAGCGCAAGGCGCTGATCGCCGACATGGCCGTGGTCGATCCGACCGCCGGCGGCAACCCGGTCAAGCTGACCAAGAAGGCGGCGCTGACCCTGCTCGAAAACGCCATCGCCGGCACGGTCTGAGGCGTTTTCCGCACCGCGAAGTGATCTGAAAAGGGGCTAGAAAAACAAGGGGGAGGATGACGGGCAAGGGACAAAATAGTTAGCCGGAAAAAGAATCGCGAAGCGATTGCTACAGCCGGTTAAAAAGAGTTTACTTTTTCGTACTGCGAGCAGCCGGTTTCATAAAGCTTTCATCTGGCTGTCACATGAAAACGATACCGCATCGCAGGCGTCCAACGGCGTCAGTTCAACGGAGAGAACACATGTTCAAATTCACGGGGAAAGTGCTTTCCCTTTCGGCCGCGGCGCTTTTCGCGTCGACGGTGATTTCGTCCGCGGATTCGATGGACGATCTCGTCAAGGCCGCCAAGGCAGAAGGCCAGCTAACCACCATCGCTTTGCCGCATGATTGGTGCGGCTACGGTGCCGTCATTGATGGCTTCAAGGCCAAGTATCCTGGGATTGCCATCAACGAACTCAACCCCGATGCCGGGTCCGGCGATGAGGTCGAGGCGATCAAGGCCAACAAGGACAACAAGGGCCCGCAGGCGCCCGACGTCATCGACGTCGGCTTGTCGTTCGGCCCGTCGGCCAAGAAGGATGGCCTGATCCAGGCTTACAAGGTGTCGACCTGGGACTCGATCCCGGACAGCGCCAAGGATGCGGAAGGCTTCTGGACCGGCGACTACTACGGCGTGCTGTCCTTCCAGGTGAACAAGGATCTGGTCAAGGAATCGCCGAAGGACTGGGCCGACCTGCTGAAGCCGGAATTCGCCAACTCGGTCGCTTTGGCCGGTGATCCGCGCGCGTCGAACCAGGCCATCCAGGCGGTATATGCCGCTGGCCTGTCGTCGGGTGCGGCTGCTGGCGAAGCCGCCGGCACCGCTGGCCTCGACTTCTTCAAGAAGCTCAACGCCGCCGGCAATTTCGTGCCGGTTATCGGCAAGGCCGCCACGCTCGCCCAGGGTCAGACCCCGATCCTCGTCACCTGGGACTACAACGCGCTCGCCGGCCGTGACACACTGAAGGGCAACCCGCCCGTCGACGTCGTCGTGCCGAAGACCGGTGTCGTCGCCGGCGTCTACGTGCAGGCGATCAGCGCTTTCGCGCCGCACCCGAACGCAGCCAAGCTCTGGCTGGAATACCTCTATTCCGACGAAGGCCAGGTCGCCTGGCTGAAGGGCTACTGCCACCCGATCCGCTTCAACGATCTTGCCAAGAACAACAAGATCCCGGCGGACGTGCTGGCCAAGCTGCCGCCGGCTGAGTCCTATGCGGCCGCGGCGTTCCCGACGCTCGACGAGCAGGGCAAGGCCAAGGAAGCCATCACCAAGAACTGGGATGCCGTTGTCGGCGCCAACGTCAAGTAAGACCTGAAATCCACCGGGCGGCTTCACGGCTGCCCGGTTCGTCCTCTCGAAGACGGTAGCAGGCGCATGACCGATCTCTCATTTTCCGATCACGCGGTTGCCGGCAAGACCGCGCCCCCCGCCGAGGCGCGCAGCCTGAGGCTGCCGACGCAGTGGCTCGGCGTCGCGCCATTCTTCATCTTCGCCGTCATGTTCCTGATCTTGCCCACGCTCTACTTGATGCTGGGCGCGTTCCAGAACGATGCCGGCGAGTTCACCCTCGAAAACATCATGGCGCTGGCGCAGCCGTCGATCGTTGCCGCCTACTGGATTTCGATCAAGGTCAGCCTCGCCTCATCGCTGATCGGCGCCTTCGCAGGTCTCGCCATCGCCATCGCCATTGTGCGCGGTGGCCTGCCGGACTGGATACGTTCGGCGACACTGACATTTTCCGGCGTAGCTTCCAATTTTGCCGGCGTGCCGCTGGCCTTCGCCTTCCTCGCCACGCTCGGCCGCCTCGGCCTTGCGACGGTGATCCTGAACACCCTGTTCGGCCTCAACATCTATGCTCACGGCTTCAACATCCTGTCGTTCTGGGGGCTGACGCTGACTTATGTCTATTTCCAGATTCCGCTGATGGTGGTGATCATCGTGCCGGCAATCGATGGTCTGAAGAAGGAATGGGGCGAGGCCGCCGCAACGCTTGGAGCGACCATGGCGCAATATTGGCGCATGGTTGTCATCCCGGTGATCTGGCCGAGTTTCCTCGGCACCGTCATCCTTTTGTTCGCCAACGCCTTCGGCGCCATCGCCACTGCCTATGCGTTGACTGGCTCGTCGCTCAATATCGTGCCGATCCTGCTCTATGCGCAGATCCGCGGCGACGTGCTGCACAATGCCCATCTTGGCTACGCGATCGCCTTCGGCATGATCTTCATTACCGGCCTAGCCAATGTCTTCTACATCTGGTTCCGCACCCGTTCCGAGAGGTGGCTCAAATGAAGGCTGGCAGGTTCTGGGCTTGGGTCGTCTTCGCCCTTGGCGCGGCCTATTTCTTCATTCCGCTGATCGCGACCGTGGAGTTCTCCATGCGCATGCGGCGTGGCGAGTACTCCTTCGACGCCTACAAGGTCGTGCTCGGCGATGCCCGCTTCCAGGCGACGTTCGGCTATTCGGTGCTGGCGGCCATCTTCACCATTATTGTCGGCGTGCTCATCGTGGTGCCGGCTGCCTACTGGATCCGGCTTCGCCTGCCGCAGTTGCGGCCGATCGTCGAGTTCATCACGCTGCTGCCGCTGGTCATCCCGGCCATCGTCATCGTCTTCGGCTACATCAGAATGTACGGGTCGAATTCGCCACTGCCGTTCCTGGCGACCGATACAGGCACCAATGCCTTGCTGGTCATCGGTTATGCGACACTGGCGCTGCCCTATATGTATCGCGCCGTCGACACCGGGCTTCGCACCATCGACGTGCGTACCTTGACGGAAGCGGCACAGATCCTTGGTGCTGGTTGGGGGACGATCATCACCCGTGTCATCCTGCCCAATGTGCTGATCGCGGTGTTGTCGGGCGCCTTCCTCACCTTCGCCATCGTCATCGGCGAGTTCACCATGGCGAGCCTGCTCAACCGGCCGGCCTTTGGCCCCTATTTGCAGAATATCGGCGCCAACCGTGCCTATGAGCCGGCGGCGCTTGCCATCATCGCCTTCGCCATCACCTGGGGCTGCATGTCGCTGATCCAGATCCTGTCCCGCTTCGCGCCGAGATCGGCGAACCGTCCGAACTGAGAGTCAAAGCCATGGCCGACCCGTTCCTTTCCATTCAGCACGTTCGAAAATCCTTCGGTGCCACCACGGTCGTGGAGGATTTCAATCTCGACGTCGAGCGCGGCGAATTCGTCTCCTTCCTCGGCCCGTCCGGTTGTGGCAAGACCACCGTGCTGCGCATGGTGGCGGGCTTCGAGGAGCCGAGCGCGGGCACGATCGTCGTCGGTGGCAAGGACATTACGAGGCTGAAGCCCAACCAGCGCAATGTCGGCATGGTGTTCCAGGCCTATGCGCTGTTTCCCAACCTGACCGTTGCGCAGAATATTGGCTTCGGCTTGAAGGTCGCCGGCATGCCGAGGGCGGACATCGATGCCCGTGTCGCCGAGATGCTTGGCATCATCAAGCTGCCGCAGATGGCGGATCGCTATCCCTATCAGCTCTCGGGCGGCCAGCAGCAGCGCATCGCGTTGGCCCGCGCCATCGCGCCGAAGCCGAAGCTGCTGCTGCTCGACGAGCCGCTGTCGGCGCTCGACGCCAAGGTGCGCGTGTCGCTGCGCGAGGAAATCCGCTCGATCCAGAAGAAGCTCGGCATCACCACCATCTTCGTCACCCATGACCAGGAAGAGGCGCTGTCGATCTCGGATCGCATCGCCGTCATGTATGGCGGCAAGGCCGAGCAGGTCGGCACGCCGTTCGAGATCTACAACCGCCCGGCAACCAAGTTCGTCGCCAATTTCGTCGGCACGCTGAACGTGCTCGAAGGCACCGTCACCGATGCCGCCGCGGGCACGGTGCGGGTCAATTCCGAGCAGGTTTCGCTGAAGGGCAAGCTCAACGGCTCCAAGTCTGGCGACACGCTGTCGCTGGCATTGCGTCCGGAAGCGATCTCGCTTGGCCGTCAGCCCGGCCGCGACTCCAGCCTTTCGGGCGAAATCTCCGAGGTGCATTTCCTCGGCTCGGTGATCCGGGTTCGCGTCGGCATCGGCGGCAACATGGTCTCGCTCGACACCTTCAACAGCCCGGCAACGCCGCCCCCGGCGGTCGGTGAAAAGGCCGAGATATCGTTCTCATCGAGCGATATGCTGGTGTTGCACTAGGCGTGACAGCGCTCCTTCAGGCTGGAACCATGAATGGCTGCATCACCGCCTGAAAAACCGGCAGTGCTTCCATTTGGGTGGCATAGGCTTCCGACGACGGCGCGGTGATTTCGACATTGGTGTGGTCGATGCGCTCGCCGAAACCTGCAGAGGGTGGAAGCAAAGCTGGTAGGGGCACATTGCCTGCCAGCCCGAGCTTGCTGGCCAGGCTTTTTCCAGCTGCTTTGCCACTGCCGACGATCCCGCTTCCCGGCTATAACAAGCCATGGCCCTCTTCGAACTGACACTCATTCTGCTGTTGATCGCCGTCGCGCTAACGGCGCTGTCGCGGCGTGCGCAGATTCCCTATCCCTCCTTGCTGGCGCTTGCAGGGGTGGGCATCGCCTTCGTACCTGGTGTGCCGACGATCGAGATCGACCCGGAACTGGCGCTTGCCCTGTTCATCGCGCCGGTGCTGCTCGATGCCGCCTATGATACGTCTTTGCGCGACCTCAATCGCTACAGGGTGCCGCTTGTGCTGCTGGCACTCGGCGCTGTCCTTTTCACGACGACGACCGTGGCTCTGGTCGGGTGGGCGATGGCAGGCCTGCCGATCGCCGCGGCCATAGCCCTCGGCGCCATTGTGGCACCGCCCGACGCGGTGGCGGCGTCGGCGGTGCTTGGCCAGTTCAAGGTGCCGCATCGAATCACAGCCATCCTGCAAGGCGAGAGCCTGCTCAACGATGCCACCGCGCTGCTGATCTACCGGATAGCGGTTTCGGCGGCAGCGGGCAGCATTCTGCTGAGCAGCGCCGTGCCGATGATCCTGCTGTCCACCTTGGGCAGCCTTGCGGCCGGATATCTGCTTGGCCGGCTGTCTCTGATGACGCTGGACCGTATCGAAGACCCGGCGAGCGGCACTGTGGTGCAATTTGCCGGCACATTCGGGGTCTGGATCCTGGCCGACAGGCTGGGCCTTTCCGCCATCATCACCATCGTGGTCTATGCCATGACCATCGCCCGCACCGCGCCGCGCCGCATGCCGGCCAGAAACCGCATCAGTTCCTATTCGGTTTGGGAAACGGCGGTCTTCGTGCTCAACGTGCTGGCTTTCGTGCTGATGGGCCTGCAGGCGCGTTCGATTGTCGGCAGGCTTGCCGGCGAGGGGCAGACCGATGCCTTCTTCCTGGCCGGGACCGTACTTGCCATCGTCATCGTTTCACGTTTGATCTGGGTGCTGGGCTGCGGCGCGATCATCAGGTGGTTGGCCCGTTTCGGCAATGCGGATCGTCGGCGAGACGCGCCATCGTTGCGCGGCGGCATGCTCATCGGCTGGTGCGGGATGCGCGGTCTGGTGACGCTTGCGGCGGCATTTGCCTTGCCGGCTGAATTTCCCGCCCGCGACCCGATCGTGCTCGCTGCCTTCACGGTCGTGCTAGGCACGCTGGTGCTCCAGGGCATGAGCCTGAAACCGCTGCTGCGCCTGCTCAACCTCGACCCGGATGAAATGGTCGACCGCGAGGTTGCGCAGGCACGCGTTGTGGTCATGCAGGCCGCCCTCGACATATTGAGCGGCAAGACATCGGACGCGGCGGCTGCGGTGCGCGAGCAATATGCCGCTCAACGCAAGATCGCCAAAAATCCTGACGACGCCCAGGCGGCCACCGAATATGACCGCTTGCGCCTCTATGCCATCAAGAGCCAGCGCGACGCGCTGGAGGAACTGCGCCGCAACGGCACGATCGGTGACGAAGCCTATCACCGCCTTGAGGAAGAGATCGACTGGACCGAACTGGCGGCGTCGCCACCCGGCCGGTTCCAACCGCTGACGACATAGAGCCTGCTCCATCCCGATGGACTCAAGATGAAGCAGGGGCTGGTTCTTGTTTGAGCATGCTCTATTCCGAAAACGTGATTCCACTTTTCGGGATGATACTCTGGCCGCTGGCCCAGCCCCATCGCTCGCGCGGCACATTGCAACCAATCTGCCGAACCGATACTGCCAATTCGAAAGTAAGCCGGATAAACAATGAAGCTGGTCAGCTACAATATCCAATACGGGTTCGGCGGCGACGGGAGCTACGATCTTTCGCGCGCCGCGCGCATCGTTGCCGGCGCCGACATCATTGCGCTGCAAGAGGTCGAGCGGCACTGGCAGCGCAGCAATTTCGACGACCAGCCGGAGCTGCTTTCGCGCTTGCTGCCGGACTATCACTGGGTCTACGGCCCAGCCTTCGACATGGATGCCAGCGAGCGGCGCGACGGCCATCTGGTCAACCGACGCCGGCAGTTCGGCACCATGGTGCTGTCCAAGTTGCCGATCGTCTGGTCGCGGCTGCATGCGCTGCCGATGCGCCGTACGCTGCGGCCGCTCAATACGCGCAATGCGGCACTCGAATGCATGATCCGCACGCCTGCCGGCCCGGTGCGGGTGTTGTCGCTGCATCTCGCCCATATCGCGGTCGAGGAGCGGCTGGAGCAGATAGACTATCTCATGGCCGAGCATCGCCGGGCACCATCCGATGGCGGGCCGTGGAGCGGCGTCGACGACGAGCCCACGCGCAACTGGACCAGCGGCGAAGCGGAACCGGAAAACCCACCGGCGGCGATCTGGATGGGTGATTTCAACATGGAGCCGGGCAGCGCCGAATACCGCCGCATCGTCGGCAGCACGCCTTACCATCGCGGCGCGGCCTATCTTGACGGCTTCGTCGATGCCGCCGCCATTGCCAGCGAGCCGGCCGCGGATTTCCACACCCATGTGAAGACCATCGACGGCAAGGTGGCAAAGCGGCGGCTCGACCATTGCTTCGTCGGCGGCATGTTAGCCGGGCGCGTGCGTTCAATCAGTGCCGATATCGGCGAAGTTGCGTCGGACCATTTCCCGCTGCGGGTCGACATCGATCTCGAAACGCCCGGCATTGCCCCATGAGCCGCGCATGACACTTTTCGTCTTCTTCGCGGTGCTTGCCGCCGCCGCCATGCACGCGATCTGGAACGCGCTGGTCAAGGTCCATCTCGACCGCTTCCTGTCGATCACGCTGATGACGCTCGGCATGGGCGCCGCGGCCCTGCTGGTACTGCCCTTCGTCGAAGTGCCGAAGGCGGAGGTGTGGCCCTACATCATCGCTTCCGTGTTTTTCCACATGGGCTACCGGACTTTCCTGATCGGAGCCTACAAGGCCGGCGATTTCGCCCAGACCTATCCACTGGCGCGCGGCACCGCACCGCTGCTCTCGGCCTTTGGCGGCATGTTCGTCGTTGCCGAGATTCCTGGCCCGTTCGCCATGCTCGGCATCTTTCTGTTGTCGGCCGGCACGCTGGTGATGTCGTTTCGCGGCGGCGCGCATCTGGAAAAGCTGAATTTACGCGCGGTCGGCTTTGCGCTGGGCACCTCGATCTTCATCGCCAGCTACACGCTCTCCGACGGCAGCGGCGCGCGGCTGGCCGCCACGGCGCAGAGCTATGCCGCCTGGCTGTTCATCTGCGATGCTTTTGGCGCCTTGGCGCTGTGCCTCATCTTCCGTGGGCCGACGGCGCTGCCGGTGCTGGCGCGCGACTGGAAGGCAGGGCTATTCACCGGCGTGCTCAGTGGCGCGGCCTACTGGATCGTCATGTGGGCGATGACCAAGGCGCCGATCGCCTCGGTGGCGTCGCTGCGCGAAACCTCGATCCTGTTCGCCATGATGATCTCGGTCTTCGCGCTCGGCGAGAAGATGACGGGCTGGCGTGGTGCCGCCGCGCTCGGCATCGTCGCCGGTGTCGTCGCGCTCAGGCTCGGTTAGTCCAGGTGTCGTCTCGCGATTGCCCATTTCACCACTAGGTATGGGACGACGAAACCAAGCATATCTACAAATGTGCGCCAATTTTTCGATTGCAGCGCGCTAGAGTCCCAAGTCGAAGACCATCAGTCCGTCCGTGCCGCCTTCAAGCGCGGCGACCAGCCGGGCGCCGGCGCGCTGATGCGCCTCATGCACCAGATAGGCGTCGCGCGCGGCGGCATCGCGGAAGTCGATTGTGAAGCCGTGGGTGAAGCCGCGCGCGAACGGCTCCGGGCTGACATTGGCGCTGAACTGGACCGCGTCCATGCCGTCGATAACCTGTCGCAGCGCCTCGAGGTCGGCATGGATCGCCATGCGCTCGGCAACGGGAACATCGGTGCGGAATCTAGCGAACACACAGTGCCTGATCATTTTTTGTCCCTAAGCCGCCCGGTTTCCAGAGAACACGGCCGGCGGCAGCGGCTCGCGGCCAAGAATAATATCCGAACCCTTTTCACCAACCATGATGGTCGGCGCATTGGTGTTGGAGGAGGGGATGCGCGGCATCACCGAGGCGTCGCAGACGCGCAGGCCCTCGATGCCGCGGAGCCTAAGGTCCGGCGTCACGACAGCCATGTCGTCATGGCCCATGCGGCAGGTGCCGACGGGATGGTGGTCGGTCTTGGAACTGCGGCAGGCATAATCGAACAACTCGTCGTCGCTGGCGAGCGATGGGCCGGGCAGCACCTCGCGCAGCACATAGGGGGCAAGCGCCTTCTGCCGCATGATCTCGCGCGCCAGTCTCAGCCCCTTGATCGACATGGCGCGATCATAGGGATCGGACCAGTAGTTCGGGTCAATCAACGGATGGTCGGCGGGATCGGCACTCTTCAGCCGCACCGTGCCGCGCGAGCGCGGCCGCAGGAAGGCTGAATTCAGGGTCACGCCCGGGTTGTTCAGCTTCTCGACGCCGGCCTCGATGCCGGAGCCGAGGCCGAGATGGAACTGGATGTCGGGCGAGGCGGCGGTCGGGTCGGCGTACCAGAAGCCGCCGGTCTCGAACAGGCTGGAGGCCACCGGCCCTTTCTTCAGCAGCAGGTATTGCAGGCCGGCCCAGGCCATGCGGTGCAGCTTTGCATAATTGTCATAGGTGTGGTCGCCGGTGCATTCGGCGATGACGAACAAATCAAGATGGTCCTGCATGTTGGAGCCGACGCCGGGCAGGTCATGAACCGGCGTGACGCCGACCGCCTTCAGATGGTCGGCAGGGCCGATGCCCGACTGCATCAACAGTTTCGGCGAGCCGATGGCGCCGGAGGAGACGATCACCTCGCGCTCGGCCCGCAGGATTTTCTTCTCGCCGCCCGGCCTGTCGACGATTTCGACGCCGACGGCACGGCCCTTCTCGACGACGATGCGGGTCACCAGCACATCGGTCCTGACGGTGAGGTTCTTGCGCGCGCGGATCGGTCTGAGATAGGCCACCGAAGCGGAGGAGCGGCGGGCATCCTTCTGGGTCAGCTGGTAATAGCCGACGCCTTCCTGGCTGGCGCCGTTGAAGTCCGGATTGAAGGGGATGCCCATCTCCTGGCCGGCGCGGAAATAGGCCTCGCAGATCGGCAGCGGCGAAATCGGGTTCGACACGCCGAGCAGGCCCTGGTCGCCGTGGAAATCGTTGGCGTAGCGCTGGTTGTTTTCGGCGCGCTTGAAATAGGGCAGCACGTCGCGATAGCCCCAGCCGGCAAGGCCCTCTTCCTTCTCCCAGGCGTCATAGTCGCGGGCGTTGCCGCGCGTGTAGATCTGGGCGTTGATGGACGAACCGCCGCCGATCACCTTGGCCTGCGTATACCAGAAGACGCGGTCCTTCATGTGCCTCTGCGGCACGGTCGACCAGCCCCAGGAAGCAATGCCCTTGGTCAACTTGGCGAAGCCGGCCGGCATGTGGATATAGGGATGCCAGTCCTTGCCGCCGGCTTCCAGCAGCAGGACCGAATTGCCCGGATCCTCGCTCAATCGGTTGGCCAGAACGCAGCCGGCCGGACCGGCGCCCACGATGATGTAGTCGGTCATGACACTGTCCATTTACAGTCGCGGCACGGAGAGCGCGCCGTCGACATTGATGATCGAGCCGGTCGAAAAGCCTAGTTTTCCGCTAGCGAGCGTCGCCACCACCGCACCGATATCGGCCGCTTCGCCCCAGCGTTTGGCCGGCACCAGCCCACCGTCGATCAGCGAATCGTATTTGGCGGCCACGCTGGATGTCATGTCGGTGCGGATGATGCCGGGACGCACCTCGAACACGCCGATGTTTTCGGGCGCCAGGCGCAGCGCCAGGTTCTTCACCCACATCGAAAGCCCGGCTTTCGAGACGCAGTAATCCGGCCGTTCGGGCGACGCCATTTCGGCGCTGACCGAGGTGATGGTTATGATTGATCTCCGGTCGCCCGATGTAGCCAGCATTGCCTTGGCCACGGCCTGGCTGAGGAAGACGGTGCCCCGCAGATTGATGCCCAGCGTGCGGTCGAAATTCTCCGGCTGGAGGTCCAGCAGGTCGCCGCGCACCACGGCGCCGACGCCGGCATTGTTGACCAGGCAGTCGATGCGGCCGAAGGCACGCAGTGCGGCATCGACAAGCGTGGTGTGGCTTGCGAGATCGGCGATGTCGCAAGGGACATAAGCGAATTTCGCACCGCGCCCTGCGATGTCGGTGGCAAGTCCGTCGGCGGCTGTTTCGGCAAGGTCGGCGACCAGAATATTGAAGCCGGCATCGGCGAGCGCCTCGGCGCAAGCAAGGCCGATGCCGCGTGCGCCGCCGGTGATGATGGCTGCGGGGCGGGTCATTGGAGGCTACCTCCGCAGGCGTGGTCGCCGCCCCTCATCGCCCTGCCGGGCACTTCTCCCCGTACAGAGACGGGGAGAAGGACACTGTCGCCACCGCTTTCGCCAATCGTCAAAGGAGCGCCGAGGTTGTGGCCAGCTTTCTTCTCCCCGTTTACGGGGAGAAGTGCCCGGCAGGACGATGAGGGGCAGCGCAAACTGATCATGCCAGTTCGCCCTTGCGGATATGGTCGGCGACACGCAGCGCCTGGGCGGCGATCGACAGGGCCGGGTTCACGGCGGCCGAGTTGGGCAGGAAACTGGCATCGACGACGAACAGGTTCCGATGGTCGAACGACCGGCAGAAGGGGTCGAGCGGCGCGGTCGCCGGATCGTCGCCCATCTTGACCGTGCCGCATTGGTGCGACGGCGTGCGCTTGTCGAATGGCCGCGACAACACCAGGGGATAACCGCAGGCGCGGAAGTTCTCGCGCATCACCTTGGTCAGTCCGTCGAGCGACTGCATGTTGGAGCGCCGCCATTGCATGACGATGTCCTTGCCGTCGACCATGATGCGGCTTTCGGGATCGGGCAGGTCCTCGCACATCAAATACCAGTCGACGGCGTGGCCGGCGATGAAATCGAGCGCGAATTTCGGCGTAAATTTCACGTTGGCCTTGAGCATGTTGCCGTCGATCTTGCCGAGCAGTTGGACATTGCCGAGCGGCTTGCCGCCCTTGCCGTCGGACAGGTAATAGTCGTTCAGCATCAGCGTTTTCTGGTAGACGGCATCGTTGCGGCGGCGCGGGTCGATCGCCAGCATGGCGCTCGAATTGTGGTTCATGAAATTGCGGCCGACCTGGTCGGAGCGGTTGGCAAGACCCTTGTCACCTTCCTTGCCGTTGTTGGGTGAGGGCGAGCGCAGCAGGATGACGGCGGAATTGACCGCGCCGGCCGAGAGGATGACGAGCTTCGGCGTGACTTTCTTCGCCTCGCCATTCTGCCGATCGTGGATGGCGGCGATGCTTTTGCCGTCGGGCGACGCTTCCAGGTACTCGACATAGCAGCTGGTCTCGAGCTGGATGTTGCTGTCCTTGAGTGCCGCCGTCAGTGGACCGGTCTGCGCGTCGACCTTGCCCTGGCCGGTGTTGGGAAACGCATCCCAGCCGGTCTTGCCCTCCTTCAGCCAGGTGTCGATGTCGACACCGAGCGGCAGCGAGGCTGGATGCAGACCGAGTCCCTTGAGCTCGGCGCGGGCGCGGGCGATGGGGGCTTCGTCGGGAACCGGCTTGAAGGCGTAGGGGATCGAATGGAACGGTTCGGTCGGGTCCTCGCCCAGCGCGCCGCGCACGCGAAACAGCTGTTCGGCTTTCGAATACCAGGGCTCGAACTCCTCATAGGAAAACGGCCAGGCCGGCGAAACACCGCCGAAATGCTCCATGGCGGCAAAGTCTTCCTTGCGGTAGCGGATCAGCACAGCGCCGTAGAATTTCGAATTGCCGCCGACATAGTAGTAGTTCCCGGGATTGAAGGCACTGCCACCAGCCTCGCGCCACATCTCCTTCGGCCGGTAGTGGCCGTCGACGAAGATCGAACGCGTGTCACGCGCATGCGGCGTTGCCGGCCCCCGGCGCGCGCCCCCCACCCAAAAAAAACAACCCGCGCCGCCCGCCCCCACCCCCGCCGGCCCGAGGGCGCCCACAACCGCCCGGCAATA